>CAMKED010000065.1 GCA_946411475.1 uncultured Clostridia bacterium | reverse complement strand
TCCCAGGGCATGAGCCTGGAGCAGTACAGCAAGATGCTGGGCGGCGACCTGTCCGGCTTCAAGAACAGCATCCGTCCCTCTGCAGAAAAGCAGGTCCGTCTGCGCGTGGTTCTGAACGCGATTGCCGAGGCTGAGAAGCTCGAGGCCACCGAGGAGGACATGAACGCCGAGTACCAGAAGCTTGCTGAGCAGTACGGCATGGACGTAGAGAAGATCAAGGTTGCTGTTCCCGCTGAGGATATCGCCACCGATCTCAAGGTCCGCAAGGCCCGCGATCTGATCGTGGCCGAAGCGCATGCCACCGCTCCTGCGGAGGAATAATTCCGCTTCTGTTCGGTTACAATGCATTAGCATCTCACCTACGGGGCCGAGCCTGTTTCGGCCCCGTTATTTGAAAGGAGAATGACCATGAGTTTAGTCCCCTACGTGGTCGAGCAGACCAGCCGCGGCGAGCGTTCCTATGATATTTTCTCCCGCCTGCTGAACGACCGGATCGTGATGCTCTCCGAAGAGGTCAACGACACCACGGCCTCTCTGATCGTGGCCCAGCTTCTGTATCTGGAAGCGCAGGACCCGGATAAGGACATCCAGTTCTATATCAACAGTCCCGGCGGCGTGATCACCTCCGGCATGGCAATTTATGATACCATGCAGTATATCAAGTGCGACGTTTCCACCATCTGCATCGGCATGGCCGCCTCTATGGGCGCATTCCTGCTCTCCGCCGGCGCGAAGGGAAAGCGGATGGCGCTGCCCAACGCGGAGATCATGATCCATCAGCCCTCCGGCGGCGCGCAGGGCCAGGCCACGGACATCCAAATCCAGGCCCGCCGCATTCTGAGCATGAAGCAGAAGCTGAATCAGATCCTTGCCGCCAACACCGGCAAACCCCTGGAGCAGATTGCCGCCGATACCGAACGCGACAACTTCATGAGCGCGCAGGAAGCGCTGGAATACGGGATCATCGACAAGGTGATCGACCACCGCTAAACCGCCCCTGTCCAAGGGGAGAGGGACCGGCCGCAAGGCTGGCGGGGTGCTTGTTCCGATTACGGAACGCCACAATCCCATCAGAAAGGAGTGACTGTGTTGGCAAACGAAAAAGGCGTCCGCTGTTCCTTCTGCGGCAAGCGGCAGGAACAGGTCAAACGGATGATGTCCGGTCCCAACAACGTCTATATCTGCAACGAATGCGTGGATCTGTGCAACAGCCTGATCCGGGAAGACCTCTACGAAACCGATAAACGCTTTGCACATGACCCCGAGAAGCTCCCGACGCCGCGTGAGATTAAGGAGTACATGGATAATTATATCATCGGCCAGGAGGACGCAAAGATCGCGCTTTCCGTTGCGGTGTATAACCATTACAAGCGGATCTATTTCGGCGAGGATTCCGACGTAGAAATGCAAAAGAGCAATATCCTGCTGATCGGCCCGACGGGCTCCGGCAAGACGCTCTTTGCGCAGACGCTCGCGAAAATCCTGGACGTGCCGTTCGCGATTGCAGACGCGACCACGCTGACCGAGGCCGGTTACGTGGGCGAAGACGTCGAGAATATCCTGCTCCGGCTGATCCAGGCAGCAGACTTTGATGTCGAGCGCGCCGAACAAGGCATCATTTATATCGACGAGATGGATAAGATTGCCCGCAAGAGCGAGAATACCTCGATTACCCGCGACGTCTCCGGCGAGGGCGTGCAACAGGCCCTTTTGAAGATCGTGGAGGGCACGGTCGCCAACGTGCCGCCCCAGGGCGGACGAAAGCACCCGCAGCAGGAATTTATCCAGATCGATACCTCCAAAATCCTCTTTATTTGCGGCGGCGCCTTCGACGGGCTTGACAAGATCATCGAACGCCGCGTGGATCGCAGCTCTCTGGGCTTCGGCTCCGAGCTTTCCAGCAAAAAGGATCGGAAAATCGGCGAGCTGTTCCGTCAGGTGCAGCCCCACGATCTGCTGAAATTCGGCATTATTCCGGAACTGGTCGGCCGTCTGCCGGTCATCACGAGCCTGCACGATCTTTCTCCGGAGGACCTGGTCCGTATTCTGACTGAGCCCAAAAACGCGCTGTGCAAGCAGTATAAGCAGATTTTGTCCTATGACGGCGTGGAACTGGAATTCGCGTCGGAAGCCCTGACCGCAGTTGCTGAGCTTGCCGTGGAGCGGAAGATCGGCGCACGCGGCCTGCGTGCCGTCATGGAGGGCATTCTGACGCCCGTGATGTACGAGATACCCTCAGACAAGACGATCACCAAGGTGACCGTCACGGAGGAAGCCGTCCGCGGGACCGGGAAGCCGCTTCTGCTGCACAACGAAAAAGCAAAACGCATTTCCGGCGAATAAAGCCTTGCGTGATGCGTCAACAGTTTACCGTTACAGCGTTGTAGGGGGCGGCGCCCTCGACGCCCCGAACCAGGTTTCATTCGCAAACCGCGGGCAGTCGAGCGCGTCGGCCCCTGCAATCGTATCAACCCCTCTCCTGAAAGGAGGTTTGAACCATGGAAGAACGTATCGAATACGAACAACTACCCGTGATCGCTCTGCGCGGACTTGTGGCATTTCCGCACGCTACCACGCATTTTGAGGCAGGACGGGAGAAATCACTGCGGGCCATTGACAAGGCCATGAAGGCGGATCAGCGCGTCCTGCTGTTGCCGCAGCGCTCGGTTATGGACAATGATCCCGACTTTAACGCCTTGAATCTGATCGGCACCGTTGCGCAAATCAAGCAGATCGTTCGCGCGCCCGGCGAGGCTGCGCGTCTGCTTGTGACGGGCCTTTCCCGGGCCCGCGTGGTGACGGCGCTGAAAACGGAGCCCTATCTTTGCGCTAGAATCGCGATTTTGCATGACGAGCCGCTGACTCTGAGCCCGAAGCTGGAGGCCATGATGCGCACGGCCTACCGCCTGTTTGAGGAGTTCATGGAACTGAGCCAGCGCCCGCTCCATGAGGAAATGCTGCGCATGCTGGCCAGCAAAGATCCCGGCGAAATCAGCGATATTGCCGCGCAGGCGGCTTCTTTCCGCTTTGAAGATAAGCTGATGCTTCTGAATCAGCTCCATCCCGGGAAACGGCTGTTCCGCTGCAACCATCTGATGAATCATGAGCTGAACATTCTCTCCCTCGAGGAAGAAATGCAGGATAAGGCCCAGGAGAGCATGAACAAGGACCAGCGGGATTACTATCTGCGCGAGCAGATCAAGGCCATCCGGCAGGAGCTTGGCGAAGATGACGATGACGCCGACGACTATGAGGAGCGCATCAAGGCCTTGCATCTCGCCTCAGAATCGGAAGAAAAACTGCTTAAAGAGGTCAAGCGTCTGCGCAAGCAGCCCTTCGGTTCGTCGGAGGCGTCCGTGATCCGCAACTATCTGGACGTTGCGCTTGAACTGCCCTGGAACGAATCCACCAAGGAACGCCTGAACGTGGAACAGGCCAGAAAGCTGCTCGATCAGGACCATTTCGGCCTGCAGCAGGTCAAAACACGCATTCTGGAATTCCTGGCGGTCCGCCAGATGGCCCCGGAAAACCGCGGACAGATCCTCTGCCTGGTCGGCCCTCCGGGCGTCGGCAAGACCTCCATCGCGACTTCCATCGCAGCCTGCCTCAATCGCAAGCTGGCCCGGATCTCTCTGGGCGGCGTGCATGACGAGGCGGAGATCCGCGGCCACCGGAAGACCTATATCGGGGCCATGCCGGGCCGGATTCTGACGGCGCTGACCCAGGTAAAGAGCAACAATCCGCTGATCCTGTTCGACGAGATCGACAAGCTCGGCTCCGACTATCGCGGCGACCCCTCGGCTGCCCTGCTGGAGGTCCTGGATCCGGAACAGAACAACTCCTTCCGGGATAATTTCCTTGAGTTGCCCTTTGATCTGAGCAAGTGCATGTTCATTACGACCGCGAATACAGACGACACGATCCCGCGCCCCCTGCTGGACCGGATGGAAATCATCCACCTCGATTCCTATACGGACGAGGAAAAACTGATGATCGCCAAAAATCACCTGCTGCCCAAGCAGAAGGCCCGCCATGGGCTGAAAAAGACGCAGCTTCGCGTGCCGGACAGCACGCTGCGCGAGATCATCGCCTGCTACACCCGGGAATCCGGCGTCCGCCGTCTGGAACAAGAGCTGGCCAAGCTGTGCCGCAGAGCGACAATGGAGCTCTTGGAGCATCCTGAGACGACCCGCCTTACCGTGAGCTCCGCAAACCTCGAAAAATTCCTGGGGATCCGCAAATTCCTTCCGGACCGACTGCCCGAAGAAGATCCCGTCGGGCTGGTCAACGGCTTGGCCTGGACCTCCGTGGGCGGCGAGATGCTCGAGGTCGAGTGCAATGTGGTCGAAGGCACCGGCAAGCTGGAACTGACCGGCAACCTCGGTAAGGTCATGCAGGAATCCGTCCAGGCCGCGATGAGCTATATCCGTTCGCGGGCCAAGAGCCTTGGCATCGCGGAGGACTTCTATAAGACCAAGGATATCCACGTCCATTTCCCCGAAGGCGCGGTCCCGAAGGACGGACCCAGCGCAGGCGTTACGGTCTGCACGGCGCTTGTCTCGGCCCTGACCGGCGCGCGCGTGCGGCGGGATATTGCCATGACCGGTGAAATCTCGATCCGCGGCCGCGTCCTGGCCATCGGCGGCCTGAAGGAGAAGACCATGGCCGCCCTGCGCCACGGGATCAAGACTGTGATCATCCCGGAAGAGAACAGAAAGGACCTCGAGGAGATCGACCAGACGGTGCGCAAGGCCCTGAATTTTGTCTCGGTGCGTACCGCGGATACCGTTTTGGAGACGGCGCTTGTGTTCCCCGAACCGGATGCGCCCGTGATCGTGACGGCCGATACGCAGAGCCTGCCCCTGGCCACCCCGCCGATTCCAAAAAAACGCAAGCCTGACATCCGACAGTAGGAAAGGCGGCCGCGATGAATCTGCAAAAAGCTGAATTTCTCACTTCCATCACAGATATGGCCAGGCTGCCCAAGGACGGCCTGCCGCAGATTGCGTTTTCCGGCAAGTCCAACGTGGGAAAATCGTCTGTTATCAACCGGATTCTGAACCGGAAAAACTTTGCCCGGGTGGGAGAGACCCCCGGCAAGACGGTTCACATCAACTTTTTCCGGATCGACGGGCGCGCCTATTTCGTGGATCTTCCCGGATACGGTTACGCCAAGGTCCCTCAGTCCGAAAAGGAGCGCTGGGGCAAGCTGATGGAGCAGTATTTCTCCGTCCCGGAGCGCATTGCCCTCGGGATCCTGATCGTGGACGCCAGACATAAGCCCACGGAGAACGATGTCACGATGGCCCGCTATTTTCAGAATTCCGGCCGTCCCTTCGCGGTCGTCGCAAATAAGCTGGATAAGCTGAAAAAATCCGAGCTGGAGCCGAATATGGCCCTGATCCGGCAGACCCTCGCGCTGGACGAAAGCACCGTTCTGATCCCGTTCTCCGCAGAAAAGGGAACGGGCCGGGACGAGCTGCTGCGCCACATCCTCGCCGTCTGTGGCGAATAAGGAAAAAGTTAGAAGTAAGAGGTAAGAAGGAACAAGAAAAAGGGGAAGATACGGATACTTCTTACTTCCTACCGCATACTTAATGAGGTATCAATATGGGACAACTCATTTTAACATGTCCCGCCTGCGGCAAGGAGATTTCCGTCCCTGCCGAGCTGGAGGAATTCTCCTGCGTCTATTGCGGCGCGAAGCATCGGCTGCCGGAGCTGCTTCCGCAGACGGCACCCGCCGACGAGGCGGACCGGCTGTATGCAGAGGAGCATCTTTTAGATTGCGTCCGGGACTTTCCGAATGCTTTCAAGCATTTTAACCGCAAGCAGTATGAATCCTTCTATCAGACCCACAAGGAGGCTTTGACGCCGGTTTTTGAGGCGATGGACCGCTGGGTCTGCGCGCACCCGATGCAGCGGCAGACGTTTTTAGAGGACTTTGTGCAGCAATTCCTGCAGCAATGGGAAGCGTTCCACCGAGACCATCCCAAGGCCGGGTCGAAGCACGCCAGAGACCGGCTTGCGTTTTCCAATAAGCTGACCCTGGCCTGGTTTACGGTGCCCGCCATCCGCGGGATGGACCTGTCGATCGGGGAGGATTTCTCCGCGCTGCTGCGGGACCGCTTCAACGAGAAGTATCCGGAAAACCGCTTCGAGGTCGGAAGTTTTGAGGAAATCCGCAGCGGCTTTCGCAAGCGTTGGTTCCTGTTTGGAAAGAAATAAAAAAACAGCTTCCGGGATCAAACCCGGAAGCTGTTTTTTGCCAAATGCGGTCAACGCCGTCCGCCGCCCATGCTACCCATGCTTTGGATGTTGACGCCGCTTGCGTCTACCTTTGCGGCTGCGTCCTGCTGGTCGGTGCAGGTGGAGAGCCCGCCGTTGAGCTGCTTGCGGATGCTTTCGGCGCGGAGCAGGCAGACCTGCTTCAGCGTTGCGACGGCCGTGTCAAATTCGTCCACGCTGTAGAATGCGCTGGGGTCTTTTTCTACGTAGGGACGAAGCATTTCCGTGAGACGGTCCAGCTCGGCTTCAAAGATCCCGTTTTCAAAATAGTTGCGCAGCAGCTCATCAAAGACCTCGTGATACTGTTCGAGATAGCTTTCGTCCGCAACGATCCAGGCCCACATCGGACGGCTTTCCTCGGTGGAACCGGACAGGGGTGTGTCGATGCCGGTGTTGAGCAGGGAAGTAGCGTCGCTTCCGCCGGCGTTGCCGGTTTTTTGCTCACCGAGACCACCCATAAAGCCGCCGAAGCTGAGATTGTAGTCCCAGGGCAGCATGGAGAGCTTCCCGTCGTTCTCATAGAGGTAATAGTTGTGCAGCATGTTGCCGGTGTAGCTGTCATAGTTCAGGACGAAATTGTGCGCTGCGAAGTAACGGATCACCTCGTCGGTGTCCAGCGCGTCCGCAGGATCGCCTTCGGAGAGGGCCTTCAGCGCGGCAATGACCCGTTCCTGTGCGCCCTCGTCCATGTCGGTCTCGTCGTTGTCAAAGATGTCGGAGTAGCTTTCCGGATTGTCGTCCGTGTAGCGCAGATCGGCGCCCTTGGCGTTGTTGCCGAAGCCCATTTGGCCCGGACCGCCGGGGAATCCCTGCCCGTCACCGTTTCCAACGGGGAATCCCTGTCCGTCGCCGTTTCTACCGGGGAATCCCTGGCCGTCCGGAGGATTGCCCGGGAAGCCGCCCTGACCCTGTCCGTCGCCGTTTCCACCGGGGAATCCCTGTCCGTCCGGAGGATTGCCCGGGAAGCCGCCCTGACCGTTTCCGAAGGGGAAGTCCCCCTGTGCGTTGCCTTTGTTGTCGTTCATCTGGTCGAGTTCTTCGGTTTCCGGCTTATAGAGCACGCCTTCTCCGTCCTGCGTCCGTTCCAGCCAGGCTTCACTGACATCCTCGATGGCGAGGTAGAGACCGTGATCTTCACCGTTGATGCGCAGCCAGACAAAGCTGACCAGCGGCGCGTCCACGCCGGCCTGCCGGGACAGCTCATAGCTGATGTAGTCCTTCAGATAGCTCGCGTCGGCGTAGAGATTGTTGAGGCTGAGCTTGTTCAGCCCGTGGTAAGTCTGCTCCTTGTTGTACTTGCCGAAGTTGAGCTTGAAGCTGTAACGGTTGCTGTTCGGGTCGCTTGCCACGGAGGATAGGCTGGTGTTGCCCTTGGTGGAAAAGGAGACCTCTTCGAGCGTTTCGCCGTCGATCGTTACGTTGGTCTTGTACTTGGTCTTATTCAGCGGGTTTGCCAGAAGATCGGCCCAATCGTCCGCAGAGATCGTCACGTCGATCATGTGAACGCGGTCGGTGCTGAACAGACCGTTGTAGACGCTGCTTGCATCCGTCGCGGCGCTGCCCTGCGCGTCGAAGGGTTTGGCGTCATTGTTTTGCGCGTTGGCTGCTTCGCTCTGTGCGTCGGCAGCCGCTTCGGTCTGCGCCTCGGTATTCCCTTTACGGCCTGCGTGGGCTTCCGCGCCCGTATTGGCGCTGCTCTCGTTTGTAGCCCGTTCCCCGCAGGCAGTAAGAGACAACAGCATCAGCACGCATACGCACCAGGCCAGCAACCGTTGCAATTTCTTGGACATAAAAATCCCTCCCGTTTCGTTCTTCTGCGCCCATCATAGCGCGGGAACCTTAAAGATAACTTAATCATAGGGATCAGGGTGGGTTCAGAGTTCAGAGAACGTAGGAGGCGTCGTAGGCGCCGCCCCCTACGAAAAAGCGCGGGCGGCCAAACTCGTATGTTACGAAGTCTGACCGCCCGGATCGGTTGGTGCGTGATGCGGACGAGCAATGCTCGTCCCTACGGTTCAATTGTCATTTAATTAGTACATTCCGCCCATTCCGCCGCCGCCGGCTGCTGCGGCTGCCATGGCTGCGTCAGCCTGGGGATCGGGCTTATCCACCACCAGGGATTCGGTGGTCAGGACGGAGGCCGCGATGGAAGCGGCGTTCTCCAGCGCGCTGCGGGTGACCTTGGTCGGATCCACGATACCGGCGGGGATCATGTCCACGAACACGTCCTTGGCGGCGTCGTAGCCATAGCCCTGCTTGCGGCTGTTCTTGATCTTCTCAAAGACCACGGAGCCGTCCACACCGGCGTTCTCGGCGATCTGACGGATGGGGGCTTGGAGGGCGCGGGCAATGATGGAAGCGCCGGTCTTTTCGTCGCCGCTCAGACGGGCGACAAGACGCTCCACGGCGGGAATCGCGTTGACGTAGGCAGTACCGCCGCCGGCCACGATGCCTTCCTCAACGGCGGCACGGGTTGCGTTCAGAGCGTCCTCCACGCGGAGCTTCTGCTCCTTCATGGCAACCTCGGTGGGAGCGCCGACACGGATGACGGCTACGCCGCCGGACAGCTTTGCCAGCCGCTCCTGCAGCTTCTCGCGGTCGTAATCGGAGGTGGTGACTTCAATCGCGGCGCGGATCTCATGGACGCGGGCCTTGATGGCCTCAGGGTCGCCCATGCCGTCCACGATAGTGGTGTTGTCCTTGGTGGACTTGATCTGACGGGCGCGGCCCAGATCGGACACGTCAACGTCCTTGAGATCCATGTTCAGATCGGAGGCGATATAGGTGCCGCCGGTCAGGATGGCGATGTCGCGGAGCATTTCCTTTCTGCGGTCGCCGAAGCCGGGCGCCTTGACGCACAGGCAGGTGAAGGTGCCGCGCAGACGGTTCACAAGCAGGGTAGCAAGGGCGTCGCCCTCGACGTCCTCGGCGATGATGACCATCTTCTTGCCGGCCTGCACGATCTTCTCGAGCACTGGCAGGATTTCCTGGATCACGGAGATCTTCTTGTCGGTGATCAGGATGTAGGGATCGTCGATAACAGCTTCCATCTTGTCGGTGTCGGTGACCATGTAGGGGGAGATATAGCCGCGGTCGA
>CAMKED010000064.1 GCA_946411475.1 uncultured Clostridia bacterium | reverse complement strand
CATATCGAAGCTAGGGCTTCTCTTTTTATTGGTTCATATCATTTTACATCATACATTTTTCTTTTGCATTGAACGGAAGCCTGTGGTATAATGGACAGGTGGGAGTTGAGAATTGAGAATGGAAGGTATCGTTCAAATTGTCATTTGAACAGTTAAAAATATCCCGAAGGGATACCTCTAATTCTCAACTCCCAACTCTCAATTCTCAACTCTCAAGGAGGTTCCCGTGTGCACGATCATGCTGAATAAGCCCGCGGGCTATCTGACCGCCCGCTCGGACCGGACGCGGCCAACGGTAATGGAACTGCTGCCGGAGGAATTGCAGGACTTGCACCCGGTTGGACGGCTCGATATGGACACAGAAGGGCTGCTCCTGCTGACCGACGACGGGACGCTGGACCCCCTGCTGCTGCGGCCGGAGGCCCACGTGGAAAAGCGCTATTTCTTCCGGGCTTTCGGGCGGTTGGACAAGGCCGCTTTTGCGCAGATGGCCACCGGGGTGGAGCTCGAAGGGACGGGCGTCATCTCCCTGCCCGCTCGGGCGTGGTTGGAGGGCTACTCCACCATCGGCGCCTGTGAGGCGCTGTTGCCGCCGAAGAAACACAACCACCTGATGAAAAATCCCGGCCGCCCAGTCACAGAGGGCTGGCTTGTGATCCGCGAGGGCCGGAAGCACCAGGTCAAGCTCATGGTCAAGGCCGTCGGCGGCCACGTTTTTACATTGAAGCGCCTGTCCATCGGCGGCCTCACTCTGGATCCCGCCCTGCTGCCGGGGCAGTACCGGGCGTTGACTGCAGAGGAAATGGAAGCGCTTTTGCAAGGTAAGAGGTAAAAAGGAAGAAGTAAGAGGTGTCCGGGACGATACCTCTTACTTCTTAATTCTTACTTCTTACCTGATACACGCTCTGCGCGGGCGCACAGTGTGCGCCCCTACGGACTAATCAAACAAGATCCCGAAGTAGTCCAGGCCGAGGACCGAGTAGGCATAGTTCAGTTTGTTGCTGACGCTGCGGCGGATGCGGTTGAGATAGTCCTCCGTGACCTCCGCGCCCTCGGCGGGGGTGAACTCGGTGCCGGTGCTCTTGGCAGCGATCCAAGTGCCCATATCGGTCTTCCAGCTATGATCCGGCCAGAAGACGATGGCCTCCGCGTCGGAGAAGACGTCGCGGCCCGAATAGAGCCGGGAATCCCACTCCACGCCAAAGAGATTGCAGAGCGTCGGTACGATGTCGAGGCTGAAGGTGGGGCTGTCGATCCGCAGATCCATGCCCTCCAGGCAGCCGCTCCACATGATCAGGCAGTTGTGATCCCGCTCGACGCAGTTCGTGACCTCATAGCCGTAGTATTCGGAGAGGAAGTCTTTGTCGTTCTTCCAGGTGTCGCTCTTTTCCAGACAGTAGGGATAGTGGTCTGCAGTCAGCACAATCAGCGTATCGTCGGCGATGCCGGCCGCCTCAAGCTGGGCAATCAGCGACTGCATGGCGTACTCGACCTCTAAGTTGCAGGCGATGTAAGCCTTGACTGTCTCAGAGCAAGTCAGGCTCTGAACCTCATCCTGGTGACGGACGCACTGGCGGTTGCCGCCCCAGGAATAAAGCCCGTGGCCGGAAACCGTCATGTAGTAGACGCTGAAGGGCTGATGGTCGATATATTGCGGCACCGTAAAGTCGATCATTTCCAGATCGCTCTCCGGCCAGGCCTTTGTGACCTCCATGCCGTTTCCCACGCCGATGAACTTCTCATAGCCGAGGTTCTCATGGGTCTCGTCACGGCTGTAATAGGTGTAGTCGTGGTCGTGGTAGGCGCGGGTGAAATAGCCCAGATCCTTGAGTTTATTGCCGATCGTGATGCTCATGTTCCGGCCGATGGAATTTGTAATGGAGGCCACGCCGCGCGCCGGATCAATTCCCGTCATGACGGAGAACTCGCCGGACGAGGTGGAGCCGCCCCAGGCGGGCTGATAGTAGTCGGTGAACTGAATGCCCTTGGTCATCATGCGGTAGAGCGTCGGCGTCAGCTCCGGCGTGATAAGCTCCTTGGAAAAGGCCTCCGCAGTAATCAGGATCAGATTCTTGCCCTTGAACATCCCCGTCATTTCGTTGGTCTTGGACGGCGTCAGAGAGGCCAGATACCTGGAAATGTTCACCACAGTGTCGTCGTTGGAGTTGGCGATCAGACCGTCAAAGTCCAGATCCATCTTCTGGTAGGTGTAGACGGGCTTGGGCGGTTCCGTGGTCACAGGCGCAATCGTCTCGCCGTCGGTGCCGGTCTGCTGCGGCCGAGAGGCCTGCTCCGAAGTATCCGCCGGATTATCCGTGGAAAGGTTCGGGATAAAAGGATCGTCAGGAAGATCGAACGAGCCGCTCTTTCCGCCGCCCTTGACGACGTCCATCGCAAAGCCCATGGGCAGGCCGAAGCCGCGGACAGCTTCGGTAAAGTCGTACTCCTTGCCAAGACGCTTCCGATCCGGAGAGAAAATCAGACCGAAGAGCAGGCCGATCACCAGCAGGATCGCAGCGCCGCCTGCCAGATAACGCCGCACGCCGCGGGTCAGGATCCGGCGAATCTTCAGATAGCGGTTTGCCAGGCACCAGCCAACCACAGGCAGCGCAAAGAGCAGAATACGCCACAGGTTTTTCAGCAGCAGCTCAATCGTGCGATCTTTGAAATCATCCTGTCCGGCATTTCCGGCGCCGGTGAGCATGCCCTCGATGGTGTAGAAGTTGTGAAAGGAATCGAGAATAAAGTATTCCGCCAGGAACAGGACGGCCCAGAGAATGACCGCCGCAAAGGCAAAGATCCTTTGGTACTTCCGCCGCTTGCTTATGGTTCCGAACAGCGAGAAGAGCAGCGCAAACGAAATTGAGAGGATCGTGAGCGTCAGAAAGCGACCGATGGAGAAGTGGTTCTCGGTCATGATATGGAAGCACAGGGCGTAAAACAGAAGACTGCCAAACACCAGCAACCAGGGCGGCAGAGGACCGGAATGGCGGCGAACTCCGCTGCCGGAAGCGCTGCGGCGTTTTTCAGCAAAAGCCCCTCCCCGACCGCTTATCCGGGAGGAGGGAACGTTTTCCTGCGTCGTGCCCAGGCTGTCCTGCTGCTCATTATTTTGAATCTTATCCCATTCCATGACATGCGCCTCCGAAAGCAATTATGAATGCGGTTGCAAGAGCATCCTTTTTGTATTGTTAATTATTTATTATTATACATTATTTCATATAAAATTCCCGTTAAAATATCAACGATCGCTGCGGCAAACCCGCGTGACACATTCATCATTCATATTCCCCAAAGGGGGCTGGTCAGCCCACGCTCTGGACGTTGACCGGATCCGGGGTTTCGATCCGGGAAATATCTGCGCCGAGACCTCGCAGCTTTTCGATCATACACTCATAGCCGCGCTCGATGTAGTGGACGTCCTCAACCGTGGTGGTGCCGTCTGCCACAAGGCCGGCAATCACCATGGCGGCGCCTGCGCGCAGGTCGCAGGCCTTGACCTCGCAGCCGTGAAGCTGCTCCACGCCTTCGATCATGGCGACCTTGGTATTCACCTTGATCTTCGCGCCCATGCGGTTGAGCTCTGCACAGTAGCGGAAACGGGTATCGTAGATGCCCTCGGTGATCACGCTGGTGCCCTTGGCGATGGCCAAACAGACGGCCACCTGAGACTGCATATCCGTGGGGAAGCCGGGGTACGGCAGGGTCTTGACGTTGGCCCGGCGGAGCTTGCCAGTGCGGATCACGCAGATTGCATCTTCATATTCGGTGATGCGTGCGCCCATCTCACGCAGCTTGGCGGTAATGGACTCCAGGTGCTTGGGAATGACGTTCTGGATCAGCACATCTCCGCCCGCGGCCGCCGCGGCCGCCATGTAGGTCCCAGCCTCGATCTGGTCGGGGATGATGGAATAGCTGCCGCCATGGAGGGACTTGACCCCACGAATGCGGATCATGTCGGTGCCAGCGCCTGAAATCCGGGCGCCCATGGCGTTCAGGAAGTTGGCAAGGTCGACGATGTGCGGCTCCTTGGCCGCGCTCTCAATATAGGTGGTGCCGTTGGCCAGGACCGCGCCGAGCATGATGTTCATGGTCGCGCCGACGCTGACGACGTCGAGGTTTACGCGTGCGCCGTGCAGTCCATCCGCGGGGGCTTTCGCAATCACGTAGCCGCCGGAGAGCTCCACGTCCGCGCCGAGGGCCTCAAAGCCCTTGATATGCTGGTCGATGGGACGGGGGCCGAAGTTGCAGCCGCCGGGCAGGGCCACGGTGGCGTGGCCGAAGCGGCCGAGCTGCGCGCCGATCAGATAATAGGAGGCGCGGATCCGGCGCACCAGGTCGATCGGGGCGACGACGTCGCGGACCCGGGTACAGTCAATTTCCAGCGTGCTGTAGCTCAAACGACGGATGGAGGCGCCCATCTCACTGAGAATCTGCAAAAGCAGACGGATGTCGGAAATATCGGGGACGTTCTCGATCCGGCAGGTTCCCTTGACCAGCAGCGTGGCGGGAAGGATGCCGACTGCGGCGTTTTTCGCCCCGGAAATCATCACTCTGCCGCTCAGCGGTTTTCCGCCGTGGATCACGTATTTTATCATAAAAATCAGAACTCCTTTCGGAATTACAGATACAGTTCTGCAATTTAACTTTTTTATCATACCACAAAAATCCATTTTTGTAAAGCACAAAAAAAGAAAGGACTTGCCTGTCCGGTTTTTTTGCGGTATGATGGTGCTATGAAACACTGCGACAATCCCGGGAGGTGCCCCATGAAAGAAATCACCATCACAAAAAACGACGCGGGCCAGCGGCTCGACCGTTTTCTGGCCAAGAGCGTCCCCCTGCTCCCTGCCTCCCTGGCCCAGAAGTATATCCGCCTGAAGCGGATCAAGGTGGACGGCAAGCGGGCCGAGCGCGACACGCGGCTCTGCGAGGGAAACGTCCTGCAATTATTCATCAACGACGAGTTCTTCGACACGCCGAAGCCCGAGAACGCCTATCTCACCGTCACGGCCCCGAAGCTGAATGTCGTCTACGAGGACGAGAACCTGATCCTGGTCGACAAAAAACCGGGCCAGGCCGTCCACCCCCACGACGGGGCGGAGTACGGCAAGACCCTGATCGACCATATTCAGGCCTACCTCTACGCAAAGGGTGAATGGAAGCCCCGCGAGGAACATGCCTTTGCCCCGGCCCTCTGCAACCGGATCGACCGCAACACCGGCGGCATCGTCATTGCCGCCAAGACCGCCGAGGCTCTGCGGGTGCTGAACCAGAAGATCAAGGACCGGGAGCTGGAAAAGAAATACCTCTGTGTGGTCCACGGCACGCCGAAACCCCGGGCGGGCAAATTGGAGGGCTACATCTTCAAGGACGCCAAGCAGAACCGGGTCTACGTGACCCAGAAGCCGCAGCCCGGCTCCAAAACCGCCGTGACTCTCTACCGCACGCTCGAAAGCCGGGACGGGCTCTCGCTGGTGGAGTGCGAGCTGATCACCGGACGAACGCATCAGATCCGCGCTATGATGGCCGCCGCCGGGACGCCCCTGCTGGGCGACGGCAAATACGGCAAGCTCGACAAACGCTTCGACCGCAAGTATCAGGCGCTCTATTCCTACAAGCTGAAATTCAGCTTTACCACCGACGCAGGCGCGTTGGCCTACCTCGACGGGCGGGAATTTCAGGTCGCTTCGGTAGACTTCGCAGAGGAGTTTTTCCATAATCAGTTTACAAAAAAACAATGAATATTTCCGATGAATAAAGGATTTACACACAATCCACACAGTTTTCCACAGCCCGCGAGGCCTGTTTTTGACAGGCCTCGCGGGTCTTCTCCCCGCAGGCGTGGAAAACCCGCAATCGAAGTTTGCCTTTTTGAAAAAATCCGAAAAAAGTTAACATAACGACATCTTTTGAGATAACATAACGCAGAATGTAAAGTTCCGAAGCGGCGAACATAGGCAGCGCCACGAGACAGACTATCCTCCATAAACTAATTCGCATACCAAAGGAATCGACTTAGGTTTCCTGACAATCTTGTTGGATGTTTTTTGGATGCTGCGGGCGTTTGCTTGCATTGAAAGGAGATTCCTAACTTAAGATCTTGTTTTGATTATTTCCCCAGTTTATCTTTAAGAACGGCAAGCTGCTCTTCGGTCATACCGATCGAGACGAAATAATCCTTTGCTTTTTCTTTGAGATTCGCCGTTTCAAAATCGTCAATTTCAAGCAAGCCGCAAACATTTTTGACAAGGTTGTTTTTGAGAATGATGTTGTACGTCGCGTCGTCAGATGTGACGCCGTAGAAGTTATAATAGGACAACATATAGTCGTTTGCGATTTCTTCTGCACGTGCGCCGACGAAGCACTCGAGCAGGGCGCACAGAATGCCGGTGCGATCCTTGCCCTCCTTGCAGTGAATGAGATACGGCCCGTCATTCTCAATGATAAACAGCGCGCTTTCCTTCACTTTCTTTGCAAACTCCTCCGTTCCGAAATCATACGTCATTTCGGGATTGATGATATTGCACGTGCTGTAATAACTATCCGGATACGTCTCGTAGTTCACCATAACTTCGACGGAATCGTCGAGATTGATCACAGACTTGATTCGCGCTTTCTCCATCGCATGCATAGCGTATTGGTTCCTTCCGATCGCCGGCTCGATTGGCGTGCTGCTGCGATACAAAATATTTTCTTTCATCCCGCTCACCGAAACCGCACGGAAATTGGCAAACTCCTCGTCGCTCAGCGAGGCGTAGTCCCTGCGCTCATCCGTGCGCGTTAGATTGCGGGCGTTGTACTCGTCGATGTAGCCTTTCTTCTCCTTGCAAGCAAGTGTGATCTCGCCGATCTTAGAATTCCATTTGTAGCCTGGTTCGTCGTCTATCGTCAGTTTTTCGCCGATCCCTGTCTCAGTCGCAAATGAACCCATATTGATTGCTAATGCGACTTCATTGTCCTCCATGTCAAAGCGGCAAATCATACATCCGCTGTCAACGTCAGTGAAAGCAGTTCCGATGGGAAGGTCGTACTTCGTACCTCCGACGGACACCGTGATGATGTCGGCTATATCCATACCGTTTGAACGCATTTCATCGAACGAGGTATTGAGCACAACATTACCGTGCTTGCTAATACTCTTGACATTGACTGTAAAGGCTTCCGGTGTTGCCGCAGTCGTCGACTCTGATGCGGTGTTAACCGTACAGCCGTTCAATGAACATATCGAAGCTAACAGCAAAACAACTAACAGAGCAGCAATTGTTCTTTTATTCAAAGTATCCATGTTTCTGAAACTCCTTAAAGATACTTATGCATCGTTTGTTTTATGTTCAGGCGCATCCAGAAGCGCTGTTTTTTCTCAATCTCATTTTTCTTTTTGTGATCGGTCAGTTTGCTCTATATCCAAATCTTTACATAATCAGAGTCAAATTGTTCAATCCAAGGGTGTTGATATAAAACGCTTCCTTTGTCATGCCCATCACCATACGCAAGCCGATGTGGGCCGCGGGATCGTCGGACTGATGCAGTTCCAGATATTTGGTCGGGTCAAAGCTGACGCAGTTGTCCCGGATACGAATGACACGGCTGTCCTCGTCCAGCACGAGGCGGACGTCCACGTTGTGTTCGCGCTTGTCCTTCGTGAAGCCGTGCTCGATGATATTGACCGTCATTTCCTCCACGCTCAGGCCGATCAGCATGGAAGATTTGCGGTCGATCCCCCGTTCGCGACAGAAAGCGCAAATCTGTTCGGAGGCCTCCACGGCCTCAGCCGAGGACTGGATCGTCCGCTCAAAGCAGCGCTCCGGGGCGGCGCCGAACGACGGCTCCAGCATGCTGTAGGCCTCGGTGGACAGGGAAAAGCCTCCGTGGTGCCGCCAGACCAAAATCGAAAAAGTAATCAGCGTGGCCGTCTCGCCGCAGACGAAGCCAAGCCAGATCCCGGTCACGCCAAGGAAACGGCTGAGCAGATAGGCAAAGGCCACCGGATATACAAAATTTTGCAGCACGGAGATCAGCTCCGTCAGCCGCAGGCGGTTGACGCCCTGGTAGTAGTTCTTGTAGGTGGAGTTCAGCGATGAAGGCAGGATCGACAGGACGAACAGCCGCAGGCCGAAGACCGCGATAGACTTTGCCGAGACGTCCTGCCCGAGAAACAGCGTGATGAGCGGCGTCGCCGCAAGCAGACCGACGAGGGTCACGCCCACGTCCAGGACGACAGCATTGCGGGTCATGACCCGCACGAGCTCCCGGATGGAGCTTCTGTCCCGATCCGCGTAGAAGATGGCCGCCAGCATCATGGCAACGGAGCCCGTTCCGGAGCCGAAGCAATAGCAGATATTGCCGACCGTGGAGATCACGGAGTAGGCGGCAACCGCGACGGTGCCCTCCACGTCCAGCAGCATGCGGTTCAGCAGGAAGACCAGCAGCACCATGCTGATCTGATTGACGACCGTCGGCACGCCGTAGGAGGCCAGTTCGCGGCAGGTTTTGCGTTGGAACAGCTTTGGACGGAAGCGGAACATGCAGCCCTTGCGCAGGAAGACGCCGATCCCCACACTGACGGCAATGTAATAGCTCAGCGTAGAGGCAAGCCCCATTCCAAGCGTTCCGGCCTTGAAAACGAACACGTTCAGCAGGTCAAAGGCAATATCCGCAACGGTCATTGCGATCACCGCCGCGACCAGCCGCGAGCGGCTGCCCAGAAGCTGCATATAGGGCACCATGATCTGGGCGCAGAGGAAGGCCGGAGCGCCGATGATGAAGCCGGTGATATAGTCCTTCGTCAGATCGTAGACCTGGTTGTCCGGGCCGGGCTTTCCCGCGCCGAGCAGGCTCGTCAGCGGGCCAAGCAGTGCGAAGACCAGAACCAGGCCGACCGCAGAGATTCCGGCCGCCAGCAGGACGGACACCGTATAACAGGCGTCGGTCTCATCACGGTCGCCTGCGCCGACGGTCTTGCCGCACATGACCTGTACGCCCGAGGAGATCAGACTGCCAAAGGCCGCGAAAATCAGCAGCAGGGGGCTCGCCAGACCGTAGGCGCTCATGGCCTCCACGCCAAGGAAGCGGCCGATCATGATGCTGTCGATCAGCATACACAGGGTCACGGTCATGGAGGAAACGATCTGGGTCACCAGCATCTGCCGGAACAGCTTTTTTATCATCTGAACGCACTCTCCTATTCGAATGGTTTTCCCGTTAAGGCTTTGTAATCCGCTTCCGGCTGGAACGGATCGCGTTCTGTGGACACACCAGCAGGCACAGATGACAGCCGACGCACTTTTTGCCGTTGAGCATGGGCTTCCGCTCGGCGTTCAGCGTGATTGCCTGGTGTCCGCCGTCCGCGCAGGAAACGACGCAGCGGCCGCAGCCGATGCACTTCTCTCGCAGGAACTTTGGGAACACGACGGTATCCCGCTCCAAAACATCGGTCGTCTCGCTGACGGTACTCAGCGCGAGGCCGACGGCCTCCTTGACGCTGCGGAAGCCTTTTTCTGCCAGATAGTAATTTAGGCCGGACTTTAAGTCCTCTATGATGCGATAGCCGTACTGCATGACAGCCGTGGTGACCTGGATGCTGCCCGCGCCAAGCAGAATG
>CAMKED010000063.1 GCA_946411475.1 uncultured Clostridia bacterium | reverse complement strand
AGCAGACCGCCGATGCCGGAGAGAATGCTGCCGCCGGAGCCGCCGCCGAGCAGGCTGCTGAGGAGGCCGCCCTGCTGGCTGCCGCCGGAGGACCCGCCGGAGGAACCGAACAGGTTGCCGAGGATGCCGCCTCCGCCGCCAAAGAGCAGTGCGGCGATCAAGATGATGACGATCAGCTTGCCGCCGCCCAGACCGCGGGTGGTGCTGCGCTGCGTCTGCGAGCCGTTTTGATTCTGCTGATAGCCGCCGGAGTAGCCGGACGGCCGCGTGTTTTCCGTGCGGCGGGAGTAACTGACGTCCTTGCCGGCGGGCTTGCCGCTGCTGACGCCCTCGCCGCGCTTATGGATGCCGCTTGTGCTGCCGGTGACGTTTTTGCCCCGGCCCTTGAAGCCGTTGTCCATGAAATCACCCTCCTGTGATGGTGTGTATAAATACATTATACCAGATAAAAAATCGGAATGCAACGAAAAACGAAAAAATCCGAGAAAACACAAAAACGCCGATCCATAAACAAACGCGGCGGCGCAAAAGCGCCGCCGCGCACAAGCGCGTCAGTTGATCGGGTGGGTTCGGATGAAGAGCACGCCCAGCGTGTTGCGTCCGCAGTGGGAGGAAACGGTGCAGCCGGCGCGGGTCACGTGGATCTCCTTGAAGTCGCCGAGGTTTTTCAGCTTTGCCAGACAGGCGTCCACCACGGCGTCGTCGCAGCCGGCATGGGTGATGAAAACGTGGTCGGGGACGATATCGGAGGCGTCGCCGACGCGGTCGGCGAGGTATTTCAGCAGGACTTGATCGAATTTTCCGCGATACTTCTTGCCCACGGACATCTTGCCGTCCTTCACGACGATGCAGGGCTTGAAGTTCATCAGATTCGCGCCGAGCATGGCAACGCCGGAGCAGCGCCCGCCCTTGTGCAGGAATTCCAGGCTGTCAATGACGAAGGAGGCGTCCACGAAGGGGGCCAGCGCCCGGCAATCGCGGGCGATCTCCCCGGCGGAGAGGCCCTTCTGCGCCAGCTCGGCGGCCCGAATGACCAGAAGGCCGCCGCCCGTGGAGAGGTTTTGGGTATCGACCACGTGCACGTCGTCAAAAACCTGGGCTGCGATCACGCTGTTCTGGTAGGTGGAGGACATCTCCGAGCTGATCGTGAAGTGGACGACGCTGAAGCCCTGCTCGACGAAGCGGCGGAAGAAGGCGGAGCAGTCCTCCAAATTCGGCGCGGCCGTCTTGGGGAGGGTTTTGTTGCGGCGGTAGTTTTCGTAGATCATTTCGGGATCAATATCGATCCCGTCGGTGTAATCCTTGTCGTTAAGATTGATGCCCAGGGGCATCAACTGAATTCCATAGCGCTCGCGCAGGGCAGGGGAGAGGTCGGTGGTGCTGTCGCTGGTGATGATGATCTTTGATGGCATATTACGGTGTCCTTTCCCGGCGGAAATGCCGCGCAGTGATGAGGTGCAGAAGGGTCTGTTTCGTATCGCTTATTGTAAATACGGCAGGGCGAAAAGTCAATCCTTTTGTTCCGACGCCTGACCGTGCTGGGCGATACTCCCGCCGTTGGAGAGATCCTTGCCCTCCAGCAGCAGAAGCTTCTCCGCCAGTAGGCGGGAAAGCCCCCCGATCATCGCGGAGGCGACGATCAACTCCTCGGTGGATTCCACGCTGTAGAGGTCGCGGTCCTCGTGGCTCAAAATCGGACCGGCTGCGCGGCGGACCTGCTCGATGAAGAAGCTGGCTGCAAGCTGGTGCCGCTGCGCGTAGCTGTCGTAGCGGGCGCGGACCTCCTCGTCGGAGATCCCCGTCGGCATCAGCTTCCGGATCAGGGCGATCGAGAGCCCCTGCTTGAGCGTGCAGATGATCAGCAGATAGGCGATATGAACGCGGTAGTAGCGCTTTTTGACCGGCTCCGGCATGATCCGGGTCCGAACGTAGTTGTTGATTGTGGAGGCTGTGATGAACTGCTCCTCCTTGAGCTCAGGCGGCAGATAATCCAAATGCTGCTTGAGCAGGACGATGAGCTGCTCCATATACAGGCCGAAGTCGGGGATCTCCTCCCAACGCGGCAGATGATAAGCGTTCAGATACTTTTCCCAGCGGCGTAGCTTGCCCGCCACCAGAGCCTTGTCATAGGACATGCGCCCACTTCCTTTTCAATACCGTTTTATCATAATACCACATCATCTGCGAAAAAGCAACGAAAAAAACCTGATTTTGGTTGACATCGGACCGGAAGCATGCTAATATATTATATTAGATGATACAGTGTCGAGCATTAGAAACCGAACAAAAACAAGGGAGTGTTTTCTATGATGTTCCGTTTTCAAAGCCATCCGTCCGCCGCGCATGAGGCTCTGTCCTGAGATGGGCGCGCGAACCCCGATTGCAGCGCGCAAGCTGCCGTTTTATACCAGGGGAGAGGAAATCTTCAACTTCGTCTCTCACGTCGTCGGCGGCGGGATCGCCGTCGTCCTGTTGGTGCTGACCGTCGTCCGGGCGTCGCAGCGGGACGCCTGGGCCGTCGTCTCCGGGACGGTGTACGGCGTATCGCTGATCGCGGTCTATACGATCTCCAGCGTCTATCACGGCCTGCGGCCCGAGCGGGCCAAGAAGGTGCTTCAGGTCCTGGATCACTGTATGATCTATTTTCTGATTCTGGGCTCCTATTTGCCGATCCTGTTTTGTTCGATCCGGCCCGTCTCGCCGGTCACGGCCTGGGTTCTCTTCGGCGTGATCCTGGCCCTGACGGCTGTTGCAGTCACCTTCACGGCGATCGATCTGCATAAATACCGCGTTCTTTCCATGATCTGCTACGTCGGTCTGGGCTGGTGCATCGTCTTTGCCGCCCCGGTCGCCCGGCGGGCCATTCCGCTGCCGGGCCAGCTCTGGCTGCTTGCGGGCGGCGTGGCCTATACCGTCGGCGCGATCCTCTACGGCGTCGGCCGCAAGGTGCGCTATATGCACGCGGTCTTCCACCTCTTTGTGATCCTCGGCAGCCTTCTGCAATTCCTCTGCATCTATCTTTGGGTGCTGTGATAAGACAAAACGCAAGACCCGCGCAGGGCCGGTTTTCCGGTCTGCGCGGGTCTTGCATTTTCATCGGTTTTGCGCTATGATGGTGAAAACGAAAAACCGAAGGAGGGACCCGGATGCTGCCGGACGCGTTTTGCAAAAAGATGGAGACCCTGCTCGGGGCCGAGTACCCGGACTTTCTGACGGCCCTGGACCGCCCGCGTGCCGTCGGCCTGCGGCTGAATCCGCTGAAAACCGAAGACCCGCCTGTGCTTCCCTTTGCGCTGACGCCGGTTCCCTGGGAGCCGACGGGCTTTTACTATGACCCGGAAGCCCGCCCCGGTCTGCACCCATGGCACGACGCCGGCCTCTACTATCTTCAGGAGCCCAGCGCAATGGCCCCTGCCGCCCTGCTGGACCCCCAACCGGGCGAACGGGTACTGGACCTCTGCGCCGCCCCCGGCGGCAAAACCACGCAGATCGCAGGTCGAATGCAAAACCGGGGCCTTCTGGTCTGCAATGAGATCCATCCCAAGCGCGCCGCCGTTCTGTCCGGCAACGTTGAGCGCCTCGGCATTGCCAACGCCCTCGTGCTGAATGAGCATCCGGCCCGTCTGAGCGAGCGCTTTCCTGCCTTCTTTGACCGCGTTCTGGTGGACGCCCCCTGCTCCGGCGAAGGCATGTTCCGCAAGCACGACGCGGCATGGGCTGACTGGAGCCCGGAGACCGTCGCCATGTGCGCCCGCCGCCAGGCGGAGATCTTAGACTCCGCGGCGGTCATGCTCCGCCCGGGCGGTCGGCTGGTCTATTCCACCTGTACCTTCTCACCGGAGGAAAACGAGGGAACCGTATCCGCTTTCCTCCGCCGGCATCCCGATTTTTCCGTGGAGCAGACGGACGCTCCCTGGTTCGCGCCGGGCAGACCCGATTGGGTCCCGGACGGACAGCCCGAGCTTGCCCGTACCCTCCGCCTCTGGCCCCATCTCCTGCGCGGCGAGGGACACTTTGCCGCCGTCCTGCGCAGAGGGGAGGCAGGGGAGGAGCGGTTCGCGCTGCGTCCATCGCCGTGCGGCGGTCAGAGTGATCGACTTCCTGCCGAGGTTCGGGAACTTTTGCGCGCACTGAACGTCAATCTCCCCGCGGGGCTTCCCGTCCTCTGGGGCGAGCGGGTCTTTTGGGCCCCGTCCGACCTGCCGGAGCTGCGCGGTCTGAAGGCGCTGCGGCCCGGCCTGGAGCTGGCCGTTCTGAAAAAGGGCCGCGCCGAGCCGGCCCACGCCCTTGCCCTCTATCTGCGAGAGGCGTCCGCTGTCCGCGATTTGAGTCAGACGGAAGCGGCGCACTATCTGCGCGGCGAGACCCTGCCGACGGCCTGCGGTTCCGGCTGGACCCTCCTGCGGCTGGGCGGCTGCTCCCTCGGCTGGGCCAAGGCCGCCGGCGGCGTCCTGAAGAACCATTATCCAAAGGGCCTGCGTACCCTCGGCTGACCTTTCCAAAATTCGCTCTTTACATCCTGCGCCCGGCGTGCTATAATACATTGGTTATTAAAAAGGGAATCTCTGTTCACCTGAATACAGTTCGCTTGAAATTACGCTTCCAAGGAGTATCAACATCCATGGTCAAGTATGTGATCCACGGGGGAAAACCCCTGAACGGAACGGTTGCCATCAGCGGGGCGAAAAACGCCGCTGTCGGCATTCTGCCGGCTACGCTGCTGGTCCGGGGCGTGTGCCGCATCGAAAACGTCCCTGATATATCGGATATCCGTCTGCTTCTGCAAATTCTCGACGAGATGGGCGCGCAGATCCGCCGCATGAGCGCCAACACCGTTGAAATCGACTGCACCCGCGTCCGCGATTCCGTCGCGCCGAGTGATCTGGTTCGCCGCATCCGCGCGTCCTACTATCTGATCGGCGCCCAGCTTGGCCGCTTCGGCCACGCGAAGGTCGCGCTTCCCGGCGGCTGCAACTTCGGACCCCGTCCCATCGATCAGCACATCAAGGGCTTTGAGGCCATCGGCGCCAAGGTCGAGCTCCAAAACGGCTACGTCTGTGCGACGGCCCCGGAAAGCAGACTGACCGGCGCACGCGTCAATCTCGACGTCGTCTCCGTCGGCGCCACCATGAATATCATGATCGGCGCTGTCCTGGCCAACGGGATCACCTACATAGAAAACGCGGCGAAGGAGCCCCACATCGTGGACCTTGCCAACTTCCTCAACGCGATGGGCGCAAAGATCTCCGGCGCGGGCACTGACGTCATCAAGATCCGGGGCGTCCATTCCCTGCACGGCGGCTTCTATTCCATCATCCCCGACCAGATCGAGGCCGGCACTTATATGACGGCTGCCGCTGCCGCGGGCGGCGACGTTCTGGTCCAGAACGTCATTCCCAAGCACATGGAGTGTATTACCGCCAAGCTCCGCGAGATGGGCGCAAAGATCACCGAATATGAGGATGCCATCCGTGTGGTTCGCACCGGCAGACTGCGCCGCGCCAACGTCAAGACCCTGCCCTATCCCGGCTTTCCCACCGATATGCAGTCGCAGATCGGCGTATGTATGGCCTTAGCCAAGGGCACCAGCATCATCACCGAGAGCATCTATGACACCCGCTTCCGTTACTGCGGCGAGCTCAACCGCATGGGCGCGGCCATTCAGGTGGACACGAAGGTTGCGGTGATCGACGGCGTGGAGCAGCTCCACGGCTGCGCGGTCAAGGCCTGCGACCTGCGTGCCGGCGCGGCAATGGTCATTGCCGGCTTGGCTGCCGACGGCGTCACCACCGTGGAGGACGCGCACTACATCGAGCGCGGCTATGAAACCATGATCGAAAAATTGCGTGGCCTCGGCGCGGACATCAGCCGCGTGGAGACCCCGGATAAGGAGGCTGGCCGCTCCGCCGGTTAGCCGATTGTTCCGCGGAAAACGGACCGGCTCCCGGGCGGTCCGTTTTTCCGACTGCTTCTTTGGAGGATAACCATGAATAATCAAGAATTTGTCCAGAACGCGCAGAACGACGAATTGCAGGCTGCGCTGGAGGGCTACGAGCGCCGGACCCGCCGCCCGGAGCCGCCGGCTGAGCCGGAAAAGCCGGCGCCGCGCAAAAAGCGCCGCGCCGCCCCGCTTCCGCCCTGGCTGCTGGTGATCGTCTCCTTCCTGTTTGACACGATCCTGTTCCACATCTGGATCAAGGAGCCGTTCAACCTCGGCCGCTGGTTCGGCATCCTGCTGTTTGCCCTGGCGCTGGGTATGCTGTTCTCGCTGATCGCCACGATCTCGCGCAATCGCCGGACGCATCTGATCCTCGGCCTGGTCGTTTCGATTTTTTGGGCGGTGATGTTTCTGATCGAATACTTCGTCTGGGACTCCTTCAAGAATTTCTTTACGATCTCCCAGCTCATCTCCGGCTCCGGCAACGCCGGGCAGGAGGACTTCTCCGCCCGTACCTTCAATCTGATCCTGACGGGCTTCTGGCGCATCCTGCTCTATGCCCTTCCCATCGTCGCCTTCCTGCTGATCAACCGCTACGTGAAGCTGCGGCGGCGGATCATGACCCGCGGCGTGCGCAAGCTGCTCTTCGTGGGCGGCTCCGTCCTGCTGGCAGTCGCGTTCTTCTTTGCGATGGTGATCTCCGCGGATACCCGCACCCTGACCGATCAATATAATTTTACCGCCGCGACGGAGGCCTACGGCCTGCCCGTGGCGCTGATTCGCGACCAGATCAACGGCGGCCGGCCCACCGGCGACCCGCTGGGCGACCTGGACGGCCCGATCGTCACGCACGAATGGGACGTCGTTCCCAGCAGCACCGGGGCGGCCCCGGTCGTCACGGATCCCTCCGGCGAGACCGGCCCCGGCCCCGTCGAGACCACAGAGCCGAAGGAGCCCGTGAAGCCCTACAGCGTCCTGCCGCTCGACTTTGAATCGCTGATCGCCTCCGCCAAGTCAGACCGCGTGGCGACCCTGCACAAGTACGTGAACTCTCTGACGCCCTCGAAGACGAACGAGATGACCGGTCTTTTCAAGGGGAAGAACCTGATCTTCATCTCGGCGGAGAGCTTCTCCAAGGAGGTCATCCGCGAGGATCTGACCCCGACGCTCTACCGCATGTACACCAAGGGCATCACCTTTACCGACTACTATCAGCCCGCCTGGGGCGGCAGTACCTCCACCGGCGAGTTCACCAACCTGACCGGCCTGGAGCCCTATGACGGCGTAAAGAGCATGATCGAGAGCGCCGACAAGAATATGTACTTCACGATGGGCAACCAGCTCATGCGTCTGGGCTATTTCTCCCGCGCCTACCACAACCACACCTACAATTACTATTCCCGCGACCTGACCCATGAAAACCTCGGCTACGAGAAGTACATCGGCGTCGGCACGGGCATGGAGGAGGGCGTGACCAAGGCCTGGCCCGAGAGCGACCTGGAGATGATCGACTTCACGGTTCCGCAGTATATCGACCACCAGCCCTTCAGCATCTATTATATGACGGTCTCCGGTCACGGCCTGTATTCCTGGGCCGGCAGCGATATGTCCAGAAAGCACAAGGACGAGGTCCAGGGCCTGAACGCCAGTGAGCACGTCAAGGCCTATATCGCCGCGAACCTGGAGCTGGAGGCCGCGATGAAGTCCCTGATCGAGCAGCTTGAGGCTGCCGGGATCGCAGACGATACGGTCATCGTTCTGACCACCGACCACTATCCCTACGCCCTGGAGCCCAGCGATACCTGGGGCATCCCCGACGGCGTGCTTGACGAGCTCTACGGCTATCCGAACACCGACTGCTTCACCCAGGACCACAACGCCCTGCTGATCTGGTCCGGCTGCCTGGAGGACAAGAACATCGTGGTAGATGATCCGGTCTACAGCCTGGATATCGTGCCGACTCTGTCCAACCTCTTCGGCACCGAATGGGATTCCCGCCTGCTCCCGGGCCGCGACGTCTTCTCCGACGCCGAGCCCCTCGTGCTCTGGCCGAATTGCAGTTGGAAGACCGACCTCGGCAAGTACAACGCCCGCACCGGAAAATTCACCCCGAACGAGGGCGTCACCGTCCCTGAGGGATACACGGACCGCATCGACGCCATCGTCCGCCAGAAGATCCGCTACTCCGACGAATGCCTGGATCTGGACTACTTTGATATCCTGTTCGGTCATTGATGCCTGACAGGTTCACCCGAAAGGAAATACCGGGATGCTGCGTACAGAACAGTGCGCAGCATCCCGGTATTCTCTTAATATGACGTTGCATCATCACGATAAAAGAATGTAACCGCACAAAGAAAACCGTGTCTTCTTTCATGAGGGAGGGATTGCTATTGGAAGATAAAGAAATCATTGATTTGTTGTGGCAACGAAATCCTGACTCCCTATTAGAACTTGATGCAAATTATCATACTTATTGCTTCTCCATTGCATTAAATATTGTTAAAAACAAGGAAGATGCAGAGGAATGCGTCTCTGATACATGGTTTAAAATGTGGCAAGTGATTCCCCCTTCTTGCCCCAAATCCCTAAAATTATTTGCAGGAAGAATTACTCGTAACCTTGCATTAAACCGGTATAGAGATGAACATACAAATAAACGTGGCAAAGGAGTGTTCTGCGTTCCATTGGAAGAACTTGCGGAATGCCTTGATGCAGGAACAAACGTTGAAGATGCCGTTACCGAGGATGAAATCAATGAGATCATTCAGCGTTTTATCAAAAATTTGAAGACTGCAGATCGGAAAATCTTTTTACGACGCTATTACTTTGCTGACGATATTCCTGCAATTGCAAAGAGATTTGGCATGACGAACTCCAATGTAAAAGTGCGGCTTCACAGAATTCGAATGAATCTAAAGAAACTGTTAGAAAAAGGGGGGTACATTGTATAATATGAGGCTGAGCGAAAAGATTTTTGAAGCAATTGGAAATGTGGAAGATAACTATTTAGAAGAAGCTGAAGAAAAAAGCCGCAAAAAAGCTGTAATACGTTTCGCATTTGCCGCTTGTTTGGGCATATTGGTTTTTTCAGCATTTGTCTTCAATAGAATAAGTCCAGTTAAGCAGACTCCCCATAATACTATAACTGAGCTGTCCGAGGCATCACGAATAAAAGCAAGTGTAATTGTGATAGACAAAAACACTTCTATGCGTTATTCACAATCAGACGATAAAACGTACTATTACACGGATTATACTGTAAAAGTCGTAGAAAGTTTTGATAATCATTCTTTTGTTGACCAAATACTTGTTATTCGCTCTGATGATCTGAATGAGACAGCGAGTATAGACACATCGGAAAGTATTACCGACATTTCCATAGGCAGCAAATTGATTGTATTGCTGTACCAACCGCCGCAAGCAGATAAAACACAATCGTCAAGCAAAAACATCTTCTATATCTCCGGAAACGGCAACGGAGCTTTTCTGATAGATGGCAACTATGCCGTCAGCGTTGGAGCGGGTGACGCATATCGAGTTGAAGATTTAATTGCTCTGATTCAGCCATCCTCAACATCGAAATGATAGAATTAAACTGAAGAGGTGAACTGCCTATGGAATGACCTGTCTTTCTTGTTTCAACATTCATAAAATAATGAAAGCGAGGTAGATTATGAAAAAATGGATTATGGCTGCTGCCTGTATGATGCTGCTCATACAACAGACCGTGCCGGTTTTTGGGATGCCCGAAGTAGCTGTTGATCGTGAAGCAGCACAGATAATTGTGCCGTCGGCTTCATCAAGTGAAGAACGGGATGGAAGCGAAGCGCAACAGGAAGCATTGGAGGAAGCAGAAGAGATCGCATATCTCGACTTAGAATCAGCGTCCCCGGAAATGAAGGAGAAGATCCTTTCCGCAAGAAATCGGATTATTTTGAGCCAATGCTGGGTAGCCGATGGATTCACTCTGGAATTGCGCGATGAAAAGGGTAATGTCATTGGCGCGGCCCCGAATTTCTCGGAATTGTTTCCGGGGTGGGATTTGCCCGTAGATGAATCAATCGCAAATGGCGACTTTGATATGACATCGATTCCATATTTTGATGGATACAAATGGGTGCTCCCGGACGGAGAAGAAATCCGAATGAACGATTCGACAGTATTTGATTATACCCACAGTTCTCCAGGCTGGTCGATTTTGTCTGTTTACGGAGGGAACAAATCAGTTGTATTAGACATAAGAGAAACAGAATAAGAAATCATTTTGCTATGAATCGCCCGCACCGGAAAATTCACCCCGAACGAGGGCGTCACCGTCCCCGAGGGATACACGGACCGCATCGACGCCATCGTCCGCCAGAAGATCCGCTACTCCG
>CAMKED010000062.1 GCA_946411475.1 uncultured Clostridia bacterium | reverse complement strand
CCTGGTCTATCGGATGCGTGACGGAAAGCTGCAAGGAGGATACGACGATGCAGGCCGCGAAGAACGGGCTTAAAAGCACGCTTCGGACGCCCGGGAAAACCCTGCTGTTCATCCTGATCCTGACCGTGACGGCTGCGCTGCTGATGGTCTCCTGCTGCGTTTACGGCGCGGTCCGCGGCTATCTGGACGACTGCGAGGACTACTTCCACACGATTGCCGAGCTCGAATACATGGGGCAAGACTACCCGGAGCAGGCGGTCTACGACGAGGCCTTTGCCGCGGCGGTGGAGAAAAACCGCGATACGCTCTCCGCGCTGATCGGCTCGGAGTCCGTGCTGAGCTGGGAACCCGCCTCGGCGGAGGTAGCGTATTCAGATGCCATTCGCCGGAAGGACGTGAACGTCCCGGATCCCGATACGGCGGTGCTGCGGCTCAGCCTGAACTCCTTCAACGACAAGCTCAACACGTACAACGCCATCGTGACCGAGACGCTGTATTCCCGCATTGACTACACCGATAAGCTTATCATGTTCCGCACGCTGGACGGCGATCACTCTCTGAACTGTCCCGGTACTTATCTGGTTGTCGGTCAGTTTTATGCGGGAAGGCTGCAAAATCCCTCTTTTCAGCAAAATTTGATCAGCATTACCCGCGACGGCACGCTGACAGAGCTGCCGCCGCAGATCCCGGCCGGGGCAAGCGCAGAGGAGGAGGCTCCCTTCCTGCGCTATGCCCAGGCGCTGCACGCAAAAAACGACGCTCTGCGGGTGAGCTACACCGCGAATGTGGAGGATCTTTACCTCTTCCACCAGCAGGTTCTGACGCTGACGGAGGGTCGCTTCTTCACGCAGGCGGAATACGACGCCAAGGCGAAGGTCTGCATCGTCTCCGAGAAGACCGCGGGCATGCTCGGCCTGAAGCTGGGCGATACCATTCCCTTTACCGTGAATCACTCGTCGGGCGACGTATTTGACCCGGACAGCCAAACGTTGGTCGACGAGGGTGACTACGAGATCGTCGGCATCACAAAGCACTCGGACAGCTATTCCCACTGGGTCTTCCTGCCGGACGCCAAGGCGGCCTGCGCAGCCGTTTACCCGGTCAACGGCTATACGCTCGGCCAGTTTCGGCTGAAAAACGACGGCGTCCCGGCCTTTTTGGAGCTTGCCGCGCCGCTGCTGGAGCAGGGCTTCCGCCTGAACGTCTACGATCAGGGCTATGCCGCCGCGACAGCGCCGATGGAGGAACTGCTGTTCATCTCCGCCATCTTCCTGGCGGTCTGCCTGCTGCTGGCAGCCTGCGCCCTTGCCATGCAGAGCCATATCTTCATCTCCCGGCAGCGGGAAACGGGTCGGACAATGTACGCCCTGGGCAGCGGCCGCACGCACGTGTGCGTCTACTTCCTCAGCGCGGCATTGGCGCTGACGGTCAGCGGCGCGTTCTTCGGCGCCTTGATCGGCAAGCAGGCGGAGGGTCGGGTCTTCAAGGTCTTGCAGCGTTTTGCCGCGCAGTTTGCGGAGCAGGACGTTCGCTTCTCCACAACCCGTCTGGCAATTACCCGAACCCTGGAGTTTGATCCCACTTCCTCCTTGGGATCCTATCTGACCGCTGCCGGGATCCTTGTGGGCGGGACACTGCTCTTTACCCTGCTCTTTGCCCTTGCCAGTCTGCGGGAGCGAAAGAATGCAAAAAAGAAGAAGACGCCGCGGCCGCGGAAGCGTGCCGGGCGGGTCTCCCGTCTTTCCGGGCGCTTCAAATACGGTCTGCTTTCGATGCGCAGAGGCCGCGGCCGCACGGTCGCCGTGCTGCTGTTGGGCCTGTCGGCTGCGCTGTTCTTCGGACGGCTGACCGCCTCGCTGGCAGGCTATCAGGAGCAGCTGGAAGCCTACAAGGCCAACGCGACAATCTCCGGCAGCGCAACCGACGCCTACGGCAAGCGGATCAGCGGCCTGCTGCTGAACGGCGGCCTCGTCGCAAAGCTCAGCTCCTCTGAGCTGGTGGAGGATTCCTGCATGACCTTTGATCTGGGACATATCCGCATCCTCGGCGTGGAAGGCGGCAAACAGATTCCTTTCAAAATGCCGGAATACGGAAGCTACGTCTATGAATCGCTGTTCTATTGGCTCAATAAAGAGCCTACCTGGATCGGCACGAACTCCGTTGCCGAAAGTCCGCTGTTCCACTTCTCCGAGAGCGGCTCCGTGGAGTGGTTGGATGGCTGGAGCGAAGCGGATTTCACACGAATTGAAACAGAAGAATTCCTGTATTATGACGAATGGCTGGAGATGGAAACGGTTCGGCATTACCAGACCGGCCCCGCCGTCTGCGCACTGCCCAAAGCTGTTATGGAGGAACGCGGGATCAAACTCGGCGACACAATCAATACTGTGCTTGCCTATTATCATCCATATTGGGACATGTATCTGGTGGAGCAGAAGCTCCGGGTCGTGGCCTCCTATGTCGCCCCCGTGGGCAGTACCACCGTGTTCACACCGCTGACCTTCGTGCGTCCCGGCTTCGAGCTTGAGGAATACTACATTGATTTCTCAAAGCCGCATCGGGATTACTACTGGCTCAACGGAAAAAGCTGGACGCCCGAGCGGTTAGAGGCATATCAGGCCATGGGACTTACCCCCGCCTTGAACTATTCCAGCATGACCTTCAAGCTGAAGGACGCCGCAAGGCTCGACGATTTGCGGCAGCTTTTGGCCGATATGGAATTTACCTGGGTCCATTCCGGAGAGCGGACCAAGCCCTACGCCATGATCGAGGACGAGGTCTTCCTGAATACGACCCACTCCATGGAGCGCCAGATCCAATACGTGAGCGTGCTCTATATAGCGCTGTATAGTTTGGCGGGCGTGATCGGCTTCGCCTTGGCCTGGCTGCTGATCCTCTCCCGGCGGAAGGAAATTGCCGTCATGCGGGCCCTGGGCACGCAGCCCGGCCGGATCGTCGGCAGCTTCCTGCTTGAGCAGCTCCTGCTGATCGCACTCGGCCTGGGGCTCGGCGTCCTGATTTGCCGGCTGTCCGGCGCGGCGCTCAACCGGACGCAAATCGTGCTGACCGCGGCCTTCCTCGGCGTCTGGACGCTTTCCGCGCTGATCTGCCTGATTGCGGGCCTGTGCAAGAAGTCCTTCGCTGCCCTGACGGAACCCGAATAAAGGAGTAACCGAAAATGCAAGCGACAAAAAACGGACTGAAGAGCATTCTTCGGACACCCGGAAAAACCCTGCTGTTTTTGCTGATCCTTACGGTGACGGCAGCCCTTCTGATGATCTCCTGCTGCGTTTACGGCGCGGTTCGGGGCTATCTGAACGATTGCGACGACTATTTTCACACCATTGCGGAGTTGGAATACCTCGGCGCGGAGTATCCCAGCCAGACGGTCTATGACGAGGCCTTCGCCGACGCCGTGGAAGAAAACCAAGGCTTGCTCTCTCAACTGGTCCGCTCGGAATCGGTGCTGGCCTGGGAGCCTGCATCTTCGGAGCTGCTCCTCTCTCCGATCCTGCACCGGCTGGACAGCTTCGTTCCGGACCCCAACGCGGCCGTGCTGCGGGTCAAACCGTACGCTTTCCTGGAAGACCATGGGATCTATAACGTCTTAGTGACGGAAACGCTGTATTCCCGCGTGAACTACACGGATAAACTGATCCTGCTTCGCGCCGCAAACGGAGAAAACTCGCTGGAATGCGGAAAAAGCTACCTGATCGCCGGGCACTATTATACGGCAAACAGCTCAAGCGCTGCGTTCCAGCAGGAAGCCGTCAGCTTTTTGGCCGACGGCGCTGTGACCGAGCTGCCGCTGCAGCTCTCCGAGGGAGCGGGCGAGGCGGAGGAAGCGCTCTTCTACCGCTATGCGGAAGCCCTGCATTTGAAAAACGACGCCTGCCGGGTGACCTATACGGCTGCCGTGGAGGATCTCTATGCCTTCCACCAGCAGGTGCTGACCCTGACTGCGGGCCGCTATTTTACCCAGGAAGAATACGATTCCAAGGCCAGAGTCTGCCTCATCTCGGAACGCATGGCTGGCTTGCTCGAAAAAAAGATCGGCGACCGGATTCCGGCCGCGGTCTTCCGCGCAGCGGGGGATGTCTACGTGGCTTCCAATCTCACGCAGATCGACGAGGGAGACTATGAGATCATCGGCACGGTCAGCCATTCGGAATACTATCCCTTCTGGGTCTTTTTCCCGGACGCCGAGGCGAAGACCTCGGTCTGCCCGGTGAACGGCTACACGCTGGGGCAGTTCCGGCTGAAAAACGACGCCGTTGCTGCCTTCCGGCAGGAAGCAGCGCCCCTTTTGGAGAAGGGCTTCCGGCTGAACGTCTATGACCAGGGCTATGCGGCCGCCACGGAGCCCATGGAGGAGCTGCTGTTTATCTCCGGTATCTTCCTGGCGGTGTGCCTGCTTCTGGCGTTCTGCGCCCTTGCGCTGCAGAGCTTCCTGTTCATCTCCCGGCAGCGGGAGGCCGCCCGGACGATGTTCCAGTTGGGCAGCGGCCGCAGGCACATTTGCGTCTACTTTCTCAGTTCTGCTCTGGCACTGATGAGTCTCAGCGCCGCGCTGGGCGTCCTGATCGGCAAGCTGGCCGAGGGGCGGGTCTTTGCGGTTTTGCAGCGCTTCGCATCCCAGTTTGCCAACCAGGACGTTCGCTTTTCCGCGACCCGGATCGCCGTTTCCCGGACGCTTTCCTTTAACCCGGCGTCTTCCCCGGAGGCCTATTTGAGCGCTGTGGGGATCCTGGCGGGCGGAACGCTGATCCTTACCTTGCTCTTTGCGCTGGCCAGCTTGCGGGAACGGAAAACGAAAAAGAAAAAAGCGGCCAGGCAGATCGCGCCGAAACGGACTGTGCGTGTCTCCCGGCTCTCCGGAACGTTCAAATATGGGATCCTTTCCCTGCGCCGCGGCATGGTCCGCAGCCTTGCGGTGCTGCTGCTGGGTATCGCGGCGGCCATGTTCTTTGGCAGGCTGTCCTCCTCCCTGCTTGGATACCGGGAGCAGCTTGCGTCCTATAAGTCCAATGCCGTGATCTCCGGCAGCGCCACGGACTTATATGCCAAACGCATCGACGGCCTGACGCTTTGGGGCGATCTTGTGGGACAGCTCGGTACAAACGAGCTGTTGAAGGATCGCTGCGCAACGCGCAAGGTCGGAAACCTGAAGATCCTGGGCGTAGAGGGCGGCGAACAGATCCCATTTTCTATGCCGGATCCGATCCGCGAGGGTGAGGCCTATGAATCCGCATGCTTCCGGATCAGCAAAGGACCCGCCGTAGTCGGGACCTCCTCCGTTTCATGCAGCCCGATCTTCCACTTTTCTGAAAGCGGCTCCGTGACGTGGCTGGAGGGCTGGAGCGAGGCGGACTTTACCGGTGTGGAGGAGAGAACATGGGTTCCGCAGAAGGAAAGCTACTGGCAGATAGAAAATTATTATACGTGGGTCGAGCTATATTTGTCAATGCCGGATGCCTACTGGGCCGATATTGAAAGAGAATTGCCCTTCAATTCCGGCGCCTATATCTGCGCTGTGCCGGAAACCCTGATGGAGGAATACGGGATCCGGCTGGGCGACAAGATCAACACCATGCTTTGCTACGCGCATCCCGATCTTGACTACATTGGCCAAAAATCGGAACAAATGTTCCCGCTGCAGCTCACGGTTGTGGCTTCCTATGTGGCTCCGGTGGGCAGTACGACCGTTTTCACGCCGCTGACCTTTGTCCCGCCCGGTCTGGAGCACAAAAAATACTTCCCCCAGCTTCAATACGATCCGGAACAGCTCTACGTGATCGGCGGCAGAACATGGATCGGATCGGAGCTGGAGCGCTTCCGGGAGATCGGTGTTTCCCCGGCCCTGAGCTATTCCAGCCTCACCTTTACGCTGGCGGACACCACGAAACTGGATCGGCTGCGCGATACGCTGGAGGAAAGCGGCTTTACCTGGGTCCATTCCGGCGACCGGATGAAGAAATGCGCAATGATCGAAGACGAGACGTATTTGAATACCACCCGTTCCATGGAGCGGCAGATCCAATATGTGAGCGTGCTCTATACGGCCCTGTATCTGCTGGCGGGCCTGATCGGCTTTGCGCTGGCCTGGCTGCTGGTGCAGTCCAGACGGCGGGAGATCGCCGTCATGCGGGCGCTCGGCACCCAGCCCGGTCGGATCGTGGGCAATTTCCTGCTCGAGCAGCTTTTGAACATGACGGCCGGTCTGGGATTCGGCGTTTTGCTCTTCCGCCTTGCGGGGACAAGTCTCAACCGGACCCAGTTTCTGCTGACGGCAGCCTTCCTGGAAGTCTGGGTTTTCTCCGCGCTGATCTGCCTGATCGTCGGCCTGCGCAAGAAATCCTTCGCCGCGCTGACCGAGCCGGAATAATTTGATGATTTTCCCCGCCGCAGGGTTTTTCCTGCGGCGGGGATGCGTGCAATTTCCGAAATGGCGAAACAACCGCCCGAATCGAGGAGATGTTCTGATGCAAGCTGTAAAAAACAGTATCAAATCCACCTTTCGCACGCCGGGGAAAACGCTGCTTTTCTTTGCGGTGCTGACCGTGCTGGCCGTACTGCTGTCAGTATCCTTCTGCGTCGTCGCTTCGGTAACGGGCTATCTGCGCGACGCCGATGCATACTTCCACACCGTGGCCGAGCTGGAATACATGGGGGAAGAACATCCCGACCGGACCGTGTTCGATCCGGCGGCCTTTGCCGCGGTGGAGGCCCACCGGGCGGAGCTGGACGCGCTGCTGTCGGACGAGGCCGTCCTCTCCTTTGCGGCGGAGGATTCCGCGATCGGTCTGGTGGACGGCGTTGAACTCGCCACGCGGGCGGATGCCGGGAGCTACCGCACCGTGCTGGCCGTTACGGTCATGAGCTATGAGCAAAACAACGATCTGTTCACCGTCCAGGTGGGTCGGCAGTACTATGCGTCGATGAAGATCCAGGACAGGCTGCTGGCGATCAGCGGCGCCCTCTCCCGTGCAAACGGTATTTCGCTTGAGATCGGTCACCGATACCTGATGGCCGGTTATTCCTCCCGCGACGGCTTCGTGCCGGAGGCCCTTCCGTTTGAGGACGCCGCCGGTCAGGCCACGGCTCCCGCCTGCACGCCGCTGGAGGACTACGATCTGCCGGAGGATAGCGTGTATCTGCGCCTGGCGCGGGTGTTGAAGCTGGAAAACAATAGCTGCCGCGTCAACTACACCGCGGACCTGCCGGAGCTGCTGCCCTTCCACCAGCAGCAGATGCAATTGACCGAGGGCCGCTTCTTTACCGAAGCGGAGTATGCGGAGCGGGCGAAGGTCTGCGTTCTGTCCGACCGGGTCACAGGGATGCTTGGCCTGCGCCTGGGCGACAGCATTACGATGTCCGTCCTGAGCTCCGATACGGACCCGAGCCGGGTCTCCGCGCTTTCCGAGCGGGAGCGCGGAAGCTATGAGATCATCGGGATCTTCAACGAGGTGGGGGACTATCCCAATCAGATCTACCTGCCCGCGCCGCAGACGCAGGCGCTGCGGCCGGTGTACGGCTTTACCCTCGGGCAATTCCGCCTGGACAACGCGAAGACGGCCGATTTCCTGCGCCGGGCGGACGCATTGAAGCAATTCGGCTTCCGCGTCTCCGTCTACGATCAGGGCTACGCCGCGGCCACGGAACCGCTGCGGCAGCTTCTGTTCTACGCCCTGCTCTTCCTGAGCGCCAGCCTGCTGCTGGCTGTGGCCGCGCTCGGTCTGCTGGGCTACGTTTTCGTCTCCCGGCAGCGGGAAACGGCGCAGACAATGTTCGCGCTGGGCACTGAGATGCGGCAGATCCGCGTCTATTTTCTCGGCGCCGTCCTGCTGTTGGCGCTGCTGTCCGCCGCGGCGGGCTGCGTGATCGGCAGAGCAATCGAGACCCGGGTCCTTGCGCTGCTCCAAAGCCTGGCCGCGCAGATGGAGCTCCCGGATACCCGTTATTCCTTTACCCAGCTTGCGCTGATCCGCACCCTGGCCTTTGACCCCAAGCCATCCGCTGCGGTCTATCTGGCCGCCGGGGGTCTGCTCCTGCTCGGCGCGGCCCTGTCCGCCCTGCTGTTCACCGTGCGCCTGTTTGCGGACCCTGCGCCGAAGCGGCGGCAGCGGCAGAAAAAAACCGCCCCGCGGCGGAGCGGAAAGGTATCCGGGCTGTCCGGCCGGCTGAAATACGCCCTTCTGTCTCTGCGCAGAGGACGGGCGCGGACCGGCGCGGTCCTGCTCCTGAGCCTGGCGGCGGCGCTGTTCTTTTGTCGGCTGACGTCCTCGCTGGACGGCTACACGGCCCAACTGGCACGCTACCGGCAGGAGGCCGAGATCTCCGGCTATTGCACCGATTACTTTGGCCGGCGGTTGGACCGCCTGAACCTCAAGCCGAATTATATCTCCGCCCTGATGGAATCGGATATGGTGGATTCCGGCGTGGTGGAGGATCTGAATCTGACGACCGACCTTGGCCATTGCAGCATCTTAGGCGTGTGGGAGACCGCGGACGGAACCATGCAGGACCTGGAATATGAGGAGCCGAAGACGCTGTACGAAGAAGAAACGCTGGCTGTGCATGTCCTGCGCGACCGGCTCTGGGTCGGGACCTCATCGCTCGAGGGCAGTCCGCAGTTCCATTATCAGAAGGCCGGCGTCATCACCTGGCTGGAGGGCTATGACGAAAGCTCCTTCCTCCAACCGCTTGCCATCTGTGCCATCAGCGAGAATACCATGCGCGAGAACGGGATCTGCCTGGGGGACAAGATCCTGGCCCTTTACGTCGTCCAATTCAATAGCAGTTTCTATTTATCTCCGTCGATCATGAAGGTCGTGGCGAGTTACGGCTCGATCGGTGCGGCCCGCACAGTCTACTCGCCGTTGAATTTCGGATGTCCCGGCAGCTTTACCTATGATCCGGAGACAGGCAAGATGGTGCCCGGCGACGAAGGATTTTGCGTCGACTACCCGGTGCAGGGGAAGGACGCGATCCTGCGCTACAAGCTGTCCTGCCTGAGCGAGGCGGATCGGGAATGGGCGCGGTTTTCCAGCTTCACCTTCCGTCTGCAGGATGCATCCCGGCTCGACGAGCTCCGCAACACGCTGGAGCAGGCGGGTTATACCTACGTCCACTCCGGCGTCCGGCTCCGCGATTACGCCATCCTGGAGGATGAACAGTATCTGAACACCGTGCGCTCCATGGAGCGGCAGATCCAATACGTCGGCGGCCTCTACGACTTCCTGTACGTCATCGCGGGGGCCCTCGGGGCGGCGCTGGCCTGGCTGCTGGCCGTGTCCCGGCGGCGGGAGATCGCGCTGCTGCGGGTGCTCGGCACGCCGCCGCTGCGGATCCTGGCAAACTTTGTCGTCGAGCAGCTTCTGCTCTGCCTGTTCGGCCTGGCCCTCGGCCTTGGGCTCTGGCGGCTGAGCGGCTCCGTTCCGCCCCTGGCCTGCGCGCTCTGCGCGCTCTACGGCGGGATCTGGCTTGTTTCCACGCTGCTGTGCCTGACTGCCGGCCTGCGCAAACGCGCCCAGGCCGCGCTGACCGAACCGGAATAAAGAGAATAAACGCCTGTGACCGCGAACGGCCACAGGCGTTTGCATTGATGATCAGAAGCTCCGATCCTTCTCGGCGATCTGCTTCAGGCAGAGGGCCTGGAACTCGGCGGGCGTCATCGCGCCCAGGTCTTCGCCCGTGCGGGTGCGGACGGAGACCGTGCCGTTTTCCATATCCCGGTCTCCGATGACCAGCATATAAGGCACTTTCTGCATCTGGGCCTCGCGGATCTTGTAGCCCAGCTTCTCGGAGCGGTAGTCGCCCTCGGCGTCAATGTCGAGCGCGCGCAGCTCCTCCACTAATTTGGCGGCATAGTCGTGGGCGCGGTCGGTGATCGGCAGGACGCGCACCTGCTCGGGACACATCCACAGCGGCAGGGCGCCTGCGTAGCGCTCGATCAGATAGGCCAGCGTGCGCTCGTAGCAGCCGAGGCTGGTGCGGTGGATGATATAGGGCAGCTTCTTCTGGCCGTCGGTGTCGGTGTACTCCATGCCGAACTTCTCCGCCAGCAGCATATCGACCTGGATCGTGACGATGGTGTCCTCCTTGCCGAAGACGTTCTTGTACTGGATGTCCAGCTTCGGGCCGTAGAAGGCAGCCTCGTCGATGCCGACGCTGTATTCCACGTTCAGGTCGTCGAGGATCGTCTTCATGATGGACTGGGCCTTTTCCCACTGCTCGGGCGTGCCCTCATACTTGGCCGTGTTGTTGGGATCCCACTGGGAAAAGCGGAAGGAGCAGTTTTCCAGCATTCCGACGGTGCCGAGCAGATACTTGGCCAGCTCGAGGCAGCCCTTGAACTCCTCTTCGAGCTGTTCGGGCCGGAGGATCAGATGGCCCTCGGAGATCGTGAACTGGCGCACGCGGATCAGGCCGTGCATCTCGCCGGAGTCCTCGTTGCGGAAGAGGGTGGAGG
>CAMKED010000061.1 GCA_946411475.1 uncultured Clostridia bacterium | reverse complement strand
TGGTCGGAGTGGCGGGATTCGAACCCACGGCCTCTTGGACCCGAACCAAGCGCGATACCAAACTTCGCCACACCCCGGAAGTGCTTTGATATTATATAATCAATTGCGCGTATTGTCAACTGTTTTTTTCTGATAATTGACCGGCGCTTTTGATAACTGACCGGCTTTTTTGGTAGTTGAGGGGTGCTTTTGGTTTCATTTGAAGATTGGCCGGAGATTTCAAAAACTCCGGCCAATCATTGTATGACGAATCGCAGGGATTCGCAGAAAGAAGCGCTTACTCAGCGTTCCAACATGCAGGGCTCCCAGCAGGCGGGGGCTGTTAGGCCCATCAGCTTCAGAAGCGTCGGCGCGACGTTTGCAAGGCCGAAATGTCCGTCCTTGAAAACGTGCTTCGTTTCGGGATCGTAGATGATAAACGGGACAGGGTTCAGGCTGTGTGCGGTGCGGACGGTGGTCTTGCCCTTTTTGGTTTCGAGCATTTGATCTGCATTGCCGTGATCGGCGGTCACGCAGACGACGTAGTCGTACTTGTCAGCAGCCTCGATGATCTTGCCGACGCCGGTATCGACGGCTTCCATTGCCGTGACGACGGCTTCCATGACGCCCGTATGGCCGACCATATCGCCGTTGGGGAAGTTGCAGCGCAGAAAATCAAACTTGTGGGAAGCCATGGATTCCACCATGCGTGCGGTGATCTCCTCGGCCTTCATCTTCGGCGCAAATTCAAAGGGGATGATGTCGGAGGGGATCTCCTCATAGACCTCGAGCGCTTCGTCCACCTTGCCCGAGCGATTGCCGTTCCAGAAATAGGTGACGTGGCCGTATTTCTGCGTCTCGGAGAGGGCATATTCCCGGACGCCTGCTGCGCAGAGAACCTCCGTCAGCGTATTTTTGATGACGGGCGGCTCCACGAGATAATGATAGGGGATCTTCAGGTCGCCGTCGTATTCCAGCATCCCGGCAAACTTGACGCCGGTGTAGCCGGGGCGTTCAAACTTGTCGAAATCCTTGCGGTCAAAGGCCAGGGAAATCTCCTGCGCGCGGTCGCCGCGGAAGTTATAGAGAATGACGGAGTCGCCGTTCTCAATCTTGCCGACAGGCTTGCCGTCCTTTGCGATCACGAAAGCGGGCAGATCCTGGTCGATCACCTCAGCTTCGGCGCGATAGGTTTCAATCGCTTCGCGTGCGCTGGCAAACTGGCGGCCTTCTCCCAGCACGTGGGTTTTCCAGCCTTCCTCGACCATGCCCCAGTTGGCTTGATAGCGGTCCATGGTGATCTTCATTCTGCCGCCGCCGGAAGCAATGCGATAACTGTGGGCTTCATCTGAGAGCTCGGCCAGCACGGCTTCAAGCTGATCTACGTACTCCAACGCGGAGCATGCGGGCACGTCACGCCCGTCAAGCAGGGTGTGAACGCAGACGCTGGAAATCCCTTCCTCGCGCGCCTTGCGCAGCAGGGCGATCAGATGGCTGATATTGGAATGCACGTTGCCGTCGGAGAGCAGCCCGAGGAAGTGCAGGGTCTTGCCGTTTTCCTTGCAGTTGGCAATCAGATCGCGCCAGGCTCTGGATTGAAACAGCGTGCCGTTTTCGATGGATTCCTGCACCAGCTTGGCGCCCTGAGAATAGATCTGGCCGCAGCCGAGCGCGTTGTGTCCAACCTCGGAATTGCCCATATCGTCATCTGTGGGCAGACCGACGGCGGTTCCGTGGGCTTTGAGCCAGGTGTAGGGACAAGTGGCGAAGAGCCTGTCCAGATTCGGGGTTTTTGCCTGAGCGACTGCGTCGCCGGGGCCGCCGTCCCCTTTGCCGACGCCGTCCATAATGACCAATACAACGGGTTTCTTCATAGTCGTTTCCTCCAATTACATTCTGTTAGCATGGCATTATACTCCAAATCGGCAAATAAAACAAGAGGAAATTCAGAATATTTTTTTGCCTGCGACGTATTTCGCAAATAAATGCCGGTCGTCGGCCAGATAGACAGCCCGTTCCAGACGGCTGCGCGGATCAAGAGGCTGGGGATGGGAGAGACTGCTGTCGTCCAATACCACGGCGTCAAAGTCATACCCTTTCGCAAAGCGCCCGACCTTTCCGAAGAAAGCGCCGCCGCCGACGGTTGCGAGATAGAAGGCCTGCTCCAGGCTCAGGGGACGGATGCTGTCGTCCAGGAGGCGCCAGCGCAGTTTGCTGGCCTGAATTGCGTGCATCATGGCGCGCAGCATACTGATCTGGCTGCCGCCGGCCACGTCAGTGGCAAGCCCGACGCGCAGGCCCAGTTCCAGATAGCGGGAAACGGGTGCGACGCCGGAGGCAAGATTCATGTTGGATTCCGGGCTGTGTGCGATATAGACCCCGTTGCGCTTGATCAGCTCCAGCTCCTCGTCGGTGGAATGGACGCAATGCGCCATGATGCAGGGGTGCTCACCGCCGAACAGACCGAAGCGGTCATAGGCGTCTCCGTAGCATTTGGCGGCAGGGGAGAGCTCCCGCACCCAGGCAATTTCCCCATAGTTTTCGCTCAAATGACTTTGCAGAGGCAGCGAATAGCGTGTCTGCAGCGTTTTCAAGCCCGTCATCAGCGCGTCGGAGCAGCTTGGAATGAAGCGCGGCGTCAGGATCGGTTTCGTACGGACAAAGCGGCTGTTTGCCGCTTGGATCCATGCCTCCGTATCGCGCAGCGCGGATTGCACGTCCGGCTCCCGCACGCTGTCCGGGCAATTCCGGTCCATATTCACCTTTCCGACGAAGCATTGCAGCCCGGAGCGTTCCAACTGCTCCATCAGGTCCAGCGTGGCTGCCGGATGGATGGTTGCGAAGACCGCGGCCCGCGTGGTCGTGGAATGTACGAGCGCGTCTGTAAAGTATCCGTAGGCTTGTTCGACGTAAACGGGATCGCTGTATTTTGCCTCCTCGGGAAAGGTATAGGTATCAAGCCAGTCGAGAAGCTCCAGATCCATTCCCATACCGCGAAAGGAAAACTGCGGCGCGTGAAGATGCAGATCGCTCATCCCGGGCAGGATCAGCCGATCTCCGTAATCTGTGACAGGCAGGCCCCGATAGGCTTCCGGGATGACCGGTACGATCCCGCGGCAGATCCCGTCAATGACTGGCAGAAAAGCGTTTTCAACGACCCTGATCCGGTCCGGACTGTCGCTGTCGAGAAAACAGCCCTTTATGATATTGTCTTTCATGAAGACCCTCCGTTCCATGTTCATAACAGAATTATAATACAATTTTGTTGGAAAAGCAACCGGAAAAGGAAAAGGGATCGTAGGGAGCGATGCCCTCATCGCTCTGCGGATCAGGGTTCAGAGCCTGCAGCGCCGGCAATCTGCCGACCTTTTCTGACGGCATTTCAAATGCTGCGAAACAGTTATTGACATTTTCCGGGGAAAGGAAATTGACAAGCGCAAGAAGATCTGATATTTTTATACCGGATCCTATGATGGGGGAATGATTCTTGACGAATTTCGTAACGCGAATCGCTTCACCGATTGGCTTACTCACGCTTGCGTCTGACGGGGAAGCTCTGACTGGACTTTGGCTGGAAGGGCAGCGCTTTTTCCCGGGGACGCTGCCTGCTGCCGGTCCGGAACGGGAGCTTCCGGTCTTTGCGCAGACCCGGCTTTGGCTGGAGCTCTATTTCCAGGGCAGAGAGCCGGACTTTATCCCGCCGGTGCGTCTCAGCGGAACGCCCTTTCAGCTCACGGTATGGGAAGCGCTTCGCACGGTCCCTTACGGAAAAACCGTGACTTACGGAGAACTTGCACGACGACTTTCGGCGCAATCCGACCATCCCCGCGTTTCCGCCCGTGCGGTCGGCGGGGCGGTTGCGCGGAATCCTGTTTCCATCCTGATTCCCTGTCACCGGGTCGTCGGCGCGAACGGCAGGCTGACAGGCTATGCCGGCGGGCTTGATCGAAAGCGGAAACTGCTTGCGATAGAAAGAATCAGCCTCTGACCGCTGAGAAATGTCTATTTTGTACAAATATCAGGAACGAGGTCGTTTCATGCTTGACAGGACCCGACTGCATGTGTTAGAATCTTTGAAAATAAAAAGAAAGAAACAGCAGACCTGATTTGGATCGCGGCGTCCGTTTGGGCGAATCACGGTCCGTCACATCCCGTTTTGTGAGGTCAAGACATGAAGGATTATCGGATTCACCCCACTGATCTGAATATGAATCGTCCGCTTGCGGAAATGGGTGTAGTGCCCGTTCCGTCTGGCAGTGTTGTTTTTCCCGGCTTTTGCGATGTGCATGTGCATTTTCGTGAGCCGGGTTTTTCTTATAAAGAAACGATTTCTTCCGGCACGGCTGCCGCGGCCCGGGGTGGTTACACCGACGTGTGCACCATGCCGAATCTGAATCCGGTTCCGGACAGCCTTGCTTCGCTCGGCGTACAGGAGGAGCTGATCGCCGCGCAAGCCCGCGTTCGCGTGCATCCCTACGGCGCGATCACGCAGGGCGAACGGGGAGAGGCACTTTCCGATCTGGCGGCGCTTGCGCCGCATGTCGTGGCCTTCTCCGACGACGGCCGCGGGGTCCAAAACGGAGAAATGATGCGCCGGGCCATGCTGGAAGCCAAACGGCTCGGCAAGCTGATTGTCGCGCACTGTGAGGACAACAGCCTTCTGCGCGGCGGCTATATCCACGACGGCGCCTACGCCAAGGCGCACGGACACGCTGGCATCTGCTCCGAGAGCGAATGGGGCCAGATCCGCCGCGACCTGGAGCTGGTTCGGGAGACCGGCTGCGGCTACCACGTCTGCCATATCTCGACCAAGGAGAGCGTCGCGCTGATCCGGCAGGCCAAGCGGGAAGGGCTGGACGTGAGCTGCGAGACCGCGCCGCACTATCTCGTCCTGGACGAGAACGACCTGCAGGAGGACGGACGCTTCAAAATGAACCCGCCCCTGCGCAGTCCGGCGGACCGGGAAGCGCTGATCGAGGGCCTCCTCGACGGAACGATCGACGTGATCGCCACCGATCACGCGCCGCACAGCGCGGAGGAGAAGGCGAAGGGCCTGCGTGGCAGCGCCTTCGGCATCGTCGGCTTGGAAACAGCCTTCCCCGTGCTCTATACGAAGCTGGTACGCCCCGGCATTCTCAGTCTGGAAAAGCTGCTTGCGCTTTTGGCCTATAACCCCAGAAAGCGCTTCGCCATCCCGCTGCATGAAGAAGATTACACGGTCTGGGATCTGGAACACAGCGTTACGGTCGACCCCGACGCATTTCTGACCATGGGCCGGGCCACGCCCTTCGCCGGCTGGGAACTCTGCGGGAGCTGCCTGGCGACCGTCTGCGATGGCCGCGTCGTCTATCAAAACAGGTGATTCTATGAATGATGTTGCTTTCAAGATTCTCTCTCAGCGAAAGCTGACCCAGAACGTCTACGAACTGAAACTGCGCGGCGATTGCGCCGCCATTACGCGCCCCGGGCAGTTTGTGAATCTGCGGCTGGACGGCCTGTATCTGCGCCGTCCGATCTCGGTCTGCGACCTGGAAGGGGAGACCCTCACGCTGATCTACAAGCGCGTCGGCAAGGGCACCGCCCAGCTCAGTGACATGCAGCCGGGGCAGACGGTCCCTGTCCTGACCGGCCTGGGCAATGGCTACGATACGGCGCGTTCCGGCAGCCATCCGCTGCTGATCGGCGGCGGCGTGGGCGTCCCGCCGCTGTACCTGCTGGCCAAGCGCCTGCGGGCGGAGAGAAAAGAAGTAAGTGTGATCCTCGGCTTCAACACGGCCTCCGAGCTGTTCTATGAACAGCAATTCCGCGACCTGGGCTGCGCGCTTCGGGTGACGACGGTGGACGGCTCCTATGGCGTCAAGGGCTTCGTGACCGACGCGCTGCCCGAGGACTACACCCACGTCTATACCTGCGGTCCGGAGCCGATGCTCCGCGCGGTCTACCGCAAGATCCGCACCGGCGGCTCGTTCAGCTTTGAAAAACGCATGGGCTGCGGCTTCGGCGCCTGCATGGGTTGCTCCTGCAAGACGATCACCGGCTATAAACGGATCTGCAAGGAAGGCCCCGTCCTGCAAAAGGAGGAGATCTTATGGGAAGACTGAGCGTTTCTCTCTGCGGCGTGGAACTGGATAACCCGGTGATCCCTGCTTCCGGCACCTTCGGCTACGGCTATGAGTTTGCCGAACTGTACGACATCAATCTCCTCGGCACCTTTTCCTTCAAGGGAACGACCCGCGACCCGCGTTTCGGCAACCCCACGCCCCGCATCGCGGACTGCACGGCGGGCATGCTGAATTCCGTCGGCCTGCAAAATCCCGGCGTGGACCGGGTCGTCGATACGGAGCTGCCGAAGCTTGCCAAGTGCTTCCATAAGCCGGTCATGGCGAACGTCAGCGGTTTCTCCGTCGAGGATTACGCCTACACCTGCGCCAAGCTGGATCGCGAGCCCCAGGTGGGCTGGCTGGAGGTCAATATCTCCTGCCCGAACGTCCACGGCGGTGGGATGAGCTTCGGGACCGATCCGTCCCAGGCAGCTTCGGTCGTCCGGACGGTCAAGGCGGTCACGACGAAGCCGGTTCTCATCAAGCTGACCCCGAACGTGACGGACGTCGTCTCTGTTGCCAAGGCCTGCGAGGACGCAGGCGCGGACGGGATCAGCCTGATCAACACCCTGCTCGGCATGCGGATCGACCTCAAGACCCGCAAGCCGATCCTGGCCAATACGATGGGCGGCTTCTCCGGCCCGGCGGTGTTCCCGGTGGCCCTGCGGATGGTTTATCAGACAGCCCACGCGGTCAGGATCCCCGTGGTCGGCATGGGCGGCGTCTCCTGCGCCGAGGACGTGCTGGAAATGCTGATGGCCGGCGCGACGGCGGTCGAGGTCGGCGCGGCGAACCTGGTCGATCCCTGGGCCTGCAAGAAGATCATCGAAGCACTGCCTGCGGTCATGGACCGTTACGGGATCGGCAGCTTAAGTGAATTGAGAAGGAACAATTAACGCAAATAGTATCTGTTCAGTAGGGTCGTAGTGGCCGCGCACCTGCGCGGCCATAAAGCCCTGAAATAGCAATCCACGGCATGGCCGCGCAGGTGCGCGGCCACTACGGAGCAGATGCGACTGAATAGATCCCGCAAATAAAGAATTGAACACAAAGGAGAACGACACATGGGTAAGGACGTCATCATTGCCTGCGATTTCCCGAGCGCTGCGCAGACAATGGAATTCCTGGACAAATTCCAGGGCAGGAAGCCGTTTGTCAAGATCGGCATGGAGCTGTTTTATGCAGAAGGACCGGAGATCGTCCGGCAGATCAAGGCCAGAGGACACAAGATTTTCCTGGATCTGAAGCTGCATGATATTCCGAACACGGTCAAGAAGGCGATGGCCGTCCTCTCCCGCCTGGACGTGGATATCTGCAATCTCCATGCGGCTGGCACCGCCGAGATGATGCGCGCTGCGCTGGAGGGCCTGACCCGGCCGGACGGCACGCGCCCCCTGCTGATCGCCGTGACCCAGCTTACCTCCACCAACCAGGACGCCTTGGAGCATGAGCTTCTGATTCACAGCCCGATGGAGGAGGTCGTCATGGCCTACGCCGGAAACGCGAAGCGTGCGTGCCTGGACGGCGTCGTCTGCTCGCCGCTGGAAGCTGCGCGGGTCCACGAGGTCTGCGGACAGGACTTCCTCACCGTCACCCCGGGCGTCCGCTTCGCCGACGGCGACAAGGGCGACCAGAAACGGGTCATGACGCCCGCGCAGGCCAAGAAGGTCGGCTCTGACTACATCGTCGTGGGCCGCCCGATCACCGCGGCCGAGGATCCCGTTGCTGCCTACGAGCGCTGCCTGGCTGAGTTTATCGGATAAAACAAGTCACTAGTGACTAGTGACTAGTGGCTAGTGACTTCTGACTTCTGACTTCTGACTAATGACTGATGACAAAAGATAAGGAGAATCATTCATGGATCTGTCAACCCAAATCGCAAAGGATCTGCTCTCGATCCGCGCGGTATTCTTCCGCCCCGAGGAGCCTTTCATCTGGGCCAGCGGGATCAAGAGCCCGGTCTACTGTGACAACCGCCTGACCCTGACCGCCCCGGCCGTCCGCAACGACGTGGAAAACGGCCTTGCCCAGCTCATCCGGGAGAACTACCCGGAGGTAGAGGTTCTGATGGGAACCTCCACGGCCGGCATCGCACACGCCGCGATCGTTGGCCATCTGATGAACCTTCCCGTGGGCTACGTCCGTTCCGGCAACAAGGACCACGGCCGTCAGAATCGCATTGAGGGCCGTCTGGAGCCCGGTCAGAAGGTCGTCGTGGTGGAAGACCTGATCTCCACCGGCGGCAGCGTCATCGAGGTCGTGGACGCGCTGCGCGAAGCCGGAGCCGAGGTGCTCGGCGTGGTTTCCATCTTCACCTACGGCATGCAGCGCGGCCTGGAACGGCTCGCGGAAGCCAAAGTTAAAAACGTATCCCTGACGGACTTCGATCATATCGCGTCCGTTGCGGCCCGAGAGGGCTATATCAAACCGGAGGACGTGGAGCGGCTGATCGCCTTCCGCAACAACCCCTCCGACGAAAGCTGGATAGGAGGAACCAAATGAAAAGAAGCGTTATCGACATTCTGGATCTGAGCGCCCAGGAGTTGGAAGAGCTCATTGCCACGGCGGAGGACATCATCGCCAATCCCGACAAGTATGCCCATGTCTGTGACAGGAAAAAGCTGGCGACCCTGTTTTTTGAGCCCTCGACCCGTACCCGTATGAGCTTCGAGGCGGCCATGTATGAGCTGGGCGGACACGTGATCTCCGTATCCAGCGCCATGTCCTCTTCTGCGGCCAAGGGCGAGAGCGTCGCGGATACCGCAAAGACCGTCTCCTGCTACGCCGACATCATCGCGATGCGTCATCCCAAGGAAGGCGCTGCCTACGTTGCGGCCACGAACGCGACGGTCCCCGTCATCAACGCCGGCGACGGCGGCCACTGCCATCCCACCCAGACCCTGGCGGACCTGCTCACCATCTGGCGGGAAAAGCGCCGTTTCAGCGGCCTGACCATCGGCGTCTGCGGCGACCTGAAATTCGGCCGTACCGTGCACTCCCTGATCAACGCCATGTCCCGCTACCCGGACAACAATTTCGTCCTGATCTCCCCGGAGGAGTTGAAGGTTCCCAGCTACGTAAAGAAGGGCAGCCTGAAAAAGTTCAACATTCCCTACACCCAGACCACCGATCTGGAAGCCGCGATGCCGCAGCTCGACATCCTCTACATGACCCGCATCCAGCGCGAGCGCTTCTTCAACGAGGAAGACTATCTGCGCCTGAAGGACAGCTACATTCTCACCCCGGACAAGCTCAAGACCGCAAAGCCCGATCTTGCGATCCTGCACCCGCTGCCCCGTGTGAATGAGATCTCCGTCGCGATCGACGACGACCCCCGTGCCTGCTACTTCAAGCAGGTACTCAACGGCAAGTACATGCGTATGGCTTTGATTCTGAAGCTTTTGAAGGAGGCTGGCACATTATGAATATTGATTCCATCCAGAACGGCGTCGTGATCGACCACATCCGGGCAGGTCAGGGCATGCGGCTCTATCACCTGTTGAAGCTGGACGAGACCGAGCTTTCCGTCGCCATCATCCGCAACGTCGTGAGCCAGAAAATGGGCAAGAAGGACATCATCAAGATCGACGCCGATATCCCCGTGAATCTGGACGTCATCGCCTATGTGGATCCCGACGCCACCGTGAACATCATTCGCAACGGCGAGCTGGTCGAAAAGCGCCAGATGGAGCTCCCGCTGGAGCTGCACGATGTTCTGACCTGCAAGAACCCCCGCTGCATCACCTCCACCGAGCAGGAGCTGCACCACATCTTCCGCCTGAGCGACCGCAACGAGAAGGTCTACCGCTGCATCTACTGCGAGACCAAAGCAGGAGGCTGAATTTTTATGAAAACCATCGGTATCGTCATGGGAAGCAAATCCGATCTTCCCGTTGCGCAGAAGGCGATCGACACGCTCAAGGAGCTGGAGATCCCCTATGAGGTCCATATTCTTTCCGCACACCGCACGCCCGGCGAAACCTCGGAGTTTGCTCGCTCCGCGCGCGGCCGCGGCTTTGCCGCTGTCATTGCCTTTGCGGGGATGGCGGCCCATCTGGCCGGCGCGATTGCTGCCAATACCACCCTGCCCGTGATCGGCGTGCCCTGCGCGGGCTCCAATCTCGGCGGACTTGACGCGCTGCTCTCCACGGTTCAGATGCCCAGCGGGATCCCGGTTGCGACCGTGGCCGTGGGCGGCGGCGCGAACGCTGCCGTGCTGGCCGCGCAGATCCTGGCTGTGGACGATCTGGAGCTGGCGCAGCGCCTGGTGGATCATCGCACCACCATGGCGGAAAAGATTTTCGATCAGAATCTGGAGCTCCAGCAGGAGCTGAATCGCGTATAATACAAAAAACGGAGGACGGCTGTACTATGGCAAGCTTCATTTCGGAACCCTCCCGCACCTTTAACGAGTATCTGCT
>CAMKED010000060.1 GCA_946411475.1 uncultured Clostridia bacterium | reverse complement strand
AATGCAATTTGCCGCAGGCAAATCCAGCGGGGTTCCGACGACGAACCCAGTTCCGTGGCGCACACTGTGCGCCGCTACCGGATGTTTTCCGTTCCCACCGTAGGGACGAGCATTGCTCGTCCGGCATTCGGCACAAATGCAATTTGCCGCAGGCAAATCCAGCGGGGTTCCGACGACGAACCCAGTTCCGACAATTCGTCCGGCAGGATCGCCCTGCCGGACGATTGTTTGCTTCGCAAACGCGGACGAGCATTGCTCGTCCTTACAAAAGAATACCAAAACGGGCAGCCCGGCAAACGCGCCGGACTGCCTGATTTTGTGATTTCATTCAAAGAATTGGGTCACACCGACAATTCTCAATTCTCACTTCTCAATTCTCAATTACTTTTCCATCGCCGTGATCTTATCCACGCGACGCTGGTGTCTGCCGCCCTGGAATTCGGTGCTCAGGAAAATGTCGATGAGCTCCATTGCCATCATGGGGGAGGTAATGGCCGCGCCGAGGGCCATCATGTTGGCGTCGTTGTGTTGACGGGTGAGGCGGGCGCTCATGTGGTCGTGCAGCAGGGCGCAGCGGACGCCGGGGACCTTGTTGGCCACGATGGACACGCCGATGCCGGTGGTGCAGCAGACGATGCCCTTCTCACATTCGCCGGACGCGACCGCCTGCGCGGCGGGGCCGGCGAAATCGGGGTAGTCGCAGCTCTCCGTGCTGTTGGTGCCGAAATCCTTGTAGCTGAGGCCCTTTTCCTCGAGGTGGGCCTTGATGGCTTCCTTGAGCGCAAGCGCGCCGTGGTCACATGCAAGTGCGATCATAGTGTTTTCCTCCGATGTTGATTATTTGAGCCGTTCCAGGAGCTCTGCGGAAAGCGGAAGCGCCCAGGCGGCAATGTGGATGAAGCAATACCAGGCCATTCCGGCCAACGGGAACAAAACGGCGGTGACCCGTTTTTTGCCCAAGTCGGCGTCCCGCAGGATGCAGGCCGTCGTCAGCGTCAGGCCGAGGATCGGAACGCTGCGCCAGCAGAGCAGCCAGAGCAGCGCCGTCGCGGCCAGCACATCCAGGGCAAAAGAGCCGCGGACGTTCCGGCGTTTCCGGGCCAGGATCCAGGCCGAGCAGCAGCCCCAGAGCCCGTAAGCAAGCAGTGGCGCGTCCACTGCCAGATCGACCGCGCCCTCAAGCGTGGGGAAGGAGAAGCAGGACAAGGCGGCCTGCGCCAGATCCCGCAGCGCGGAGACGATTTCAGGACCCGTGAACCAGGGAACAAAACCGCCCTTTGCCAGGAAGGGGTGCAGCATCGCTGCCAGAACGACGCTGAGCGCCCAGAAGACAAGGCTCACGGCCAGGATCAGAAGCAGTTTTCCTCCGGAAAGCCGTTTGCTGTGAAACTGATAGGGCAGCTTGTACCAGTGCAGCGGGGGATAGCAGGGAAGCAGCCAGAGAAACGCGGGCTCCAACGCCACGGCCGGAGCCAAAGCCAAAACGGCGGCCAGATACAGAAGCTCCGGAAGCATGCCGGGGCGATCCGCCCGCAGGTAGAGCAGCAGGAGCAGCAGACTGATTGCAAGTAGCGAGACGCCGCCGTTGGTGCGCAGCGCCGCAGCGGCATAGAGTACAGAAGCGGGCACGGAGACCCAAGGACTGTCAAACAGGAGGCTGAGCAGGCAGAAGACCGCGCCGGCGCCGAGTACGCAGAGGGCAGACGGCAGAATACCGGTGACCCCATCCGGCATGGGAAGGCCGGAAGCGCGCATGCTGACGAGCCGGGCGGCGCAGAGCGCGGCAGCAGCCGCCAGAACGGCCAGCAGGATCCAGACCCGCAGCTTGGGCTTTCCCATCAGCTTTCGCCGGAAGGGGAAGCCGCCGGTGCGATACTGCCGGACCCAGGTATAGGGCTTTGGGCTTTGCTCCATGGCCCGGGCCGCGGAGAAGCGCCACCAGAAGCCCAGGATCAGAAAGAGCGGCACGGCGGCAAAAACCGGCCAAAACGCGCGGAGCGCGTCAGAAAGCTGCATCGAGCTCACCTCCGTTCCACAGTATAACAAATAAATGAACGATTGGCAACTGGGAGTTTGCATTTGGAGAAACATTTTCATGCAGAGCCGGGAAAGGGGAACAGAGGTTTTTTTTTCAAAAAATGCAAAATCAGTGCCGTCTTTTTGCAGTTTTTGTAATAGAAAAATAACAGATTCCGAAGTACAATAAACCCAGTAAAGAAAGGAAGCGTGAATGAAATGAAGCTTCTGTACGCGCGCCGCGGCATTGAAAAGCTGATCGTGGCGCAGATCCTGATCCTGCTGTCAAAAGCGGGGGTATTTATTTCCGTCGTGGACGCAGTTCGGCAAGGGCTGCCCAGAATGGAGACAGAAGGTGTTTTTGGCATCGTTATACTGCTTCTGATGACGGCAGCTATTGTGATGGAATTACGCGGGGTCTGTGAGGCCGGCAAGGGGGAACCGATCTTTCTGGCTGCCAGACCGGCTGTTATCCTCGCGCTGATTTTTGATTATTACAACTCCATTCTGAACCCGTTCTACGGCGGCTGGCTTGTTACCGTGATTGCGGAGATGGTTGCGATCCTCTTTGCAATGCGGTATCTGGTCGACGGCGTCATTGCGCTTTCCATCCGGACAGGCAATCCGAAGATGTGTCCCCGTGGGAAATACCTGTTCATACTGGCTGTTTTGGTCTGCTTTTTCCAAGCGGTGATCGCCGTCCTCGACGCGATTCTTCCCGGCTTTTCTGTTGAGACGCCGCGGCTGATCCTGTCTCTGAGCGCTGCGTCCTTGATTGCCGACGGCGTGGCGGTGCTGCTGCTGATCCTGTATCTGCTGCAGGCACGGAACATGCTGCGCGGCAAAGATTTGGAGAATGCATAAAGAAATATAAAAAGTAGGCCGGTATTGTATCGGAACGATGCAATACCGGCCTGTTTTATTGTGCTGTTGTTTGATTACAACGCTCAACGCTCGCTTCTCACTTCTCCATTGCCAAGAACGCTGCCCGGATCTCCGAGGCCAGATACAGCGAGCCGTAGGCCAGCACCGCCCCGTCCTTCGGGGTGGCCGCGAGAGCAAGGCGGACGGCTTCGTCGGGGCTCTCACAGAAGCGGACGGGCTTGCCGTAGCGTTCAAGCAGCTTTGCCAATTCCCTGCCGTCGAGGGCGCGGGGGTTGTTGGGCGTCACGGTGTAGAAGCGGCTGGCAAGCTTGCCCGTGCGGTCGTACATCGCGGCGTAGTCCTTGTCGGCCAACACGCCCGTGATCACGGTCAGTTCCTTCCCGGCCAGGTAGGTGTTGGCGGCCTCCCACAGCGCGTCCATGCACTGGGGATTGTGGCCTCCGTCCAGAACGAAGAGGGGGTCGCGGCCCAAAAGCTCAAAACGGCCCGGCCAGCGGACAGCCCGGATACCGGCCTGAATGGCGGCGTCCGGGATATTCCAGTTCCGATCCCGCAGCAGCTCCAGCACGCACAGCACCAGGGAGAGATTCTTCCGCTGATGCTCGCCCAACAGCGGCAGCTCCAGCGTCAGCTCGCCCCAGCGGAAGCGCTGGCCGCCGAGATCGTGACCCAGCGGCACCAGTACGGCAGGATCGGCCCGATAGAGCGGAATGTCCTTCTTGCGGCAGAGTTCCTCAATGACCGCGCAGACGGAGGGGACGTTCGGATAAAGTGCGGCGGCGCAGCCGGGCTTGAGGATGCCCGCCTTGGTGCGGGCAATGGCCTCCACGGTGCTGCCAAGGTATTCAGTGTGATCCAGCCCGACGTTGGTGAAGACGGCGGCTTCAGGGGCGGGGATCACGTTCGTCGCGTCCAGCTCGCCGCCCATCCCGGCCTCGAGCACCACGATGTCCGCACCCTCGTCGGCATACCATTGCAGGGCAATGGCGGTGTTCAGCTCAAACTCCGTGGGCGCGTCTGCCATCGCGTCGGCATAGGGGCGGATGAATTCCGTTTCGGCGGCAAGAGCTTCGCGGGAGATCATCTCGCCGTTGAGCTGCATCCGCTCGCGGAAGTCGATCACCCAGGGGGAGACAAACAGGCCGGTCTTGTAACCGGCCTGCTTCAACACCGAGGCCAGCATGGCAGCGGTGCTGCCCTTTCCGTTTGTACCGACGATGTGAATAAATTTGAGCCTCTTTTCGGGGTTTCCGAGCCGCCGCATCAGCTCCGTGATCCGTTCCAGCCCGGGAACGGAGCCCTTCCAGTTGACGGCGGCGATGTATTGTAAGGCTTCTTCGTAATTCATAGGATTCACCTGCTCCAAGCTTACAGGAACGACTTCTTGATGCGGCGCAGGGCGGGGCCGATGAGCATAATTGCCACAAACTGAACCGGGATCAAGATCGCGCACTGGAGAATTCTGGTGGACAAGATCGTCAGATACGGCGAGGCCTTGCTGCTGTCCATGTTCGTCAGGAAGATCCAGAACGTGTTCAGCACCAAACTCAACAGGAGCTGGTTGATGGCGACGGCAAGAGCTGCGCGGAACGGCGTCTGCTTTTTGTGCAGCAGCAGGCCGAACACAAGGCCGGTCAGCACAGCCGTGACCGTATAGCCGGGGAAAAAGGGCCCGATGGGGAACAGGGTCGCGCCGAGGAAATCACCCATTCCGGCAACGCAGGCGCCGCCCAGGGGGCCGAACAGCATCGCGGCCACCACGACGGGGATGAAACTGAAACCGATTTTCAGGTTCCAGGTGTTGATGGACAGGAAACGGCTTAAAACGATTTCCATGGCGGTCAGGACGGCCAACAGGCAGAGCATCAGCAGACGCTCGCTGGCGGTCATTTTTTTGCGCGGCTTTTCGGTGGCGTTCAGGGATTCAGGCATAAAAAAACCCTCCGTGTGTGGAGGAGGTTCCGGCCCTTTGAAATTTCGGAGCGGCGGCGGGCGTACCATCGCAAGCCGAAAACGGCTTTTCGTCCATTGGCAACCTCCCATCCAATGGCACTACCGGGGCAAGCCCCGACGCGAACGCCCTACTCTCCGAGGGACCGGTGGTATCATAGCGCATCAGCCGCAAAAAAGCAAGGATTTTTTACCGATTTTTGCAAAAAAACCGGGCTGCCGACGGCAGCCCGGTTTGAGCAATGCTTATTTGCGCTTGTTGTAGGCTTCGATGCCCATGGCCAGCAGGTCGAGGGCCCGCTCCAGGTCCTTTTCCTTCAGGACGTAGGCGATGCGGATCTCGTTGAGGCCGCGGCCCGGGGTGGCGTAGAAGCCGGCGGCGGGGGCGCACATGACGGTCTCGCCGTGGTCCTCGAACTCGGTGAGCATGAACTTCATGAACTCGTCGGCGTTGTCGATGGGCAGCTTGGCCATGACGTAGAACGCGCCCATGGGCTTGGCGCAGACGACGCCGGGGATGGCGGTCAGCTTGCGGTAGCAGATGTCGCGGCGGCGGCGGTACTCCTCGCGGACCTTGTCAAAGTACTCGGGGCCGACGGAGTAGAGGGCGGAAGCGCCAACCTGCTCCAGGGTGGTGGTGCAAAGACGGCCCTGGCAGAACTTGAGGGCCTCGGCCATGAGGGCCTTGTTCCGGGAGATCAGCATGCCGATGCGGGCGCCGCAGGCGGAGAAGCGCTTGGAGACGGAGTCGATGACGACCACGTTGTCGTCCATGTCGCGCAGGCTGCCGGCGCAGGGGGATCTGTCGGCATCGTAGACGAACTCGCGGTAGACTTCGTCGCAGATCAGGTAGAGGTCGTGCTTCTTGGCCACGTCAGCAATGGCGCGCAGCTCTTTTTCGGTCAGCACGTTGCCGGTGGGGTTGTGGGGATTGATGATGGCGATGGCGCGGGTGTTCTCGTTGATGAGGGCCTCGAGCGCCTCGGGCTTGGCGTAGTTGTAGTCCTCCTCGGCGATGGTGGGCATGGGACGGATCACGCCGCCGGCAGCCCGGATGAAGGTGTTGTAGTTGGAGTAGAAGGGCTCGGGGATGATGACCTCGCTGCCCTCGTCCAGAATGGCGAGGAAGAGGATCTGCAGGGCCTCGCTGCCGCCGGTGGTGATGAGGATGTCCTTCTTGTCGTACTCGATGCCGATGCGCTTGTAGTAGTCCACAACGGTCTGCAGCATATCCTCGGTGCCCTGAGAGTTGGCGTAGGCCAGGACCTTCTGGGAGAAGCCGCGGACTGCGTCAAAGAATTCGGGGGGCGTTTCGATGTCGGGCTGGCCGATGTTCAGCTTGTAGATCTTCTTGCCGGCGGCCTCGGCTGCCATGGCGTAGGGCGTGAACTTCCGCATGGGGGAAAGCGTGCAGAGCTGGGATTTTTTGGAAAGTTTCATGAGTGCCTCCTGATTTTCTGTCGGCCTCGGGAGTTGCCTTCACCGGGGCAAATTCTATGCGCCCCATACAATAACACATTTGATTCTCAATTGCAACCATTCTGCACAAAAAATTCGGAGCTTTTTTTCGGTTTTTCTAAGTGTTTTTTCCGGCGACGGGGGGAAAAGCTCTGGACAATTGATGCAATTCGGTATATAATAAGCTAAACGGTCCGCCCGGATCGTTTGACAGTCAATAAATTGCGCGTCCAGCGCATGAAACGGAGGAAACTATTATGCCTGTTAAAGTAGCGATCAACGGTTTTGGACGTATCGGCCGCCTGGCCTTCCGCCAGATGTTCGGCGATCCCGCCTATGAGATCGTCGCCATCAACGACCTGACCTCTTCCAAGATGCTGGCCCATCTGCTGAAGTATGACTCCACGCAGGGCAACTACGCGCTGAACCATAAGGTCGAGTTCAACGAAGGCGAAGGCGAAGACAACTACATCGTTGTCGACGGCAAGAAGATCGTCATTTACAAAATGCCCAACGCCGCTGATCTCCCCTGGGGCAAAATCGGTGTTGACGTCGTGCTCGAGTGCACCGGCTTCTACACCAGCAAGGCCAAGGCCCAGGCGCATATCGACGCCGGCGCCAAGAAGGTCGTTATCTCCGCTCCCGCCGGCAACGACCTGCCCACCATCGTTTACAACGTCAACCACAAAAACCTGACCAAGGACGACAACATCATCTCCGCCGCCTCCTGCACCACCAACTGCCTGGCGCCCATGGCGAAGGCTCTGCATGAGTACGCGCCTATCGTCTCCGGCATCATGACCACGGTCCACGCCTACACCGGCGACCAGATGCCCCTCGACGGCCCGCAGAGAAAGGGCGACCTGCGCCGCTCCCGTGCCGCTGCCATCAACATCGTCCCCAACTCCACCGGCGCTGCCAAGGCCATCGGCCTGGTCATCCCCGAGCTGTCCGGCAAGCTGATCGGCTCCGCTCAGCGTGTTCCCACTGCGACCGGCTCCACCACGATCCTGATCGCCGTTGTGAAGGGCAAGGACGTCACCAAGGAAGGCATCAACGCCGCCATGAAGGCCGCCGCCACCGAGAGCTTCGGCTACAACGAGGACGAGATCGTCTCCTCCGACATCATCGGCAGCCGTTTCGGCTCCATCTTCGACGCCACGCAGACCATGGTCTCCAAGATCGACGACGACACCTACCAGGTGCAGGTCGTGTCCTGGTACGACAACGAGAACTCCTACACCAGCCAGATGGTCCGCACCATCAAGTACTTCTCCAAGCTGCTGTAAGAAAGCAAATGAAAACGGGCCGCGGATTTCCGCGGTCCGTTTTTTGAAGGAGGCCAACCAATGTCCGGCAAATACGACGACATCATCCACATGGAGCGGCCGATCTCCGAGCGGCACCCGCCGATGACGATCGCGCAGCGGGCGGCGCAGTTCGCGCCCTTTGCGGCTTTGACAGGCTATGAGGCAATCATCGAGGAGGCGTCCCGCCTGACGGCTCGGCAGATCGAGCTGGACGAGGACGCCAAGGAGGAACTGAACCGTACTCTTTCGGAGCTGGCGGCCCGGACGGACCCGCCCGGGGAGCCGGTGCGCGTGAAGCTGACCTGGTTCGAGCCGGACGGCCTGAAGCTGGGCGGGGCTTACCGCACCGAAACCGTTACCCTTCGCCGCATCGACCGCACCTTTCGCCGGCTCGAGCTTTCCGACCGCAGCCTGATCGAGATCGACCGGGTACTGGATATCCGGGAGCTCACAGAATAAATGCCGGAATCGGCTTCCTCGTTTGTCATTCAGAGCGGGGAACAGGTTCGGGGTTCAGGGTTCAGCGTTCAGGGTTCAGCGTGTGTAGGGACAAGCATTGCTTGTCCGCCTGTCTCCTGCGCCGAACAGCTTCCGCAGCAGCGCGCCCAGAGCCTTCCCCTTGAGGGGACACAACAGTCCGGGGGACTGTTGTGGGTTTTATCGCCAGTGCGGCAGCTATGCTGACGCAACTGGCAACCTTCAGCGCTGGTGGCATCGGGCGTCTCACGGAAGCCCGATGACGGATGAGGTGGCGCCTCGTCCGAAGGGAACATCCTTTCCTTTTGCAGATCGCAATCTGCAAAACTCCGACAATTGTCACCTGTCACCTGTCAATTGTCAATTTTCCCAGGACGGTGGGCCGGCGGGCAAATTGCCCGCGCTGCAGGCGAACGGGTTGATAATTCTCAATTCTCACTTCTCAATTTTCAATTCCGTTACTCCAGCTTTCCCGCCGCGGCTTCCCATTTTTCCATGAGCTCGTTTAACACGGCCTCGGCCTGTTCCTTTTCTGCGGTCAGCCGCATCAGCTCCTTGTAGTCCGCGGCGGCGGCCACGAGCTGCTCGTCCAGGGCGGCGACGGCCTGCTCCTGGGCGTCGATCTCCCGTTCCAGACGGCGCACCTCTTTTTCCAGCGCCTTACTGTCCACCTTTTGGGTGGGCTTTTCTTTTTTGACGGGCTTTTCGGTCTGGGGGATGGGCCGGATCGCGGCGTTTTCCTTGAGGCTCCGGTACTTGGCGTAGCCGCAGGGATAATCCTTTATGATCCCGTCCTCAAATTCCCAGATCCGGGTGGCGAATTTCTCCACAAAGTAGCGGTCGTGGGAGACGAAGAGCAGCGTGCCCTCATATTCCTCGATTGCGCATTCCACCCATTCGCGGGAGGCGATGTCGAGGTGGTTCGTCGGCTCGTCGAGGATCAGCAGATTGATCTTCTCGTCCATGAGCATGCACAGCCGCAGCCGGGACTGCTCGCCGCCGGAGAGGGTCCCCACGGTCTTGAACACGTCCTCGCCCGAGAACAGGAAGGCGCCGAGCCGGTCGCGGGCAGCCTGCGGGGTGCAGTTCTTCTCATAGAGCATCGTGTCGTAGAGCGTCCGCTCCGGGTGGGCGAAGTGCATGACCTGGGGCAGATAGGCGGACTTCACCGTTGGGCCGAAGCGGATGCGGCCCGCGTCCACGGGCTCCTCGCCCAGCAGACAGCGGATGAAGGTAGTCTTGCCCGCGCCGTTGTCGCCTAAGATCGCGATGCGCTCGCCGCCCTTTACCAGCAGCTCCACGTCGGAGAAAAGCTTCTTCTCGCCAAAGGACTTTTCCATGCCCTTGACGTAGAACACGGAATCGCCGAAGAACTCCTTTTCTCCGAAGCTGGCCTTCATGGTCTTCTCGGTCTTGGGCCGTTCGGTCTGGCGGATGCGGTCGATGCGGTGCTGCATGGCCATCGCGCGGCGGTAGAGCACGCGGTTGTTGATGCCCCAGCCCTTCATGCGCTCCACGGTGAAGCTGAGCTGGTTGATCTTGGCCTGCTCCTGCTCGTAGTGCTTCAATTGCAGATTGAAGCGCGCCTGCTTTTCTTCCAGATAGAAGGAGTAGTTGCCGTTGTAGTGCTCGGCCTGGCCGTCGTGGATCTCAATGATCCGCTGCACCACCCGGTCGAGGAAATAGCGGTCGTGGGAGATGGTCAGGGTCGTGCCCTTGAACTGCTTGATATAGCCCTCGAGCCATTCCGTGCTGCGCATATCCAGGTGGTTGGTCGGCTCGTCGAGCAGCAGAATGTCGGTGTTTTCCAGCAGCAGGCGGGCCAGGTTGACCCGGGTTTTCTCGCCGCCGGAGAGAGAGGAGAAGAGCTGATCCCGCATCGCGGCCGGGATGCCGAGGCCGTTGCAGATCTTGTCCACGTTGGTGTCCATCTCGTAGCCGCCGCCGACCTCGTAAGCGTTCGTGAGGCGGTCGTATTCGGAGAGGATCGCGTGGTCCGCCGAGACGGTCATCTGGCGCTCCAGCGCCTCCATCTTTTTCTTCATGGCAAACAGCTCCCGGTAGGCGGAGCGGAGGACGTTTTCCACCGTGTAGCCTTCCGGATAGACCGGGATCTGGGAGATCAGGCCGAGCTTCCGGCCCGGTGCGATCATGATGGTGCCCTCGTCGGGCTCAATCTCGCCCGTGAGCATCCGAAAGAGGGTAGTCTTGCCGCAGCCGTTGCGTCCCATGATGCCGACGCATTCGCCGGTGTAGATCTCAAAGGACAGGCCGTCGAGCAGGATCTCACCCACTTCAAAGGATTTTTTCAGATTTTGTACACTAATTTCGATCATAATTTTATGTAGCGGCGCACAGTGTGCGCCATTTTCCATTGTAGCGCGGGAAATCTGCCCGCCGTGTGGTTCAGGGCTCGGTAGCGGCGCACAGTGTGCGCCATTTTCCATTGTAGCGCGGGAAATCTGCCCGCC
>CAMKED010000059.1 GCA_946411475.1 uncultured Clostridia bacterium | reverse complement strand
ACTACCACGGCCGCTTTGAGTACATCCCCGTGGAGGACATGGAGCGCTGCGTGGAGATGCTCAAGCATATTGCAAAGCCGTGAAGCACCTCGCGCCGTCTTTCTTCCGCGCCTTCGCCTGCGCGGGCGGGCGCTGCCCGGACAGTTGCTGCCGGGCCGGCTGGGAGATCGTCCCCGACGAGGAGACCCTGAAGCTGTACAAAACATTCGGCGGCGCAGCAGGGGCACGGGTGCAGGCCGGAATCACGTCCGGAGACGAGCCCCTGCTTTGCCAAGATGAAAACCGCGTCTGCGTGCTGCTGGACCCGGACGGGCTCTGCCACGTCCAAAAAAACTTCGGCCACGAAGCCCTCTGCCGGGTCTGCCGGGAGTATCCGCGCTTTCACCGGGAGTTCGGCAATCTCACCGAGCACGGCGTCAGCCTGAGCTGTCCCACGGCCTACGCCCTGGCAGTCGGTGCGCCGCTGCAATGGGAGAGCTGGGAGGACGAGGCTCCGATCGTCCCGAACGATCTGGACCCGGACGCTTATCTTCGCCTGCGCCGGGGCCGGGAGCTTGCGCTGGAATTACTGGGCCGGGAAGACCTGTCCCTGACGCGGCGGATCGAGTTGATCCGGAAGCTGGCAGCGGCCATGCAGCACGCGCCGGAGCGCTTGGTCCATCATGACTACGGCCTGCGGCTGAAGCGCTGGCGCGCAGGGATCAGGGCGCAGGGGTCAAGGATCAGGGGGCGCAGGAAACCCTCTGTAGGGGCGGTCATTGGCCGCCCGCTGTACGCAGCAGGAAACCAAATGCAAAATGCAAGATGCAGAATGCAGAATGAATGGGTGCGGGGGAATTGTCAATTGTTTGCGCCGGATCGCCTTGCGGAACGGTTTTCCAGCTTGGAGATCCTTTCGCCTGTGTGGAAGGAGCAGTTGGAGCGGTTTCAGGCGCAGTTCCGGGACGAGGCGGGCGCACACTGTGCGGCCCTACGCAGACAGAATCGGGCGTGCGGGCGCTGTGCGCCCCTGCAAGGGGGGCTGCCGGAAACCGATCAGCCCGAGGTCTACGCCCGGTATCTGGCTTGCAGCCTCTACAAATACTGGCTCGACGCGTTGGACGACGGGAATCTGCTCGGCAGGGTAGAACGGAGCATATCCATGACCCTGCTTGGCCTGGCCATGGACCGGGCGCTGCCCGGGGAAGGGCCGTTTTTGCAGCGGATCAGCCGCGAGATCGAGCACTGCGAGGAAAACCTGGCCGCGCTTGAATAAAGAAATCCCCGGGACGGCCGTCCCGGGGATCGTTTCATCGTGCGGGTTATTTGCGGGTGAAGATCATGGGAAGCATTTTCTCGTACATTTCCTCATTGGCGTCAGCATTGGGAAGTCCCGTAACAGTAAGGGTATTGCCGCTGAGTTCGACCGTCATATACTGATCGGTATCCACGCTCTCGCCTTCCTCCACGATATAGAGCTTGCCGTCCTGATAACGCCAGAATCCGTTCTGCGTGGATTCCGTCATGCTCGCAACCATATCTTCAGGGTCCAACTGTTCCTGCATCGCAGTCATCATCTGTTCCTTGAACTCTTCCATGCTGCTGCCCTGCTCCTCGAGCGCAGCGGCCAACTCTTCCTCCGTCATGCCATACATATTCAACATAAGCGGAATAATGATTTCGCTCATCTGGGGAATGATGGTTTCAACGGCGGCTCTCGCAGAGTCTTCGTCAATGCCGAAGGTGCAGGTGCCGTCTGCTCGCAAGTCGAGCATCACTTCGAGCTCCAGGTCCCGAAAGGCTTCCACCATGGATCTGGTCATCTCGTCAAGCTGTTCAAGCTCACCGGCACTGGCCTCCATCAGCGTCGCGTAATCCAGCAGATAAGTCCAGGTCCCGACGAACGCGGCGTCAATCGCGGGACTGCCGATTGCAGCGAAGGGGTCGTTCGGGTCTATTTCCTTCGTGGTCGCGGGAGCCTCCGTGGTTGTGGGCTCGGTAACGGGAGTTGTCACAGCGCTCTCAGTCGCCTTTTCAGTCGCCTTTTTGGTTTCCTCGGATGTGGGTTCGGTCTTTTGGGCAGCCTCAGTTCCCTTGGTATCGAAGATATTATTCTTGCCGCTGCTCCCGGAGCAGGCAGACAGCGTAAAGATCAACGACAGGGCCAGCATGAGAGCCGTCAGTTTTTTCATCGTTTGCATAGTCCTTTCTCCTTTCTGTTTCGGGAAAAATCCCGAATTTGTTTCATTATACACGATAACCCGCTGCAGGTCAAGTACCGGCTCGCCGGATTTGTCTCGTTTGGGCCATCCAAAACAAGAAAAAGCTGCGCGCTCGGCAAAAATTGCTGCTCTGCCAGTATATCCGGCCGCTCCTTCGGGCATACTCCGCTCGGAGGTGTATTACCATGAAATGGAAACAACTGAAGAAAAAAATCTCCGGCGACAAGGGCTACTACTTTGCGCTGGCTGTCTGTACGGTCGCCGTGGCCGTGTCGGGCTGGCTCTTCGTGCAAAGCCTGAACGAAGACGAGCCCGAGGTCAAGCTCCCCGACGCAGTGCAGGCTGCCGTTCTGCCCACGCTGCCCAGAATGAACGGGAGCATCCTGCCGGACGCGGACGCGCCGATCGCGTCCGTGAAGCCCAACCACCCCGTCGCTCCCATTGAGCCCGAGACGGAAGCGGAAACCGAGCCTGCCGCACGGCCCGCAAAGCCCGTCACCGTCCCCGCCGCTGTGCGCTTCCGTCCGGTGGAAGGGTCGGTCGTACAGGGATACAGCATGGACAAGCTGGCCTTTAATCCCACCACACGGGACTGGCGCACCCATGCCGGGATGGATCTGGCTGCCGCAGAGGGCAGCGAAGTCCGTTCCGTGGCGGACGGGACCGTTTTGTCTGTCTTTGACGACGACATGCTCGGCAAAACCGTGACCGTAGAGCATGAGGGCGGCTACGTGACTCACTACGCCAATCTGGCGGAAGAGGTCCGGGTCTCCGCAGGAGACCGCGTCAGCGCAGGGCAGATTCTCGGAACCGTTGGCAAAACAGCCCTGGGCGAGGTGGGCAGCGAATCCCATCTGCATTTCGCGGTATATAGAAACAACGTCCCGCAGGACCCCGAGGCCTTCCTCGCCGGTTGACAAAACCGCGGCAGCTCTGTGAGGAGCTGCCGCGGCCAATTACTTATCACATGTACTTTTTCAGCGATTCGGGCGCAGTCTCAAGATCGGCCCGGGCCGTCATGGTGAAGTCGATCCCATTGGTCTGGCCGAAGCCCTCGCACCAGGCGCAGAAATTCGCCATTGTCTCCGCGTCGTCAGTGCCCAGCAGACGGTGGATACTCTTCAGATAGATGTGAGAAATGTCAAAGTTGCCGGCATGAAGGCCGGAGATGAAAGCCTTGAGGGACTCGACGCCCTCTAACTGGTAGGTCTGGTACTCGATCAGGCGGACCTTGTAGTTCAGATCATAGCGCAGGGTGGTTTTGAGTTCGATGCAGACCAGGCTGCCCTGATCCTTCTCCACTGCCTCGTTGATTTCGGCGAGCATTTTTTGTGTTTTTCCGGTGCCGCTCAGACCGGCGATCAGTTTGACCATTGGAAATCGTCTCCTTTATAATGTATTTGGAAAATCCCGTTCGCAGGCGGCCGACGGCACGCCTGCGATTCCCCGGGATTACTGTTTGATCTCGTAGCCGGGCTTGCCGAGGAGCTGGAACATATTGCGTTTATAGAACTCCACGCCGGGCTGGTTGAAGGGATTCACGCCCAGCATATAGGCGGAGATGCCGCAGCTCAGCTCGAAGAAATAGAACAGCTCGCCCAAAGTGCGGTCACATACCTCGTCGGCCTGCACCAGAATGACGGGCACGCCGCCGTCCACGTGGGCTGCCAGGGTGCCCTGGAAGGCCTGCTCCTCGACGAAGTCCAGGCTCTTGCCCTCCAGATAGTTCAGACCGTCCAGATTCTTCCAGTCCATCTCGATCATCGTGCGCTTTCTGGGCGGGACGAAACGGATGACCGTCTCGAAGAGATTGCGCTCGCCCTGCTGGATCATCTGGCCAAGCGAGTGCAGGTCTGCGGTAAATTCGGCCGTTACCGGGAAAATGCCCTTGCCGTCCTTGCCCTCAGACTCGCCGAAGAGCTGCTGCCACCAGCCGCCGAAGAGGCGGGCGGAGGGCTCCCAGTTGCAGAGGATCTCCAGCTTCTTGCCGTTGCGGTAGAGCAGATTGCGGGCCGCAGCATAGAGCCAGGCGGGGTTCTCAAAGGAAAAGGCACCCAGATCGCGCTTGGCCGCCGCCGCGCCGAACATCAGCTCGGTGATGTCCATTCCGGCCACTGCCAGCGGCAGCAGGCCGACTGCGGTCAGCACGGAGTAGCGTCCGCCGACGTCGGGCGGGATCACGAAGCTCTCGTAGCCCTCTTCCGTGGCAATCTGTCGCAGGGCGCCCTTGGCGGGATCGGTAGTGACGAAGATCCGCTTTTTGGCCTCGTCGGCGCCGTACTTCCGCTCCAGCATCCATTTCAGCGCACGGGTGGCGATTGCGGGTTCGGTGGTGGTGCCGGACTTGGAAATGATGTTGATGGAGAAGTCCTTCCCCTCCAGCAGGGCGCACAGCTCCTGCCAAGCGCGGGTGGACAGATTGTTGCCGGCGAAGAAGATTTGCGGGTCTCTGCCCCGGAGATTGTGGTTCTGGCCCTTCACCAGCTCGATGGCAGCCCGGGGTCCCAGATAGGATCCGCCGATGCCGACCACAACGAAAACCTCAGAGTGCTCGCGGATACGCTTGGCAGCCGACACGATGCGCCGCATCTCGTCGGTCGCTTCAAAGCTGGGCAGATCCAGCCAGCCCAGGTAATCGTTGCCGGGGCCCTTGCGCTCGATCAGCATCTTGTGGGCTTCGAAGACTTCCTTCTCCAACCCGAGCAGATCATTGAGAGAGCATTCTCCCCAGACATTGGAAATATCAACATTGATCACATGAGTCACCTCACACTTGTTATTTCTCTGCGTTTATATCATAACCTATTTTGCGCCGGAAAACAATGGGGAATTTCAGGAAAACTGTGAATTTTTTCGCAGACCGGCGGTTCGATTCAGTTGCCCTGTAGGGACGATCCAGAAGAAAATTTTGAAAAAACTTGACTTCCCGCGCCGTTTTTTGTATAGTATAGAAGGAAAATGTCACGGACAGAGTCTATCGACTGATCTATTCTTTTTTATAAGTTGGTTACTTCATAACCGAAATGCGTTTTTCACGCAGACTTGTGAAACGGTCAATAAGAGCAGTAAAAGTATTGATTGCTGTATAGGCTCTAATATCCGCCGATCCCATGCTGATCCCCGTCCGGGGCTTGGCTTTTCCGGTGTTTGACCCTTCGCAGGCTGCGGCCTGTGATTTTTTTATTCTTTTCGGGGGTTAGTCGCAAAGAGAAGACTTGTTGCGCTGAGATTCATCTATGCCGACGGAGACATCAGTCACTAGTGACTAGTGACTAGTCACTAACGCCCGGTACAAACAGCGCACCGTATAATCATTTTTTCCATGCCCTAAGCTGCAAGTAACACAGATTCTTTTCGGGGGGTGTCCCACATGAATGAGTTTCCCGTTCAGCTCGACCAATCCCGCGCCCCGATCTACGAGGCGCTGCAGACCTTCCGCCAGATGCGGGTGGTCCCCTTTGACGTGCCCGGCCACAAGCATGGCCGCGGCAATCCCGAAATGACAGCCTTCCTGGGTGAAAAATGCGTCACCATTGACGTCAACTCCATGAAGCCGCTGGACAATCTCTGCCACCCGGTCTCCGTGATCAAGGAGGCGGAGGAGCTGGCTGCCGACGCCTTTGGCGCAGCCCACGCCTTCCTGATGGTGGGCGGCACCACCTCTTCGGTGCAGACCATGGTGCTGGCCACCTGCAAGCGCGGCGACAAGATCATCCTGCCCCGCAACGTCCACCGCTCCGTCATCAACGCCCTGGTTCTCTGCGGCGCGGTGCCGGTCTACGTGAACCCCGAGGTGGACGACCGGCTCGGCATTTCCCTCGGCATGCGCCGGGATCAAGTCTTCAAAGCCATCCGCGAGAACCCGGACGCCGTGGCGGTGCTGGTGAACAACCCCACCTACTACGGCATCTGCTCCGACCTCAAATCCATCGTCCGCATGGCGCACGACGCGGGCATGTACTGCCTGGCGGACGAAGCCCACGGCACGCACTTCTACTTCGGCGCGGGCATGCCCACCTCCGCGATGGAGGCAGGGGCCGATATGGCCGCCGTTTCCATGCACAAGTCCGGCGGCAGCCTGACCCAGTCCTCCTTCCTGCTCACCGGCCCCCGGATGAACCCCGGCCACGTCCGGCAGATCATCAACCTGACCCAGACCACCTCCGGCTCCTATCTGCTGATGTCCTCACTGGACATCTCCCGCCGGATGCTGGCCCTGCACGGCCGTGAAATCTTCGCCAAGGTGACCACCATGGCCGACTACGCCCGCGAGGAGGTCAACGCCATCGGCGGCTACTACGCCTTCGGCAAGGAGCTGGTCAACGGCGACTCCATCTTTGACTTTGACCCCACCAAGCTCTCCATCCACACGCGGGACATCGGTCTGGCCGGCATCGAGGTCTACGACATTCTGCGCGACGAGTACGATATCCAGATCGAGTTCGGCGACATTGGCAATATCCTGGCCTACCTCTCCATCGGTGACCGGACGCAGGAGCTGGAGCGTCTGGTCTCTGCGCTCGCGGAGATTCGCCGCCGCTATCAGCGCGACGGCTCCGGTCTGCTGGATACTGAGTACCTGGACCCCGAGGTCGTCGCCACCCCGCAGGAGGCCTTCTACGCGCCGAAGAAATCCCTGCCGCTCGACGAGACGGAGGGCTGCGTCTGCAGCGAGTTCGTCATGTGCTACCCTCCCGGCATCCCCATCCTCGCCCCCGGCGAGCGCATCACCCGGGACATTCTCGACTATATCAAATTCGCCAAAGAAAAAGGCTGCTCCATGACCGGCCCCGAGGACCCAGATATTTTGAGATTGAATGTGTTAGCATAGGCAATAGTTGAAGAGGCAATAGGCAATAGGCAATAGGAGAACGGCGGAGGTTTTCATGGAAGATTATCGGGATTTGCTTGTCTGGCAGAAGAGCATGGAACTTGTGAAACAAGTATATGCTTTGACAAAGCTTCTACCAAACGAGGAAGTCTTTGGGCTTTCTAATCAGATTCGTCGTGCCGTCGTCTCCATTCCTTCCAATATTGCCGAAGGGTACGGGAGACATTCCCGGAATGACTACTTGCGTTTTCTGAACATTGCCCGAGGCTCTAAAAACGAAGTTGAAACCCAACTTGAAATTTGCCTCATGCTTGACTATTTGAAACCGGAGCCACTCTCTGCCGCTCAATCCCTTTGTACCGAAGTCGGCAAAATGCTGAATTCCCTTATCAATACTGTTGAAATACAAAAGTAAACGATTTTCGCACTTTACAATAGCAACATGCAGTGCGCGTCTCCTATTGCCTATTGCCTGTTGCCTATTGCCTCAACGAAAGGCAATAGTTTAATAGGAAACAGGCAATAGTGGACGGTGGATGCGTTGCTTTCGCGTCGTTCTCCTATTGCCTATTGCCTGTTGCCTATTGCCTAAAATAGCAAGGAGGTTACTCCATGGAACTCTGGTTCTCCGAATTTCACGCGCCGGATGTGAAGCATTCCATTCGCATCAACCGGCATTTGTATTCCCATCAGACGGATTATCAGCGCATCGACATTTTTGAGACGCCCGAATACGGGCGGGTGCTGGCGCTGGACGGCAACGTCCAGCTCACCGAGCGGGACGAGTTCATCTACAACGAGATGATTACCCACGTTCCTATGGCCGTCCATCCCGCTATCAAAGACGTGCTGGTCATCGGCGCGGGCGACGGCGGCGTGGTCAAGGAGCTGGCCCGCTACGAGCGAATTGAGCGAATCGATCTGGTGGAGATGGACCCCGAGGTCATCAAGGCCTGCCGGGCCTATCTGCCCGAGAACGCCTCCCGTCTGGACGACCGCCGCGTCCACATCTACTACGACAACGCCCTGCGCTTTATCCGCCGCTGCTCCGAGCAGTACGACCTGATCATCGTCGATTCTACAGACCCCTTCGGCCCCTCCGAGGGTTACTTCACCCGCGAATTTTACGGCATCTGCTACAACGCCCTGCGCGAGGACGGCATCATGGTCAACCAGCAGGGCAGCCCCTTCTACCAGCACGACGCCGAGGCCATGCAGCGCTCCCACCAGCGCATTGTCCACACCTTCCCGATCTCCCGCGTCTACCAGGCCCACATCCCTACCTACGCGGCGGGCTACTGGACATTCGGCTTTGCCTCCAAGAAGTATCATCCCGTGGACGATCTGGACGCGGAGGGCTGGAACAAGCTGAACCTGCAAACGAAATACTACACCACCCGCCTGCACGTCGGAGCCTTCTGCCTGCCTGCCTTTTTGGAGCGGCTGCTCAAGGAGGTGGAGGGATGAAGCAGAACGTGGAAACCTTCATCGGCTGCGACGCGCCCTTTGAGGAGGCGAAGATCGTCCTCTTTGGCGCACCCTTCGATTCCACCACTTCCTTCCGGCCGGGGGCCCGATTCGGCTCCGCCGCGATGCGGCATGAGAGCTTCGGCATCGAGACCTGGAGCCCCTATCAGCAAAAGGAACTGACCGATTACGCCGTCTTTGACAGCGGCGATCTGGAGCTCTGCTTCGGCTCTGCGAAAATGGCGCTGGCCGACATCGAGGCGCGGGCAAAGGAAATTCTGGATGCAGGAAAGCTGCCCCTGCTGCTGGGCGGGGAGCATCTTGTCACCCTGGGCAGCGTCCGGGCCGTGGCTGCAAAATATCCCAATCTGCACATCGTCCACTTCGACGCCCACGCCGATCTGCGGGACAACTACCTCGGCGCGCAGCTCAGCCACGCCTGCGTGATCCGCCGCTGCCACGACATTTTGGGCGACGGCCGCATCCACCAATTCTGCATCCGCAGCGGCGACCGGAGCGAGTTTGCATTCGCAAAGTCCCATACGGAGATGCACCCCTTCTCCTTTGACGGGCTGCAAGACTGCTGTGAAAAGCTGGCCGCTGCCAAGGTCCCCGTCTACTTCACGATTGACCTCGACTGTCTCGACCCGTCCTGCTTCCCCGGCACCGGCACCCCCGAGGCGGGCGGCGTCAGCTTCCCCCAGCTTTTGGAGGCGATCCTCACCGTGGCAAAGACCAACGTGGTGGCCGCCGACGTGAATGAATTGGCGCCCATGCTCGACCCGTCGGGCGTTTCCACAGCAATGGCCTGCAAGGTCCTGCGGGAACTGCTGCTGGCGCTGGAAAATGAAAAAATGAAAGAATGAAAAAATTGTGGTATGGTTCAAATTGCCATTTGAACCATACAATTCGATTCTTCACTTGTCTGAACGTGAATCCTTTCATTTTTTCATTTCGTTATGGAGGGTGGAATGAAACCTGACAAGCTGTCAGCGCTATCCCTGGAATTTGGCATCGAAATATTACGCTTTTCTCACTGGCTGGAACAGCAAAATGAACGTGTTGTTTCTTATCAAATCTGCAAAAGTGGGACTTCTATCGGCGCAAATATCCGGGAAGCCCATTACGCCCAAAGCAAGCCCGACTTCATCTCAAAGCTGCAAATCGCGCTGAAAGAAACCCACGAAACCTATTATTGGCTGGAACTGCTTCAAGGAGCAGAATTGATATCCAGGGATACTTTTTCCCGATTATCCGTACCGTGTAATTCGATTCGTATGATGCTGATTGCGTCAATCAATACAGCAAAAACGCAAGCGTCGGAAAAACCAGAATAGAATCCACGATGTTTTCAATTCGCAGAATTGAAAACTCCTTAATTCTTTCATTTTTTCATATTTTCATATTTTCATTCTTTCATTCATTTAAGGAGGTTCAACAATGAGCAGAGTTTTAGTCATCGGCTGCGGCGGTGTTGCCAACGTGGCCATTCGCAAGTGCTGCATGCTGCCGGAGGTCTTCACCGAGCTGTGCATCGCCAGCCGCACCAAGGCCAAGTGCGACGCCCTGGCCGCCGAACTGAAGAGCAAGACCACCACCCAAATCACCACCGCCCAGGTCAACGCGGACAGCGTGGAGGAGCTTTGCGCCCTCATCCAGTCCTACAAGCCCGACCTGGTCATGAACATCGCCCTGCCCTATCAGGATCTGACCATCATGGAAGCCTGCCTGGCCTGCAAGGTCAACTATATGGACACCGCCAACTACGAGCCCGAGGACACCGACGATCCCGAATGGCGCAAGATCTATGAAAAGCGCTGCAAGGAGCAGGGCTTCTCCGCCTACTTTGACTACTCCTGGCAGTGGGCCTACCGCAAGCGCTTCGAGAAGGCCGGTCTCACCGCCCTGCTGGGCTGCGGCTTCGACCCCGGCGTGACCCAGGCCTACTGCGCCTACGCCAAGAAGCATGAATTCGACGAGATCGACACCATCGACATTCTCGACTGCAACGGCGGCGACCACGGCTACGCCTTCGCCACCAACTTCAACCCCGAGGTCAACCTGCGCGAGGTCTCCGCGCCCGGCTCCTACTGGGAAGACGGCCACTGGGTCGAGATTCCGGCCATGAGCATCAAGCGGGAGTACAACTTCGACCAGGTGGGCGATAAGGACATGTATCTGCTCCACCACGAGGAAATCGAGTCTCTGGCCCAAAACATCCCCGAGGTCAAGCGAATCCGCTTCTTCATGACCTTCGGCCAGAGCTATCTGACCCACATGAAGTGCCTGGA
>CAMKED010000058.1 GCA_946411475.1 uncultured Clostridia bacterium | reverse complement strand
TTCACCTGTGGATAACTTCTTGATGCTATCCTCGTCCAAACTGCGGAAACTCAAGGAAAGAAAAGGATTGCTTTTTTGATGAAACCCTGCTATAATACCAAAGATTATTTGAAAACAATAATCTGAGCACATTATTAATCAATAGCATTCGGAGGTCCTAATGCAACAGGCCATCTACCAGTTTCAAATCAAAAGTCAACCGCTGACCTGCAAGGCGTTTGGCAACGGAAATATCAACTACACGTTCTTGATCACGACGGAAAGCGGTGCACAGTATATTTTGCAGCGCATCAACACGCACGTCTTCAAAAAACCGATTCAGCTGATGGAGAATGTGATCGCTGTCACAAAGCATATCAGCACCAAAGTGGACGATCCCAACAAGGTGTTGCATTTTGTACCCGCTTTGGATGGAAAATACTACTACCGAGACGAGCGGCGCCGCTATTGGCGCTGCTATGAGTTTGTTGGCGGTTTTTGCCTCGAAGCACCGGAAACCGACGCGGACTTCTATGAGAGCGCCGTGGCCTTCGGCAGGTTTCAGGAGCAGCTTGCGGATTTCCCCGCGGCCTGCCTGCATGAGACGATTCCGAATTTCCACAACACCCCGGACCGTTACCGCCAACTCCATATTGCGATGGATGAGGACGCATGCGACCGCCTGCAGTACGTCCAGCGCGAGGTCGATTTCCTGCTTGAACGGGAGCAGGAGGCAGGCTCCATTCAGCGAATGCTGGAAAGCGGAGAGATCCCGCTGCGCGTGACCCACAACGACACCAAACTAAACAACGTGCTTCTCGATCAGCGGACCCGGAAGGCGCTTTGCGTTCTGGATCTGGACACCGTTATGCCCGGCTCCAGTCTCTTTGATTTCGGTGACTCCATCCGATTTGGTGCGGCGACCGCGCCGGAGGACGTGCAGGAGCTCAGCCGCATGTCCATGGATTTGCACCGCTTTGAAGTCTATACCAAGGGCTATTTGGACGGCTGCCATTCGCTGACGAATCGGGAGATTGAGCTGCTTCCGCTCGGCGCCAAGACGATCACGCTCGAGCTGGCATCCCGTTTCCTGACGGACTATCTGGAGTCCGACCACTATTTCAAGACCCAGTATTCCGACCATAATCTGATCCGCACCCGCGCCCAGTTGAAGCTCGTCCAGGATATGGAGGCCAAATGGGATCAAATGCATCGGATCGTAGAAAGCTATATGGGGAGATAAGCATGCGTTATCTTGGAATTGATTTTTCTGTAAAGAACATGCCGGAGCTGGACCCCGGCTTTATTCCGCTTGGCCCGTGGATGCGCGCGTATTTGAAAGGGGCGGCGAAGCCTGTCTCCATCGCTGTTGAGCGCGATAAGGGCAGGATCACTGTCCGCCACGCGAAGATCTACGGCACGGCGGACATGGCCGAGGCCGATTATCGCTTTGTGGAGCGCTACGTGAAGTTCCTGCTCTGGTCCATCGGCGGCTTCCGGGTCTATATTCTCGGCGCGGACGCCATTGCCGCTCGCTTGGCAAAGGAATACGTTTATTTTGAAAACGGCGATGGCGAGAACGGGAAGCGCTGGTTCGACGTGCAGTTCATGTCCGACGTCTTTGAGAACGGGTTTGAGATCGTGACCTGCGCCGACGCCTCCACCTTCCCTGCAGAAAACGACGCCTCTGTCTCCGTGGGCGGGCACATGGAGGGCTGCCGCATCGGCTTTGACGCGGGCGGCTCCGATCGCAAAGTCTCCGCTGTCATCGATGGCAAGACCGTCTATTCCGAGGAGGTCGTCTGGCATCCGAAGACCCAGGCGGATCCGCAATATCATTTTGAAGAGATCGTCAAGGCATTTCAGACGGCAGCGTCCAAAATGCCCCGTGTGGACGGCATCGGCGTCTCCTCTGCCGGTGTGTTCATCGGCAATGCCCCGATGGTCAGCTCTCTGTTTATCAAGGTTCCCCGCGAGAAGGAAATCCGCAAGCTGGTCCATACGGTTTTTGACCGGGCTGCTGCTGAGATCGGCGACGGCAATGTACCCATCGTGGTTGCCAACGACGGTGACGTGACCGCGTTAGCCGGCGCAATGGGCCTTGGCGCGACGGCTGTCATGGGAATGGCCATGGGCACCAGCGAAGCCGTCGGCTACGTGGACAAAAAAGGCAACGTTCTTGGCTGGTTCAACGAATTGGCCTTTGCCCCCGTGGATCTGTCCGAGCAGGCCATGATGGATGAGTGGTCCTACGACATCGGTGTGGGCTGCAAATACTTCTCGCAGGATGCCGTCATTAAGCTGGCTCCCGCTGCCGGAATTGATCTGGACGAGGGACTGACCCCCGCTGAAAAGCTCAAGGTTGTGCAGGGCCTTATGGAGCAGGACGATCCCAGAGCTGTGAAGATTTATGAATCCATCGGCGTTTATCTTGGTCATACCATGCAGCTCTATTCCATGTTCTACGACGTCGAGCACATGATCGTCCTCGGCCGTGTGATGTCCGGCAAGGGCGGCGATACGATCCTGGCCGAATGCAAGCGCGTGATGGCGGAGGAATACCCGGAGCTGGCGCAGAAGATGGTCGTCATGCTGCCGGATGAAAAGACCCGCCGTGTCGGACAGGCCGTTGCGGCTGCGTCATTGCCCGAAGTGACTGGTCAATAGTCCCTAAAATGCGGAGGTTTCAATGAACTTTAAGAACGGTTATATCTTTACCGAGAGTTTCCAATTCGTTCCCGGCGGTTTTTCCGTTGTGGACGGGAAATTCTGTGACGTTTTGATTGAAAAAGAAGACGCGATTGACCTGTATGGCGCTTATGTGATCCCCGGCTTGATCGACGTGCACAACCATGGCAATTCCAACGCCGATTTTTCCGACGGCTGCTATGAGGGCGACGTGAAAATGGCGCGCTATCTGGCGAGTGTCGGTGTGACGAGCTTTGCCCCTGCCACGATGACTCTGCCCTACGATGTAATCGCCAAGGCGCTGGCTGCCGGGCTGCAACTGAAAAAGAACCCGGTCGAGGGCTGCGCCCGTTTGCTGGGCGTACAGATGGAGGGCCCTTTCTTCTCTGAGAAGAAAAAAGGTGCGCAGAACGGCGAATACCTGCGCCTTCCGGACTATGACGCTTTCCGAAAGCTGTATGACGACAGCGAAGGGCTGATCTCCATCGTGGATCTGGCTCCGGAGTTGGACGGCGCGGCGGAGTTTGTGGCGCAGGCGAAACAGCTCTGCACCGTCTCCATTGCCCATACCGATTCCGACTACGAGCACGCCAAGGCGGCGATTGACGCCGGCGTGACCCACCTGACCCACCTCTATAACGCGATGCCTCCGATCCACCACCGCAAGCCCGGCGTGATCGGTGCGGCATCTGAGAACGAAGCGGTCTCCGCAGAACTGATTTGCGACGGTATCCACGTCCATCCCTCCTCCGTCCGTATGGCGTTCAAGCTCTTCGGCGCGGATCGGATGGTGCTGATTTCCGACGCGCTGCGTTGCTGCGGCATGCCGGACGGCGAATATGAGTTGGGCGGCCAACAGGTCTTCCTGGCGGAGAACGTGGCGCGGCTGGCTGATGGCACCATTGCCGGTTCTGCGACGAACCTCTTCGACTGCATGCGCAACGCGGTCCGCTTTGGCATTTCCCGCGAGGACGCAATTCGCGCTGCCACCTGGACTCCGGCCCGGCAGATCCGCGCGTTGGATCAGGTCGGCTCCATTGCCAACGGCAAGTTGGCGGACTTTGTAATTTGTGACGCTGCGCTGAACCGCAAGGCGGTTTACCTGGGCGGAGAACAAATCTGAACTTCAACGGGATCGACGTTTGTCGGTCCCGTCTGAACGATACCATATTTGGAGGAATCAATATGAAACGAATTATTATTTTGACACTGGTGGCTGCCATGCTGCTTGGCCTTTGCGCCTGCGGGACGACGGAACCGACGTCGACCACCGGTGCAAAGCCGGCTGAGACGGCTGCTGCTACCGGAGAAAATCCGGCCGAGACGACTGCCGCTGCAACGCAGAGCCCGGAAACAACCAAAGCTGTTTCTACCGACGCGCCTGAGACGGAGCCGACGCCCGCAGAGCCTTTCGAGCTGCATGTGTTCTCTCTGAAGGGGCCGACCTCAATGGGAATTGCGACCATGCTCAGCGACAGCGAGGCTGGGGCGACCTGCCAACGCTACGTTTCTACTGTCTGCACTGCGGCGGACGAGGTCACGGCTGCTTTGGTAAACGGGGAAGCAGACGTCGCCATGCTTCCTGCCAATGCTGCTGCGGCCCTGTTTAACAAGGCCGGCGGTTTCTCCGTGGTTGCCGTCAACACGCTTGGCGTGCTCTACGTTGTGGAGAAAGGTGAGAGCATTCAGTCCGTAAAGGATCTGGCCGGAAAGACCGTCTGCCTGACCGGCAAGGGCACTACCCCCGAATATGCGCTGCGTTATCTGCTTGCTGCCAACGGCATCGAGGATCAGGTGACGCTGGAGTTTAAATCCGAGGCGCAGGAGGTCGTCGCCGCGATGGGCGAGAATGTTGCGATGATCGGTCTGCTGCCGCAGCCCTTTGTGACTGCTGCCATGATGCAGAACGACCAACTCCGTATTGCCCTGGATCTGACGCAGGAATGGAAGGCTGTTTCAGATGGCGCTTCCCTGGTCACCGGCGTCACAGTAGTCCGTAAGGCGATTATGGAGCAGTATCCTGACGTGGTCAGAGACCTGATTGCGGATTGCACCGACGGTGTGAATAACGTGAATGCGGATCCTGCCGCTGCCGCGGAGCTGATTGTAAATATGGGGATCGTCGCCAAGGCACCCATTGCCGAGAAGGCCATTCCTTACTGCAATTTGGTCTGCATCCATGGCGCAGAAATGAAGACTCTGCTGTCCGCCTATCTGCAAACCCTCTACGATCAAAATCCCAAGGCTGTGGGCGGCGCGATGCCCGCCGATGACTTCTACTACACGGGAGAATAATCATGAAGCCTGCCAAATCTCAGCGCCGCTATCTTCGGGGATTGCTTGTCACCCTGTTTTGGCTTGGGGTCTGGCAGGCTGTCTCTATGCTGGTGGCGAAGCCTGTCCTCTTTGCATCCCCGTTGGATACGGTTCGTGCGCTCCGGACATTGGTTCCGACTGGCGTGTTTTGGAGCGCAATTCTGGGCTCCCTCGGACGGATTGCCCTTGGCTTCTCCCTTGCCCTTGTGCTGGGACTGCTGGTCGGAGTGGCTGCTTTCCGCTTTTCGCTGCTTCGCACGCTGCTTTCGCCGCTGCTGACGATGGTAAAGACAGTCCCCGTCGCCTCGTTTATCATTCTGGTCCTGGTCTGGTTTGGTTCTTCCAGCCTCACCGTGATCGTGGCTATGCTGATCGTCTTCCCGCAGATTTATTTTGCAACGCTTTCCGGCTTGGGGAGTACGAATCGGGAGCTTCAGGAGCTTGCAAAGGTCTTTCGGATTCCGGCGCTGCGCGTGGCCTGGCAGATCTACCGTCCGGCCATGTGGCCATACCTGACGGGCGCCTGCGCCTCTGCGCTCGGCATGAGCTGGAAGGCTGGAATTGCCGCCGAGGTCATCGGAAACCCGGCGAACTCGATCGGCGAACAGATGTACCTGTCCAAAATCTATATGGACACGGCGGAGCTCTTTGCCTGGACGCTGACGGTAATCCTGCTCAGCACCGTCTTTGAAAAAGCCGTGCTCTGGCTGCTCAGAAGGGTGGGGAAGTAATGGATATTCAAATCAAAGACCTTTCCCACCGCTTCGGAGAGAAGGTCATATTCGAGCATTATGATCTTACGCTGCAAGAGGGCGGCCTCTACGGGCTGACGGCTCCCTCCGGCCGGGGTAAAACGACCCTGCTGCGCATTCTTATGGGCCTTCTTACACCCGACGCAGGGACGATCTCGCAGGGCATTCGATACAGCGCAGTCTTTCAAACGGACCGCCTCTTGCCCGGCTGCAGCGCGGTGGACCAGCTCCTCTTTGTGCGCGGCGGCAAAAAAGACCGGGAGGCGGCTGCCCGATTCCTCTCAGGTCTCCTGCCAGAGAACAGCCTGTATCAGCCCGTCGGGGAGCTCTCCGGCGGCATGCAGCGCCGGGTTGCGATCGCCCGCGCCCTCTGGGCGGAGAGCGACTGCGTGCTCATGGATGAGCCTTTTACCGGTCTGGACGAAGCTACCCTCCGACAGACGGTTGATTTTATCTTAGCGAAGCGACAGGGGAGAACCCTGCTGCTCTCCACGCACCAAAAAGAGCTGCTGACAGACTGCCCGTTTGAGTGGTTGAGAATTTAATACACAAGACGGCAGGGAAGTAAACCCTGCCGTCTCATGCTTTATCTTGATTTGTAGGGTGAGTATGGAGCTTTGCTCAAAAAAACTTGGAGAAAGCCCCAATCAAGCCGGATAAGATTTTACTGACATATAAGAAAGCTGCAAAGCCATTCAACAGAAATCCTACAATACACCCAAAGCATGACGCCTTAAATCCGGCTTTCCAATCTTCCTTTACGCCGTCTAACGAGTACAGCACACCGATTACAATAAATACAGCCAATGCTGTGCTGATGAGGGTTACGCCAAGTGCCGTGGCCAGGAAAACGAGCGCGATATTAATAAATCCAATGATGATGCATCCTTTCCATCGTGGAGTGGGTGCTTTTTGCCTTTCTTCCATGTATCTGTCTCCAATCGGATATAGTTTGACAGAACGAACCGAACGCCCAAAACAAATGATTCCGTCACGCTGCGTCGGCATCCCAAAGCCGCAGACTGATTATAGCAGACAGGAAGGAAAAATGCAATCAAACTTTTAAAAGGATTCGCTAATATAGCTCCTTTGTAAATGGCTCCAAACTGCGCTGCAAAATCCCATGCATCTGGGCGATGGCGACGCCGTAGTTGACCATGGGAACGCCTGCAGCGTTTGCAACCGCAATTCGATGCTGCATGGCAGCCTCGTTGAGCATACAGCCGCCACAGTGGATCACCAGGTCGTAACCGGACAGATCCTCGGGGAACTCGCTGCCGGAGGTAAAGGCAAAGTCCAGCGTTTTCTTGGTGTAATTCCTCACCCAGCCGGGTATCTTCACCGTGCCGATGTCGTTGCATTGGCGGTGGTGCGTGCAGCCTTCGGAGATCAAGACATGGTCGCCGTCCTTGAGCTGGGAAAGGGCCTTCGCCCCGGCGGCCAGTGTGGCAAGCTGGCCTTTATACCGGGCGAAGAGAATGGAAAAGGAGGTAAGTGGAATTGTGGACGGTACCAGGGGGGAGACCTTTCCAAAGGCCTGGGAATCGGTGATAACGAGACGCGGCGGGTGTTTTAAATTGTCCAACACGGAAGAAATCTCTTCCACCTGACAGCAGATCGGAATGCAGTGCAGATCCAGAAGTTCCCGGAGAGTCTGCTGCTGGGGCAGAATCAGGCGTCCCTTAGGGGCGCTTTCGTCGATCGGAATAACAAGAATTACTGTGTCGCCGGGGGAGACCAGATCGGCCAGAATGAATTTTGGCGCCTTGACAGTGCGCCCCAACTCCGCCAGTCGTTCTTTTAATTCGTTTACGCCCTGGCCGGTCAACGCAGAGACAAGGAGTGCTTCCAAAGCCTTCCCCTCGAGGGGAAGGTGGCGCGAAGCGCCGAATGAGGTGGCGTCCTGACGACTGAGCGTTTTCCGTGGCGCGTCAGTGTGCGCAGCTACGGAACCATTCTCCCCGCTGTCATTCTGAGCGGAGCAAAGAATCCGTTCCCGCACAGGCGCACCTGCGGGATCCTGCGCGGGTCGCGGACAAACAATGCTTGTCCCTACAGGTGCTGAACCTTGCGTGTTGTCTTCAACAAGGTCGGCCTTGTTTGCCACCAGAATCACCGGGATCTTCCGGGCGTGCAGCTTTTCAAGCAGCGCCTCGTCTTCTGCGCTTACGCCCAGGGCTGCGTCGTAGACCAATACGGCAACGTCGGTCTTGTTCAGGACCTCGTTGGTTTTCTCCACGCGCAGCGTGCCGAGCTCGCCCTCGTCGTCATAACCCGGGGTGTCGATGATGACGACCGGGCCGAGCGGCAACAGCTCCATGGCCTTCTGCACCGGGTCGGTCGTGGTTCCCTTGACGGGGGAGACCACGGCCAGCTTTTGCCCGGTGACGGCGTTGACCAGGCTGGATTTGCCTGCGTTTCGTTTGCCGAAAAACGAAATATGGAGCCTTTCTGCCGAAACAGTATCGTTCAAACTCATAATCAGAACCTGAAATCCCTGGCGTTGGAAGCCTTGATGGCTGTGATGTGCTCTGCTGCGATCTCGCGAACCTTGTCTCTGGGGATCTTTTTCAGCTCGTCCTCGACCATCTTGAACCCGATCTCCTTGGTCTCAGGGCTGGCGTAGTCCACCAGGTATTCGGTCAGGGTCATCAGGGCGTTGGGGTGGCAGCAGTTAAGGATCTGGCCGGACTTGCACAGGCTCATAAAGCGGTCGCCGGTGCGGCCCTCGCGGTAGCAGGCTGTGCAGAAGGACGGAATATGGCCATTCTCCATCAGCCAGCGCACCACTTCGTCCAGGCTTCGCTGATCGGAGACGTCGAACTGCTCGGTGTCGTGGGGGCGCTCGTCTGCACTGTAGCCCGCGTAGCCGCCTACGGAGGTCCGGGAGCCGCCGCTGACCTGGCTGACGCCGAGGCGAAGCAGCTTGGAGCGGGTTTCCTCGGTTTCGCGGGTGGAGATAATAATGCCGGTGTAGGGCACGGCCAGACGGATGCAGGCTGTGATCTTGGCGAACATCTCATCGCTGATGGAGTTGTTGAACTCGTCGGGGTCGATGTCGTCGGCAGGCTTGACGCGGGGCACGGAGATCGTGTGCGGGCCGACGCCGTGGACGGCTTCCAGGTGCTCGGCATGCATCAGAAGACCTGCGAACTCATAGCGGTAGAGCTCCAGGCCGAAGAGTACGCCCAGACCCACATCGTCAATGCCTGCCTCCATGGCGCGGTCATGGGCGGAGGTGTGGTAGTCATAGTCATGCTTGGGGCCGGTGGGATGGAGCTTGAGATAGCTCTCCTTGTGATAGGTCTCCTGAAAGAGAATGTAGGTGCCGATGCCCGCGTCCTTAAGCTTCTTGTAGTTCTCCACGGTGGTTGCGGCAATGTTCACGTTCACGCGGCGGATCGCGCCGTTCTTGTGCTTAATGGAGTAGATCGTGTTGATGCACTCCAAAATGTATTCAATCGGATTGTTCTTGGGATCCTCTCCGGCTTCAATGGCCAGACGCTTGTGGCCCATATCCTGCAGCGCGATGACCTCCTGCCGCACCTCGTCCTGAGTCAGCTTCTTGCGGGCAATGTGCTTGTTTTTCAGGTGGTAGGGGCAGTAGACGCATCCGTTGACGCAGTAGTTGGACAGATAGAGCGGGGCGAAAAGGACAATGCGGTTGCCGTAGAAGGCCAGCTTGATCTCTTCGGCAATTTCATAGATCCGCTCGAGCACCTTGGGATCCTCGCAGGCCAGCAGGACGGAGGCCTCACGGTGGGTCAGACCACGGCAATGGCAGCCGTTGCCTTCCTTGACAGGGCGGGCCTTTTCGAGGATCTCGTTGATGAGCGCCATGTCGTTCTTGTGCGCGTCAGCATAGGCAAGCGTCTCTTTGATCTCAGCGTCGTTGATGAATTCATCGGGCAGCATGGATTTGGGGTTGTAGGTAAACATAGCTATTTCCTTTCCGGTAATTCTTACTTCTTACCTCTTAATTCTCAATTTTCCTTGGATCGCCGCGGTCCGTGACCAGCTCGTAGCAGATTCCGGCCATCCGGGTCGCAAGGCAGCTTCTGCACTGGGCGGATTCCTCACCGGTGCAGATCTTGTTGTCGTAGAGCATATATTTTTTTCGCACGCTGACAGGGGAGAGATTGGGCATGACGACGTTTGCGCCGGCTTGAATGCCCTTTTCCCGTCCCAGCGGGTCCAGCGTGCCGAGGGCTGTGGTCGCAGGAAGCAGGAGGTTCGGCTGGATCAGCCGGAGAATGGATAACAGATAGCAAGTCAGCTCCACACTGCCGCCCGGGCGGTCGCCGAAGGGCGTGTCGCAGTGAGGAATGAAAGGCCCGATGCCGCACATGGCAGGGTGAAAGGACTCTACGAATTTGAGGTCTTTTGCCAGTTCCTTCTCGGTCTGTCCGGGCGAGCCGACCATAAAGCCGCAGCCGACTTGGTAGCCGATTTCCTTGAGCGCTTGGAGACACGCCATTCGATTGTCCCAGGACATGGCCGACGGGTGCAGTCTTTCATAGTGGGCCTTGTCGGCGGTCTCGTGGCGCAGCAGATATCGGTCTGCGCCGGCGTCGTAGAGGGCCTGGTAGCTCTCCCTGCTTCGTTCGCCGAGGGAAAGCGTCACAGCACAGCCTGGAAACTCCTCCTTGATTTGCCGCAGCAGGGGACATAGCCTTTCGTCTGTGAACCAGGGGTCCTCGCCGCCCTGGAGTACGAAAGTGCGGAAGCCCAATTCCCATCCCTCCCGGCAGCAGGAGAGGATGTCCTCTGGGCGAAGTCGATAGCGCTGGGCCTTTTGGTTTCCGTGCCGGATGCCGCAATAGAGACAGTCGTTCTTGCACCAAGAGCTGATTTCAATCAGACCGCGCGTAAAGACGGAGTTTCTGTAGACAGCCTTCCGCAGCCGAACTGCCCGCTCGCGGAGTTCGGAGGCGGGGCCCTCCCCACGATGGGTGAGAAGGGCCTCGTATTCCACGAGGGAAAGACTGTGCGTGCGTTCCAGCTTGTCGATCAGAGCGAACAGATCAGACATTGCCGGTCACGTTGGAGTAGGCGGTCTTGGCGCTGACGCCGGGGAGAGCGCCGATCTTGCCGGAGAGGGCTGCAATCACGTCCTGCGGGCCGTCCACGGCCAGGCTGATGATGTTGATGCCCCGCTGGCGGTAGGGGATGCCCATACGGCCGATGATGATCTGACCGTAGTCGTGGAGCAGGGCGTTGAGCTTCTCCACGGTCTCGTTGTTCTCCACGATGATGCTGATGA
>CAMKED010000057.1 GCA_946411475.1 uncultured Clostridia bacterium | reverse complement strand
GCAATGGGGTCGTCCGTGGTGGTGGCCATGGAAGTGGTGCCGTTGAGAACCTCGTCGAACTCGCTGAAGCCGACCTTGTTGGCGGCCAGACGGGTCAGGGTGTTCTTGACAACGGAGTACTCCACGCCGGCTTCGCGGAACTTGTTGCGGAGCTCGGTATCCTGAGCGACAGTGATGCCCTTGTAGTCAACAAAGACAACGGCGGTAGCCTTGCCAATCCGGTCGGACAGCTGGTCTACGATCGCCTTTTTGCTTTCGAGTACCTTTGCGTTGGGCATGTTTGGTTGTCACCTCCGAATAGAAATAAAAAAGTGTCCGTGCGGCCAAAGAACGCAAGGACACCGTAGCATGTCATTTCGCGGAACCTCGGCAGGACTTACGGGCGGGATGCGCCCCCCTGCTGTCTTTGGCAGCGCGTAGATTGTAGCAGATTTATTTTGGTTTGTCAAGAGAAAAACTCAGTTTTTTCGAGAAAAAAGCGGAGTTTTTCAAGGAAAAAAGTTTTTGAAAAAAATTTGATTTCCGTTAAACCATTCTCCGGTTTTTTCAGTCTATGGGGCAGAAGGGCAAAAAGCAAATAGACAATTCCGATCATACATGATACAATCAACTCACAGAGGAAAAGAAAGAGGAAACGATATGAAAACCAACGAAAACGAACTGCGTATGAAAAACGAAGAATTGGCAAAGCTGGCAGCGAAGGCCAAAACCGGCGACCAGGCGGCCTTTACGGAGCTTTACAACCGCACCAGCAGCGATCTGTTCCGCTGCATCCGGGCCATGACCCGGGACGAGGATCTGACCTGGGACATCCAGCAGGACAGCTATCTCCGGGCCTTCCAGAGCCTGGACAAGCTGGAAAACAACGAGGCCTTCTTCCCCTGGCTGCGGCGCATCGCCGTGAACGTCACCGCCGACCGGATGAAGCAGCGCCTGCCCCTGACCTTCACGGAGCTGACCGTTGAGGACGACGACGGGATGCCGGAGCTCCCGGATCTGAACCCGGTCAACCAGCCGGAACTGTCGCTGGATCGGAAGGAGAGCTCCCGCCTGGTGCAGGAGATCCTCTCCAAGCTGCCCGAGGAGCAGCAGCTGATCGTGGGTATGCGCTACTATGACGAGCTCAGCGTAAAGGAGATCGCAGGGCTTCTGAATATCTCCGACGGGGCAGTGAAGGCCCAGCTCTTCCACGGACGGGAAAAGGTGGAGACTGCCGTCCGAGCCCTGGAGAAGCAGGGCATCAAGCTCTACGGTCTGTCCCCCATTGCCTTCCTGACGGCCCTGCTGCGCCGGATGGAGCCTAAGGAGAATGCCGCCCGGGCGGCTATGCAGAACGTCGCCGCCAAGGCCGGAATCGCCGCCGGGACCAAGGCCGCCGCTTCCGCCGCCGCGCCCGTGGTGCTCCATGCCACCCGGCCCTTCTTCACTACCGTGGTCGGCAAGGTGGTTCTTGGCGTGATCGCCGCGGGCGTGGTAGCCGGGGGCGTAGCGGGTTACCGCTGGGCAAAGGAGAACGTCTTTGGAAAAACCGAGCCCGTCCTGATGGTCGATACCAGCGAGGACCTGAAAAACGACCCCACCGCCCCCACGCTCCCGGTCGTCATTGACACCACCGGCGAGGTGGAGCTGGACACCACGGAGCCCGCCGTGACGGAGCCCGCAGAGCCTGCCAGAGCCTCCTACCAATGCGGCGAGGAACTGACCTGGAGCTTCTATCCTACAACCGGTCAGCTGCGCATTCAGGGCAGCGGCGACATGGACGACTACGCCGGCGCAGAGGACGCACCCTGGCACGCTTATCAGAATGAGATCACAGAGGTGGAATATCCGTCGGGCATGACCAGCGTCGGTGACAATGCCTTTGCGGGCTGCGTGAATCTGACTTCCTGCTCCTCCCTTTATTATACGGGAGTAACTCAAATTGGAAACAGCGCCTTCGAGGGCTGCACGAATTTTGCGATCGTGCTTCCCGCAACCCTGACCAGCGTCGGAGATCGCGCCTTTGCCGGCTGTGTTGAAGCGAGAAGGCTGATCCTTCCGGCAGCTCTGCGCGAGATCAGCAGCACGGCCTTCCAGGGCTGTGACAAGCTGTCTCTGATCTTCTGCCCGAAAGAAGTCACCGCTCTGGATCTGGACGCCTTTGTCGAATGCGCCGGACTGCGGGAGATCTGGGTTCTGAACACGGAAGCCGCCATCCGCGGAAGTCTTGCGGACGGGGCCCAGGTCACGGTCTGCGGCCTGCCGGGCTCCACCGCAGAGCAATACGCCGCGGAAAACGGCCTGGACTTTGATCCCATGGAGGACGACCGGGACGAGATCATTGCGCTGATGAAGCAGGGCTCTTCCTATGAACAAGAGGACGAAACGGGTTCCCCGGTGACGGTTTATCTCAATCGTTCCCTGCATTACAACGGGGTCGTGAAGGTAGGCGATCGCTATGTATCCCAAATTCTGCGCTTTGTTCCCTATTCCGTTCCGGAGGAGGAGATTCGGCAGGCCCGTGAGAGCAGAAGCATCGTTCTGCAGGGAGAGGAATACGAGTACACGGAATCCAAGGATCAGGCAAAGGAATGGTTCAGAGGCGACTGGTCTGAACCGGAGGGCTTCCATGTGGTGGGCTACGTTATGAAGGTCGATCGCAGCAACAGCAACAGTTATGCAAGTGCTGACTACTTTGTCTGCCAACAGGACGACGGGTATTGCTTCTATACGGTTTGGTGGAACAGCTCGGTCAGTCAATATAGCGGTGAATATCTCTATTCGTATGAACCCGTCGGCTGGCTCTGGATGGACGCCGACAGCCCTTACAGCGAGAACGGCTACTTAAGCACCACGATCGAAAGATGTGAATGTTCTCCGGGAATCGTTGTTTACCCGAAACAGCTGGAGCTGCGAGGAACGGAGCTGATACTCTACTGGGCCGCCGCAGGCAGATAAAAAATGCACGAAAAAGCCTTCCTCCTGGGGGGAAGACTTTTTCCGCAGGTGTTCCAGGGCAAAACCTCTTATCCTCCTTTTAGGCAAACCTCTTTATCCCCGTCTATGAAGGATCTGTTATTGTTTTCGCAATATTTTTTCAAAAACCTGTAGACTTTTTCTCAACGAAAAGCGACTAATAGACAGAAGGGCATGAACTGCTCCCGCGAAACGGAGGTGAGCCGCGTGGAGGAAAAAGAATTTGCCGACTGCTACCGGAACCTGATCAGCCACTTTCGGCTCACGCCGGAGGAATCCAGCCGGCAGCTCGCCGAGATCTTGCGGCGCTTGAACGAACCGGGTCCGGCACAGCCAACCCCCGGAAAAAGAAGAGAAGTGTAAACACAGGAGGAACCAACCATGAATACCAGACAAAACCCGAATGGCAAGGCAGATATGACCGCGCTGGTGGCCGCCGCCCGAAACGGGGATCAGGACGCCTTCACCGCCCTCTACGAGGCGGCAAGCCAGGACGTTTACCGCAGCGCTCGGGCCGTACTCCGCAGTGAGGAGCTGGCCCTGGATGTCCAGCAGGATACTTTCATCTACGCCTTCAGCCACCTGGATCAGCTTGAGGATCCGGCAAAGTTCCCGGCCTGGGTGCGGCGCATCGCGGTAAACCAGGCCAAGACTGCCCTGCGGAAGCAGAGCCCCGTGCTGTTCACGGAGCTGGAGAACGAGGAGGGCGAGGGTCTGCCCGAGCAGGCGGATCTCTCCCCCGCGGCCTCTCCCGAGTTGAGTCTGGAGCGAAAGGAGACCGCCCGGCTGGTGAACGAGATCCTGGGCGAGCTCTCCGACGGCCAGCGGGCCGCCGTGGGTATGTATTACTACGAGCAGATGTCCATTGCGGAGATCTCGGAAGCCCTGGGCGTCGCGCCCAGCACGGTAAAGAATCAGCTGGTTCGGGGCCGGAAGAAGATCGAGACCGCCGTCCGGGCCCTGGAAAAGCAGGGCGTCAAGCTCTACGGCCTGTCCCCGCTGCCCTTCCTGCTGGCCCTCATGCGGCAGGCGGAGCCGACTGCGGCTTCCGGCGCAAGGCTGGCCGCGGTAAAGGTCGCCGTGACAAAGGTCTCCGCCGACGCCGTGGCGGCCACGGCGGTGCCTGTTTCCGCCAAGACCTTCGGCCAGGTGCTGACCGGCAGACTGCTGGCGGGCGTTCTTGCCGTGGCCCTGATCGGCGGCGGCATCTGGGGCGGAGCCAAGCTGCTGAAATCCAAGCAGCGGGACAACCCCTACCAGCCCACCACCGTGGTGACCAGCGAGCGCCTGGCCGGGGTAGAGACCCCCGAGGAGCTGACGGAAACCGGCGAAGCCCTGCCGGTGGTCACGGAGCCCGTGGTAACCGAACCTACGGCCATGGAGCCCGCAGCCACGGAGCCCGCGCAGCTCGTCAGAGCCGCCAACCAATGCGGCGAGCATTTGACCTGGCGCTTCGATCCCGAAGCGGGCGTGCTGACCATCAAGGGCAGCGGTCCCATGGACGACTATGCCGACGCAACGGATACGCCCTGGTATTCGCTTCGCAGCGAGATCACACGGGTCGAGCTTCCGGATAATATCAGCTCCATCGGTGACTATGCCTTTGCGGGCTGCACAGCGCTTGAGTACTGTTTCAACGATAGCGGACTGCAGCGAATCGGAGACCACGCCTTTGACGGCTGCACGAGCTGTCACTGCCCTTGGATGCTTGACAGCTGTGAGATCGGCAATTACGCTTTCCGCGGCTGTCCAAGCTATTGGAGCGTGATCATCGTATGTTCGGAAACCGTTACCCGCATCGGGGAAGGCGCCTTTGCCGGCTGCGGCAATCTGGAGGAGATCTGGATTCTGAATCGAGACTGCGCTGTCGACACGACACCGGCGGATCCGTCCGTCACACTCTGCGGTTTCCCGGATTCCCCTGCGGCGCAGTATGCCGAACAAAGCGTCTGCCCGTTTCATCCCTTCGTGGAGAACCGAAACGAAATCGTCAATCAGTTGGAGCAGGGAATCGACCTGCGCTTCGTTGGGAACATCCCCTGGGATTCCCGCTACCTTATGGAAGTTGTCCGCGCCGATCGCGTGACTGCCACGGAAGCAGAGATCTTACAGGCCGCGCAGACCGGGAACATCGTTCTGGCCGGGAGAGAATACGCCTACGCGGATTCTGCGGAAGAGGCTGCGGAATGGAGTTACTGGTTTACGGACCCTGATTGTGACATATGGACCGGTGTCAACTCCGACGAGGTGGTTGGCTGGATCTGGGAAACCGAGCATGAATTTTACATGGTTTTGCAGCAGGATGACCACTATGTCTTCTGCCATTGTTCTTCAGTCGGAGAGTGGGATCCCTATCTGAACGAGTACGTGGATCTTGGCTGGATCTGGCTGGACGCCGACAATCCGTTCAGTATGCTTGGCGATATCATGACCATGAACGAGGCAGAAGGCTTCTGTTACAAGTTCAACCCGCAAATATGCGGACTGGGGCTGAACGACGAGGGCCAGATCGTCCCCAGCTGGAACTCCGCGGGCAAGTAATGCTTGCACGCAAAAAGGCGGCTCCCCACAGAACAGGGAGCCGCCTTTTTTGCGCGGTGTGTGGGGATTATGGTTTATGGTTCAAAGTGCGGCAGCGGCGCACACCGGTGCGCCACGGTGCGGGGTTCCGAATTCCAAGCGCGCAGGGGGCGCTCATTTCGTCCTCAAGGTCCGCATACTGTTCAAAATGGCAATTACAGAAACGCCCACGTCGCCGAAGACGGCAAGCCACATATTGGCGATGCCCAGGGCGCCCAGGATCAGGATGATGAACTTCACCGACAGGGCAAAGACGATATTCTGCTTCACGATGCGCAGGGTCTTGCGGGCAATGCGGATGGCGACGGGCAGCTTGCGCAGGTCGTCGTCCATGATGACGACGTCCGCGGCCTCGATGGCCGCGTCGGAGCCCAGGGAGCCCATGGCGATGCCCACGTCCGCGCGGGTCAGCACCGGAGCGTCGTTGAGGCCGTCGCCCACGTAGCCCAGGGTTCGATCCCCGGACTGCGCCGCGAGCAGCTTCTCGAGGGCGCTCACCTTGTCCTCAGGCAGAAGCTCCGCCTCCACGCCGTCCAGGCCAAGCGCTTTTGCCACGGCCTCGGCAGCCTGCTTCCGGTCGCCGGAGAGCATGACGGTCTTGTCCACCCCGGCGGCCTTGACCGCCCGCAGGGCCTCCGCCGCGCCGTCCTTCAGGCCGTCGGAGATCACGATCAGGCCGCGATAGACGTCGCCCAGCGCCACATAGACCAGGGTTCCGGCCTCGTTCGACGGGGTAAAGTCCACGCCCCGCTCGCGCAGCAGGCGGGCGCTGCCGACCAGCAGCTCCTGCCCCTCGAACTCGGCCAGAACGCCCTGGCCGGCAATTTCCCGGGCCGCTTGCACCCGGCCCAGGGCAGGCTCCCGGCCGCAGGCCTCCCGCATGGAGGCCGCGATGGGGTGGTTGGAATAGCTTTCGCCGAGCGCGGCCAGCTCTAACAGCTCCGCCTCGGTTCCGACGGCGGGCCGGACGGCGCTGACCTTGAATTCGCCCTTGGTCAAGGTTCCGGTCTTGTCAAAGACGAGGGTGGAGAGCTTGGAGAGGCTTTCCAGATAGTTGCTGCCCTTGACCAGAATGCCCTTGCGGGACGCGGCCCCGATGCCGCCGAAGAAGCCCAGCGGCACAGAGATCACCAGCGCGCAGGGGCAGGACACGACCAGGAAGATGCAGGCGCGGCGGATCCACTCACCCCATTCCTTTCCGAGCAGAAGCGGCGGCAGCACCGCCAGCAGAACGGCGCAGAGCGTGACGATGGGGGTATAGTATTTGGCAAAACGGGTGATGAAGCCTTCCACCCTCGCCTTGCGCGAGGAGGCGTTCTCGACCAGCTCCAAGATGCGGGTCACGGTGGCGTCGGCGTAGGCCTTGGTGGTGCGGACGCGGAGCGTGCCGCTGCCGTTGACGCAGCCGGAGATCAGTTCGGCGCCGGGCGCTGCCCGCCGGGGCACGGATTCGCCGGTGAGGGCGGCGGTGTCGATCAGGGATTCCCCCTCGAGCACCACGCCGTCCAGCGGGATGCGCTCGCCAGGCTTGACGACGATCACGGAGCCCACAGGCACCTCGTCGGGGTCGGTCTCGGAGAGGCCGTCCGGGGTTTCGAGGTTGGCGTATTCCGGGACGATGTCCATCATGGCGGCGATGGACTTGCGGGATTTGCCCACGGCGCAGCTCTGAAAGAGCTCGCCCACCTGATAGAGCAGCATGACAGCCGCCGCCTCGGGATACTCCCCGACGCAAAAGGCCGCCACGGAGGCCACGGCCATCAAAAAGTTTTCATCAAAGACCTGTCCGCGGAAGATATGCTCCACGGCCTCCCAGAGCACGTTCCAGCCGATGATCAAGTACGGGAGCAGATAGGCCGCCAGCGTCGCCCACTGTGGGAGGCCGTCCAGCGTGCCGAGATGCTCGAGCACGATCGCGGCCCCCAGAAGCAGGGCGGCCAGGAGGATCCTATACAGCGTTTGCTTTTGTTTCTTGGTCATTCCAATCACTCCAAACGCTCCGAGCAGTTCCGCAAGATGGCCTCCAACTCTGTCCAGGCTTGAACCCGGAGCACATCTTCATGATCCGCTTGCGCGAAGTCTATCGCGCCTTGATACCAGATCGGAAGCAGGCCCGCATTTCGGGCCCCCGCCAGATCGCAGGCATAGTCGTCACCGATATACCAGGCGTTTTCCGCTTTGAGGTCTGCTTTTTCCAGCGCAAGACGGAAGATGCGCGGGTGAGGCTTGCGGAACAGGTACTCGCTTGTGGCAAGGATAAATTCAAAATGATTGTCCGGCAGCAGACGGTGAATCCGCTCCGCAACCACGGAGCCCGCATAGGAGATATTGCTGATGACCGCCGTGCGAATCCCGGCTTGCCAGAGGAACTCCAAAAAATCCCGGACGCCTTCCGTGGGGGTTCCTGGCGAGGCGGCGTCAAAAAACACGCGATCCGTTTCCGCCGGGGACAGATTGATTTTGATCCCGAGAGATTCGTACAAGTAGGCAGTAAACATGTGGTTGGGCGTCTCGATGGTTCTCTGCGCTCTCGTCGCGGGATCCATGCGCTTCAACTCCTGCTTGATCGCATCGGCCTCCCGCTGCACCTGCTCTGGCGTCAGGCGGTATTTGTTTTCCACCGCGTACGCCATGACCGCCGTCGTGCCCTTCAGACCGTCAAAAGCGGCCTCCGAGATCAGCGTCTGCCCGTAGTCGAACAGGATCATCTCAGGCTTTTGGGTTGGAACGATTGTTTCATTCATTCGATATTTCTCCTGTATTAAAAGGATTAAGCAGACCGGAGAGTGGCGGGCAGATTGCCCGCGCTACAGGCTCTGAACTCTGAACTCTGAACCGCGGGCGGCCAATGACCGCCCCTACAGAGAGACGCGGGCGCACACTGTGCGCCCCTACAGGCTCTGAAGCACGGCAGGTTGGAGATACGGCGGGCAGATTGCCCGCGCTACGAAATGCTTCCCACCCGTCAATTCTCGATTCTCACTTCTCAATTCTCAATTGGTAACAATCCTGCAGCCCTTGTCCACCCGGTCGCAGCACTTCTGCGCCTCGGCCAGGATCTCGTCGAAGCGCTCGTCCTCCGCGTCGAGGCTCAGCTTCTGGGTCATGAAGTTCATATTGGCCTCATGCACACCGGGGATCTTGCGGATCAGCTCCTCCATTTTGGCCGCGCAGTTCGCGCAGTCGAGGTTTTCCATTTTGAATTTCTTTTTCATAACTGTATCCTCCAAATCATATTTTGCAAACTTGTAACCAACGGGGCGTCGGGGACGCCGCCCGGAAAACAATTGAAAATTGAAAGTTGAAAGTTGAACATGTCGGTGTTTTGCAGATTGCTATCTGCTTTCCATGTATCTGTTCAGCAGGCTCGTAGTGGCCGCGCACCTGCGCGGCCATAAAGCCCCGAGATAGCAATCCACGCCATGGCCGCGCAGGTGCGCGGCCACTACGGAGCAGGTGCAAGCGAATAGATACCTTTCCATCTTCAACTGCGCGGAAGGGTGCCGCACCCTACGAATCAAACTCTTCGTCCTCTTCCAGCACATGCGCCATGCCCATCTGGCAGATCGTGCGCACGTGGTCGTCGGCCAGGGAATAGTAGATGACCCGGCCGGCCTTGCGGTACTTCACTAAGTTCGACTGCTTCAGCACCCGGAGCTGGTGGCTCACGGAGGATTTCGTCATGCCCAGCAGCACCGAGATATCGCAGACGCACATCTCCGCCTCCATCAGCGCGTAGAGAATTTTGAGGCGGGTGGAATCGCTGAACAGCTTGAAGGCGTCCGCCAGGTCCAGCAGGGTGTCTTCATCGGGCATTGTCTCCTTTACCCGGTCCACCACCTCCTGGTGGATCACCGTGCAGTCGGTCCGATCCAGCTCCACATCATAAAATTTCAAGTCGCTCAAGCGCCTCACCTCGTTCTTTCAGTTGAATAGTTGAACGATTGTTCAACTATTAGCAGTATAGCACGCCCTCCCCCGTTTGTCAAGAAAAATATTACGCGGCCCGTTTCCGGGCCGCGTGCCGCTTACTGCGCCGAAGGATAGAAAGCCTGGGTGGGAAAATCGACCTTGGCAAAGAGGTCGCAGGGCTCGTCGGGGGTGCCGGGGTCGTCGGAGCAGCTCCGATCCGGCATCGCAAAGGACACTGCAGAGACCAGAAGCTGCGCCCCGCGCTCCATGCGCACGGTGGAGAACTGGCCCAGGGTCACGTAGAGCTGCCGTGCGCCGTTCAGCACCGGCTCCTCCGGGAAAAGCGCCCGGACGGCCTGCGGAATCTCCGGGGCGACGGCGGCAGTATCGCTCCCCTCTCCGACCCGGGACGACAGGACCATCGGGTCCACCGCCTCGACGACGCAGTCCGGCGTATGGGTCTGATACAGGGCGTCTGGCAGCAAATCGTTGTCTGCGCTGGAGAAGACCTTGGTGGCCGTCTGCCCGCCGAAGAGCACGACCCGCTTGGTAAAGACGGCCAGACCCTCCAAGGGCGCTGGCCGGGTCACGCCCGACATTGCCTCCCCGCCGATCCGATAGAAAAAGGTCAAATCTGCGGTAAAATGGCCGGGATTGTAGGCAATCGGCGCCACGTCTATGTAAACGTGGAGCAGCTCCGCACTTCTGGCGCGGGCGTTGACGGCCCCTTCCAGCGATTTTTGCGAAGTCCCGGTGAGATAAACCCGCAGATCCTCGATGCAGTCCTTATCGATACAGGCGTCCTCGATCCGGCTGGTATGAATCCGGATCGGCTCCCGCGGCTCCTGGGCGGGGCGTCCGGCAGAAATGGTTTGATCCGGCATGGTGATCCCTCCTTAACAAATGAAAACCAAGGGGCTTTCATTCCCATAATATGTAAAAAACAGCAGAACGTGCGATAAATGTGATTGTTTTTTCGCGCAGGATGCGGTAAAATAAATAAGATACGGAAAGGAGGGGACTGCCGTGGTCAGCAAACTGCAAACGCTTGGGCTCAACGGGATCGAGGGCTATCGGATCTCTGTGGAGTGCTTTATTTCCAACGGGCTGCCGGGCTTTGAGATCGTCGGCCTGCCCGACACAGCGGTCAAGGAGGCCCGGGAGCGCGTCCGCGCCGCGGTAAAAACCTCCGGCTTCAAATTTCCGCCCTCCCGCATTACCGTGAACCTGGCTCCCGCCAACACGAAAAAGAGCGGCACGGTCTACGACCTGCCGATCCTGCTGGGGATCCTCTCCGCTTTCGGTCAGGTCAATCTGCCGGATGAGACGCACGCCTTCCTGGGCGAGCTGAGCCTTGAAGGAAAGCTCCGCCCTGTGCCCGGCGTGCTGCCGATGGCGATTGCTGCAGCCAAATGCGGGATCAAAACGCTCTACGTGCCGATGCAGAACGCCCGCGAGGCTACGCTGGCCGAGGGGATCACGGTGATCCCGGTCTTCTCCGTGGCGCAACTCATCGCCCACCTTCGGGGCGGCCCGCAGATTCAGCCCCAGCCCGTCTGGGTGCAGGATACGATTACACGGGCCGTGCCGGATTTCAAGGACGTGATGGGCCAGGAAAACGCGAAACGGGCGTTGGAGATCGCCGCCGCGGGCGGCCACAACGTGCTGATGGTCGGGCCTCCGGGCTC
>CAMKED010000056.1 GCA_946411475.1 uncultured Clostridia bacterium | reverse complement strand
TCCTCCATGGCCTCCAGCAGAGCGGACTGGGTCCGGGAGGTGGCGCGGTTCAGCTCATCGGCCAGGAAGAGGTTGCAGAGGATGGCGCCCTTCTGGTAGATCATTTTGCCGCTCTGCTTCTCATAAACAGAATAGCCCGTGATGTCCGAGGGAAGCACGTCGGGGTTGAACTGCACACGTCCGTAGTCCAGGTCCAGCGCGCGGGAGAAGGCCAGGGCGATGGTGGTCTTGCCAACGCCGGGGATATCCTCCAGGAGGACGTTGCCGTTGGCCAAAATTGTCATCAGGATCCAGACCAGGACCTGGTCCTTTCCCTGCACTGCCTTCCGCAGCTCGTTGAGGATTTTTTGCATGATGTCCATTGTCATTTCTCCGAATCTTCTGTTTTTGATTTGCTGTTTGTTAATGTCGCAAATGAGAAAAACGTTACAATAAATTGTAATTTCTTGGAACGATTACAGCCAATCGCCCTCCCAGGGCTGGATACGGACAGGCGGCTGCTCCAGCAGCGCGCGCTGCGCGTCGGTCAGGTGCTTTTTCCGGACGATGACTTCGTAGACGAATTCGCGGAAATAGGCCTCGCTGCATACGAAGTAGCCCTTCTTGCCGACGTCCTCGCCCCAACTGTTCTCGATCTTCCAGCGGTCCGGCTTTCCGGCTTCATCGAAGTTGACGCCCACGAAGATCATCGCGTGCGTGGCAAAGCTGTCGTGATACTCCAAACGGTCGCCCTTGGACATGTCAAAGTCCACGCCGCCCATCAGGCCGGACCAGTCCAGACTGTCAGGATCCCAGACGCCCTTGTCGCGGTCGCCGTAGGCGCCGGCGTCGCAGCCAAACCAAACAGGCTCTCCGTCACGAAGCTGCCTGACGGTCAGCTCCTCCATCTCCTCCAAGGTCAGATTGAGGTTGATGACGTCCCGGTTGGCCATGGAGCCCATGTAGTGGAACACGTAGTAGAGGTTCATGGGCAGACCGTGGGTCGGGTGGTTGGTGACGGTGATGTAATCGTCCAGCGCGTCGCCCACAAACTGCTCGTAGAAGGTTCTGCCGCTCAGCTCGCGCACGCAGTGGTATTCGTTGTCTTTGTCCCGGTATTCGAAGCAGAAGCGCTTGGGCGGCTCGCCGAAGGCGATGCATTCCATGCGGTAGACCTCTTCGAGCATGGCCTCCTTCACGGGCTGCGGATCCTCTCCGGCGGCGATGACGGCCCGGAGCTTTCCGGCGTCCTTTCGCAGCAGGCTGTTGAGGAGCTTGAGGAATTTTTCCGTGTGGGTGGACTGCCAGGTTTCCGGCATGACGGAGGCCGGAACCACGCCGTATTTCTTCACAAGGTCGGTTGCCATATCCCAGTAACCGCCGTCGCCCACGCCGCCGAGCACGTATTCCATCATGCGATCGTTCAGGGGCTTGCCGGCGTTTTCAATGACGAGCTCGAGGAAGTTATTGGCCTTCTCCAGCTTGTCATAGAAGGAGAGATAGTTGGCAGACAACTCAAACTTGTCCAGCTTGCAGGTCTCGGAGATGCGTTCGCGAAGAATGTTCAGAACCGCGTAGAGCCAGCAGCGTCCGCTCTTTTGCTGGTAGGTGACGCCTCTGGTTTTGAGCTCTATGGTAAAGTCTCCGTTCAGCTTTGCGGCTGCGGCGGGGACAAATGCCAATTCCTTCAGTTCCGTCTTGGCCATCGCGGCTTGCAGGGTCCTCAATTCCCGCCGTGCAGCCTCTTGCGTCCGAAAGCGCTCCAAAAGGGCCGGTGTGATCTCTTTCATGGCAATTTCCTTTCTTTTTATCAGTATGGTTCGGTCTAACGCACAATTTAAAACATTATAACACAATGAACGGGAATAGGCAATAACAATTGACGAAAAACAGAAGGCATCCGGGAAAAAAAGCGCCAATTCCCGCACGATTATCCCTCGGCCAGGCCCAGCGTCAGAATTCCGAGATTCCGGGTGTAAATGTCGTTGAATTGGGTCAGCGGCAGGGGGTTCTCTCCCAGACCGACCTCCACGGTATAACCCGGCCTGTCGCGGGTCAGGACAAACCAGTCCTTATAGCCTGCAAAGCCCGAGGCAAAGGGCACGTCCTCGAGCGTGTAGCCGGAGACAGCGGCAAAGCGTTCTCCCAGCTCCTGCGCGCCGGCGGGCTCCATGTTCAGGAACTTCCAATAGATCACGTTGCCCTGGGTATGATAACTGAGCGTCAGCTCCGGCTCCGTCAGCTCCGTCAGCCGGACCATGGCCTCGCTCTCCGCTTCTGAAAGCGGCGCCGGGCCGACATAATCCCTGGGCCCGGGGCGGGAATAGCCCTGCGCATACTTGATTTCCCTGGCTTGGTCCCATCGGGCGGGGTAGTTGAGGTTCAGATCCACGCCCCGCAGGTTGGCCTTCCAGCCGTCGGGGAAGGGGATTTCGGGGTAGTTCCCTGCCAGACGCTCTGCCTCGGCCCAGCCGGGCTCCCCGGGCCGCAATCCGCCTGTCACCAGATCCACCCCGTCCGGGTTCACCATCGGAACCAGGTGCAGCGTGGTCCGCTGGTAGAGCGCCTGGGCGGAGAAACCGAAGAGCTTCCCGTTTTCGGAGACAGCCCGGGCATAGCGTTCCAGAAATTTCAGCAGAAGCGGCGTCGTGATCCACTCGTTGGCATGGTGCGAGGCGTTATAGAGGACCCGCCGGGGACCCAGCCCCACGGCAATTTGCGGCAGCTTCCGCCCGTAAGCGCTTTCCCCGATGTTGCGCACCGTCAGGAAGGGATAGCGCGCTGCCAGTCCGTCCAGGCAAAGTGTCAGCAACTCATAGGAGAAGGGCTGATCAGTCGGTACGACCTCGAAGCCGAGCGGCACAGTCAAAAGCTGATCTACGTAGAGGCGAAGGGGGTCCTGATTGGGGTTGGCGGTAATCAGCGCCCGCACCGTCGTCCCGAAGCGCGCCGCGATGCGGCTGTAGTTGTCCCCGGCCTGCACCCGGTAATTGCGATAGCCCGTCAGCCAGGGCAGCAGGACGGCCCAGGTCGCCGCATCCGGCCGCCCCGTAGGCGTCAGACCCTCCCGCCGCTGAAATTCCGCCAGATTCGGTGCGCCCGCCCGTGATAAAGCCAATTCGTATTGTTCCATATTCTTTCCCTCCGCAACGTATTGGTACAGTGTATGTGCGCAGCGGCAAGGGAAGAAGGAAAAAAGGTATCTGTTCAGTAGGGTCGTAGTGGCCGCGCACCTGCGCGGCCATAAATCCACAGAAAAGTGCTGCGCGCCATGGCCGCGCAGGTGCGCGGCCACTACGGAGCAGGTGCGACTGAATAGAAACGAAAAAAGTAAGAGGTAAAAAGTATCGCTTCCGTACTTCTTACCTCTTAATTCTTACTTTTTTTACTTGTGAATTACCTGTTTTTCATCATCTCGCGCATTCTCTGGCTGTGATCCAGGATGCGCTTGCGCATGCGGAGATTCTGCGGCGTGACCTCCAGCAGTTCGTCGTCTGCCAGGTATTCCAGGCACTGCTCCAGCGAGAAGGTACGCGGCGGCACCAGGCGGATCGCGTCGTCGGAACCGGCGGCGCGCATATTGGTGAGCTGCTTCTTCTTGCAGACGTTGACGGTCATATCCTCATTGCGGCTGCACGCGCCGACGATCATACCGGCGTAAACCGGGATGCCGGGGCTGACGAACATCTGGCCGCGATCCTGCACGCCGCCGATGCCGTAGGCCGTAGTCTCGCCGGTCTCGTGCGCCACCAAAGAGCCGGTCTTGCGGCGCTCAATGTCGCCCTTAAGGGGCGCGTAGGAGTCCAGCACGGAGGACATGACGCCCTCGCCGTGGGTGTCGGTGAGGAATTCGCTGCGGTAACCGAAGAGGCCGCGGGAGGGTACCAGGAATTCCAGACGGTAGCGGCTTCCCATCGGGGTCATGGAGACCAGATCGCCCTTGCGCTGGCCGATCTTCTCAATCACGGCGCCCATCGCGTTTTCAGGCACGTCTGCCACCATCCGCTCGATGGGCTCGCACTTCACACCGTCGATTACCTTGGTCAGGACGCGGGGCGTGGAGACAGAGAATTCAAAGCCCTCGCGGCGCATGGTCTCGATCAGAATAGACAGGTGCATCTCGCCGCGGCCTGCCACGTTGAAGGCGTCCGTGCCCTGCTCCGTGACGTGGAGGGAGACGTCCTTCAGCAGCTCGCGGTCAAGCCGATCCCGGAGGTTCCGGGAGGTGACGTACTTGCCCTCGCGGCCCGCGAAGGGGCTGTCGTTGACGGCAAAGGTCATTTCGATCGTGGGATCGGAGATTTTGACAAAGGGCAGGGGCTCCACGGTCAGCGGATCACAGACCGTCCGGCCGATCGTGATGTCGGAAATGCCGGAGAAGGCCACGATCTCGCCCGCACTGGCCTCCTGAATGGGGGTCCGGCCCAGACCGTCGAAGGCGTAGAGCGCTACGATCTTGCCCTTCTGCCGGATGGAGGCGTCGTGGTAGTCGCAGATCATGACTTCCTGATTCTGCCGGATGGTGCCGCGCTCGACACGGCCGATGCAGATCCGGCCGACGTAGTCGTTGTAGTCCAGCGAGGACACCAGCATTTGCAGCGGGGCCCCGGCGTCGCCCTGCGGGGCGGGAATGTAGTTGACGATGGTCTCGAAGAGGGGAATCAGATCCTTGCCCTCCTCGTGAGGCCCGTAGGCGGAGATGCCCTGCCGGGCAGAGCAGAAGATGGTGGGGGATTCAAACTGCTCGTCCGTTGCGTCCAGATCCAGCAGGAGTTCGAGCACCTCGTCCATGACCTCGTCGATCCGGGCGTCGGGGCGGTCGATCTTGTTGACCACCACGATGACCTTGTGGCCCAGCTCCAGCGCCTTTTGCAGCACGAAGCGGGTCTGCGGCATGGGGCCCTCGGCGGCGTCCACCAGCAGCAGAACGCCGTTGACCATTTTCAGGATACGCTCCACCTCGCCGCCGAAGTCGGCGTGGCCCGGGGTATCCACGATGTTGATTTTATAGTCCTTGTAGTGGACGGCGGTGTTCTTGGCCAGAATGGTGATGCCGCGCTCCCGCTCCAGATCGCCGGAGTCCATGACACGATCCACCACGGCCTGGTTTTCCCGGTAGATGCCGCCCTGCTTCAGCATTTCGTCCACGAGGGTGGTCTTGCCGTGGTCAACGTGGGCGATGATAGCGATATTTCTGATCTTTTCTTGTGGAATCATAGCGTTCTCCCCTTTCACAACTTGGAAAATATAGCATACTGAATTGTAAATTGCAATAGGAATCTTTGAGAAATGCAGGGAAAAGCGGAAAAAAGTTCAGAGTTCAGGGTTCAGAATTCGTAGGGACGAGCATCGCTCGTCCGCACGTTCTCGCATTGCCGATTGTCTGAAGAATATGTTGACAAACGACATGTGTCGTGCTATGATACTGTCGCAAGGCGACATAGCAAGTGACGACATAACAGGAGGCGATATAGCGATGAAGCGCAGCGAACCCCTGTCCGAGAGCTATTATTACATTCTGCTGTGTCTGGCCAAGGGGGCAAACCACGGCTACGGCATTATGCAGATGACCCATCGGCTCTCCGGCGGGGAAGTGAACATCGGCTCCGGCACCATGTACGGCGCCGTCAGCAATATGATGAAAAAGGGCTGGATCCAGGAGATCCTGGTGGAGAATCCGGGCCAGGAGCGTCGGCGTCTCTATCAGCTCACCGACGCGGGCCTGACGGTTCTGGAAACGGAGATCGCCCGGCTGCGGCGGATGCTGGCAAACGCGGGGGAGGTGTAACGGATGGAAAAACAGCAGAAAAAGGTTCGGAACAGCTATCGGAGAAACAGCGCTCAGAGCACGGAGGAACTGCTTCGGGCGCTGGATCAGGCCTCGGCGGAGGGCTGGCAGCTGGTGAAGGTCGGCAGCTTTCGCATTCATTACAAGAAGGACCCCAACGCCCGCTACCGCTACCAGATGGACTGCCGGAGCGTGGACGATTGGGAGCGCTACCAGGCGTTCTTTCGGGAGCAGGGCTGGGAACACGTGTGCAGCAGCCTGGGCGGAGCACATTTCTTCCGCAAGCCCTGGGATCCTTCCCTGCCGGAGGAGGCCTACGAGATCTTCACGGATCTGGAGTCCCGGCAGCAGTTTCGCAGCAGATTGAGCAAGGGAGCGTTGCTCTGTTGCATTGCCTCTGCCCTCAACGCTGTGATTTACGGCTCTTTTCTGCTGGAAAAATACAACATTCCAGATCTGTGTAGGGCCCTGTGTTGGGCTTTGGGTGCAGCATGGTGGGGCTGGAGGGTCTGGAACACGCGGCACCCCGATCCCGCCCGCAAAAAGAGGCGCGTCTGGTCTGCCGTGCTGTCAATTCTGACAGTTCTGGTGATGCTGGCCAGTCTGGGCGGTATGCTCTGGGGCTGAACCGGCTGTTCTCCGGTCGCTGCCGTTTTTGCAAGGCGTTCGCTGCAATGAGAGGGCCTGAGTCGGATTATCCACATTGCACCGTAGGGACAAGCATTGCTTGTCCGGCATTCGGAACGAATGCAATTTGCCGTCAGGCAAATCCAACCCGGTCGCCGGTCGAAACCCGGGTGGATCGTCTGCTGACGCATTCGATCGTTTGCTTCGCAAACGCGGACAAGCATTGCTTGTCCCTACGAGGTGTTCTGCTGCCGAAAGGTGCATCCGTGCGGGGAAGAGGCGGACGGCAGAGTGCCGTCCCTATGCACCCCTGTCTCCTATTGCCTGGTGCGTGCGGGAGTATGGCGGGCTAATAGCCCGCGCTACCGAAGGGTGCATCTGCCATTTTGGCAAAAACTGCAAAAAAACACCCGCTTTTTTGCAGCTTTTGTCATAGACGAAGCCGACTGCAGCTGGTATAATAGGATCAAAACAAACGGGCCTGTAAGCAAATTGATTATCATACTGCGAAAATAATACTACAGAAACAGGAGTGGCGATTATGCGCTTAGAACTGAAAAACATCGACAAAGCCTTCGGGGACAAGCAAGTCCTCAAGGGGGTCTCCTTCACCGCGGAGAGCGGGAAGGCCTTCGGTCTGCTGGGCCGGAACGGCGCGGGCAAGACCACCTCCATCCGCATTCTGATGGACGTCTTCAAGGCCAACGCCGGTGAGGTGCTGATCGACGGAAAGCCCATCGACTACAAGAAAATCCAGATCGGCTATCTGCCCGAGGAGCGGGGCCTCTACCCCAAAAAGATCATCATCGACCAGCTGAGCTACTTCGCCCAGCTGAAGGGCATGACAAAGAAGGACGCCGTCGTGGCCGTGGACGCCTGGCTGGAACGGCTTGGCATGACGGAATACCGGAACAAGCGGCTGGACACCCTCTCCAAGGGCAACCAGCAGAAGATCCAGCTGGTGACGGCCCTGGCCCACAACCCGGACATCGTGATCCTGGACGAGCCCTTCTCCGGTCTGGACCCGGTGAACGCCATGCTGCTGAAGGACGTGGTGAAGGAGCAGATCGCCAAGGGCAAGATCGTCCTGTTCTCCAGCCACCAGATGAGCTATATCGAGGAATTCTGCGACAGCATCGCCATCATCAACGCCGGAAAGGTGGCTCTCCACGGGGACCTCTACGACATCAAGCGGAACTACCCCCGGGATCGGCTGGTGGTGAGCACCACAAAGCCGGAACTGATCCGGCGGGACTTCGGCAGCGCCTGCACCGAAACGGAGAACGGCGCGCTGCTGCTCCAAATGGCGAGCCCCGACGAAAAGAGCGCGGTGATGAAGCGCCTGGTGGAGCAGTACGACGTGGACGAGATCAAGGTATTCGAGCCCTCGCTGAACGACATTTTTGTCCAGTACGCGGGCGAGCAGGTGTAAGGAGGCGAGGACGATGAAACAGTTAGGAACGATTTTCAGATTTGAGTTCAGGGGCTACCTGAAAAACAAGGTCTTCGTGGGCACCACGGTATTCCTGGTGATCGCCATTGCCGTCTGCATGTTCATTCCCAACATCACCGGCCTGTTCAAGTCCGAGGATCAGCCCGCCGACCGCTCCGTCATTCTGATCTACGCGGAGGACCCCCAACTGGGCGCCCTGGTGAAGCAGTACTTTGACCCGGCCTTCCCCGACTTCGAGGTGAAGCTGGCCGAAGGGAGCCTGGAGGACGTACAGGCCCAGATCACCAACGGCAGCGCCGACTGCGCCTTCGCCATGGACAGCGCCTCCTCCTACACCTACTACGTGGACAATCTCTCCATGTATGACGCCAATACGGCGGTGGCCGAGACCGTTCTGAAAGAGGTCTGCCGGGTCGCTGCCATGGTGGAGCACGGTCTGAGCCCCGAGGAGGCCGCCGAGATCATGTCCGCCCAGATCGAGAGCCGCACCGTCACCCTGGGCAAGGACCAGGGACAAAACTTCCTCTACACCTACATCATGATCATGGCCCTGTACATGGTCATCCTGCTCTACGGCCAGATGGTGGCCACCAACGTGGCCACGGAGAAGAGCTCCCGGGCCATGGAGGTCCTGGTGACCAGCGCCAAGCCTACCGCCATGATGTTCGGCAAGGTCCTGGCTTCCTGCCTGGCCGGCCTGCTCCAACTGGTGGCCGTCTTTGGCTCCGCCCTGCTCTTCTACAACCTCAACAAGTCCGCCTGGGGCGACAATCCCATGATCGCCTCCATCTTCAATATTCCGGTGAGCCTGTTCGGTTATATGCTGCTGTACTTCGTCCTGGGCTTCCTGATCTACGCCTTCCTCTACGGGGCCATCGGCTCCACGGCCTCCAAGCTGGAGGACATCAACACCTCCGTCATGCCCATCACCTTCCTGTTCATCATCGCCTTTATGGTGGTCATGATCTCCATGTCCAGCGGCAACACAGACAACACCCTGATGAAGGTCTGCTCCTTTATCCCCTTTACCTCCCCCATGGCCATGTTTACCCGGATCTGCATGAGCACCGTGCCCTGGTATGAGATCGTCCTGTCCGTTGCCATCCTGCTGGGCTCCACCGTGGGCGTGGGCTTCCTGTCCGCCAAGATCTACAGCGTAGGCGTCCTGCTCTACGGCACCACCCCCAAGATCGGCGCCATTCTCAAGGCGGTGTGGAAGGCGTAATACGAGCGTATGGATCATAGCGCGTGTTTTCCGCCGTGACCGATGCGCCCATGAAAAACGACTGCGTGACCCATCCGGTCACGCAGTCGTTTCGTCTTTTCCCAATTCAGCCATTTTTTGAAACTTTTTCAGGCAGGCCCCGGCGGGAAAAGCGCCTTCGGCGGGACGAAAAAATCGGCGGGCTTTGGTGCTTGCATTGCGCCGGGGGCCGTGGTATAATCAGTCCTGCCATTCGGGCGGATATAAGCCGCCCCAACAGAAAAGGAGAAATATCATGCTGGAAACCGGAATCAAAGGAACGCTCGAATTGACCGTGACGAAGGACAAATGCGCCGGGGCGCTGGGCAGCGGCGAACTGGACGTGTTTGCGACCCCCGCGATGATCGCGATGATCGAGGAGACCTGCTGGAGAAGCGTCGTCTCCGAGCTGCAGCCCGGCGAGGGAACCGTCGGCACCGAACTGAACGTCCGGCACCTCGCGGCGACGCCGATCGGCCTGAAGGTCCGATGCGAAAGCGAGCTGACGCTGGTAGACCGCAGACGCCTTGTGTTTAACGTCAAGGTTTACGACGACTTCGGTCTGGTCGGTGAGGGCACGCACGAACGCTTCGTGATCCAGTATGAGAAATTCATGAAAAAGGCCAACGAAAAGCTGACGGCGCAGATCTGACGGAAAGGGCAACAGGCGGTTGCTTTTCAAATACGGGTTTCTGTGATAGGATAGGCACAGGAGGTGTTTGAATGAATCCGAAAGACGTTTTGTTGGAGCTCAGAACCAAAAGCGGCCTGTCTCAGGACGAGCTGGCCGAAAAGGTCTTCGTGACCCGCCAGGCGGTCTCCCGCTGGGAAAACGGCGACACCGTGCCGAATACGGAAACTTTGAAGCTGCTGTCCAAGCTGTATGACGTATCCATCAACACGCTGCTCGGCGCGCCGCGGCAGCTCGTCTGTCAGTGCTGCGGCATGCCGCTGGAGGATGCGATCATCAGCCGCGAACAGGACGGGACCCGCAACGAGGAATTCTGCAAGTGGTGTTACGCGGACGGGACCTTCACGTACAGCGACATGGACGATCTGATCGACGTCTGCGTCCCGCACATGGCAAACCAGGGTTTCTCGGAGGGCCAGGCCCGCGCCTATATGAAGGAGATGCTGCCCAAGCTGGACTACTGGAAGAAATTCGGGGAATACAGCGACGGTGGAAAATTCGAGGCCTTCAAGCGGCAGTTGATCGACGAGATCAACGCCCTGCAGATCGAAGGAATGCCCAGGCTGGAGCGCCTGAACGCGCTCGTCGGAGCCTACGTGAACCTTGCCTACCCGCTTCCGAGCGGGATCAGCGTGAAATTCCTGAACGATCAGGCGACCTATCTCGGCAACCAACTTGAATCCGAGAAGGAGCCCGGCCGCTGCTACGGCATTCTGGCCAACCGGGACTTCATCCTGATCTGCAGCTACGGCGCAGAGGGTGCAGATCCGGAACTGCTTCTTTACAAGAAGCGGTGATGCACGAAAGAACGCTTCCGTGGCCTATGCCTGCGGAAGCGTTCTTCTTTTTCAATCGTGATCCAAATACACCCTGGAGCCGGTCGCCCCGCGCTGATCCTGATATTTCCCCTGATAGGGATGCAGGGCGTAATCATCCATTTGCGCAAAAACGAGCTGCCCGATCCTGCGGCCTGCTTTCAGCTCGATGGCGCACTTGTTCGCGTTGAAGAGCTCCAGCGTGATCTCCCCCTTGAAACCCGGATCGACCCAGCCCGCGTTCTGAATGAACAGTCCCATTCGCCCGAGCGAGCTGCGTCCCTCCACGAACGCGGTCAGATTGTTGGGAAGCTCGAAGTATTCCATGGTGGTAGCCAATACGAACTGCCCCGGCATAATGAGATAGGTATCCGTGGTGATGGTCTTGTACTGGATCTCATTTTTCAGCGTGATAATGCCGGTGGAAGTCTCGTCTACTACGCTGAAGGTATTGCCGAGGCGGATGTCCACGCTGGCCGGCTGGATCTGCTCCGGCGTGATCGGCTCGATCACCAGACTTCTCTCCTGCAGCATTCTTGTGATGGTTTTGTCTGACAGTATCATTGCTACCTCCGAAAACGCGGGGACGCCCCAGCGTTGATTGCGTGTATTGTATCACATATCTTCCCGTTCGTCAACGCAGACAGACGTTCAGCGTGTTTTCTTTGTGTATGTGTTACAATGATACTTAACAGTTGAAAAAAAGGATAGCGAATAGGGA
>CAMKED010000055.1 GCA_946411475.1 uncultured Clostridia bacterium | reverse complement strand
GCCGCAAGCTGAAGAAGCGCGACTTCCGCCGTCTGTGGATCACCCGTATCTCCGCCGCTGTCAAGCCCTACGGCATGAATTACAGCTGGTTTATGTACGGTCTGAAGCAGGCCGGTATCGAGATGAACCGCAAGGCTCTGTCCGAGCTGGCCATCGCCGATTCCAAGGCGTTCGAGTCCCTCGTTGAGACTGCCAAGAAGGCTGCCAACGACGCCAAAAAGGCGCAGTAATGATCCGATTCAAAAGGACGCTCCCGAATTTGGGAGCGTCCTATTTGCGCTTGTTCAGTTCATTGCATTCTCCGGGGCGACAGTGTCATTGCCGCCGGCGTTGACGAAGTAGGCGTCGAAGATGTCCTTGGCAATATTGCCCAGCGCGCCGCCCTGGGCGCCCTTTTCCACGTAGATCGCAATGGCGATCTGAGGATCGTCCATCGGCGCATAGCAGACAAAGGAGGCGTTGTCCGAGCCGCCCGCGCCGTGCTGCGCAGTGCCGGTCTTGGCGCAAACCTTCACGGGATAATCCCCAAAGACCTTGTTTGCCGTGCCGCTGTCGGAAGACACTGCCATGCGCATGCCGGCCCTGCAAACGTCCCAGGCCTCGTCGGTAGCCTGCAAGACGGACGCCACCTCGGGCTGCATCTCATAGCGCAACTCCTGGTAGTCCGCGGAGATGATCCGGTTGAGGAAGGTCGCCTTATATCGGACGCCGCGGTTGGCAACGGCCGAGGTATAAACCGCAAGCTGCAGGGGTGAAAAGCGGTTGTCCGATTGGCCGATGGCCATGCTAATCCGGTCGCCGTAGGTAAAGACCTGCATTTTGGGATCGGAATACAGCTCCTTTTTGGTTTCCTCATTGGCACGCCAGCCCGTGGTCTCGGGCAGCTCTACGCCGGTGGGCTCGCCAAGGCCCAGGGCCTTGGCCGTTTTGTCCGTCGCCTCTTCGCCTGTCAGCCAGCCGACTTCATAGAAGAAGTAGTTGCAGGACACGGCAAGCGCCTCGGCACAGTTGACAATGCCATGGGTCTGATGGCTGGAGGTCCAGAGATAACAGGCAGGCGCATAGCCCTGCTCCTCGAATCGCGTATAGACGCCCTTATCCTCCACAACGTAGCTGCGGTTGATGGTTCCCTCCGTCAGCGCGGCGATGGCCGTGACCATTTTATAGGTGGAGCCGGGGGGATAGGCCTGCATCAGGGCCCGATTGAAAATCGGCGAATACTTGTCCTGAATCAGCTCGTTGTAATCCTGAGAGAAGGTGGCAATGTTGAAGGTGGGGTAGGAGGCGGAGGCCAAAACCGCGCCGGTCTTGACGTCCATAACGACCACAGCGCCGCCCTCCGCGTCCTTGCCCTCATGCTTGGAGCCGACGCCGTTTTCGCGCAGGTCGAGGATATAGCTCGCAAGGGATTCCTCAGCGATCCGCTGATAGTTGATGTCGATCGTGGTCTCCACGTTGGCGCCGGCCTTGGGTTCGACAACGTACTCCTGAGAGATGATATTGCCTTCCCGGTCCACGGTGGTCCGCAGGATACCGTCGGTACCGTGGAGCACTTCCTCAAAGGCTTTTTCCAGGCCGTCCTTGCCAACGTAGGCGTCCATGGCATAGCCCTTTTCCTTGTAAATTTCCCATTCCTCCGGGCTCATGGCCGCGGTCCGGCCCAGAATATGGGCAGCGTAATCGGTATTGTATTCCCGGACGGTTCCGGCCACGACCTGCATGCCGGGGACGTTGAGCTCCTGCAGCTCCGCGAGCTGCGCGGCGTCCACGTCGGAAAGGAAGGTGTAGGTGGGCAGATAGGTGTAGTAGCGCAGATCCAACTCATAACGCAGGCCCAGCACGTCCCGCACGTCCTCGTCAGACCAATCGTTGGGGATGTGGAAGCGGCTGCGCATCAGCTTGATGAGCTGCGCGGCGGAAACGTCCGCATCCCAGTCGTTCTGCCGCAGGAAATCGCGGAAGTAGCCGTTCCAGGTTCTGGAATAGTTGGAAGTCTCATACTCGTAGGGCTTGACCCGGGTAACAGGCAGGTGGTCGGTATAGCTGATCCCCAGCTCCCGGCACAGGCGGGCAAGCTGACGCAGACTTTCGTTTGGGTCCTCAGAGTTGAACAGGGCGTAGCTGGTGATAATCAAATCGTAGCTCGCCCGATTGCGTACCAGGACGTTTCCGTTGCGGTCCAGGATCTCGCCGCGGGCTGCGGTCACTCTGGTGTCATAGGTATAGGTGCCGGTGGAGACGGAGCTCGTCCGCGGGTTCACCACCTGAAGCTGGATCAGTCGGTAGGCGAAGGCCCCCATCAGAATGCCGAATACCGCAAGCACCAGCCCCAAACGCAGCTTGAAATTATAACGCATCGTGCACCCCGATTCTGCTGATGAGCTTCACCAGCGCGTAATGAATGGGCATAAAGAGCATGGACAGGAAGACCCCGGGCAGCAGGATCCGCCAGAAGCTGTCGATCGCCACCGTGGGCGGAAGAATCAGCTTAAACACAAAAATCGCCGAGGCGTTGACCAAGGTCACGCCCAGGCAACACAAAGCCGCCGGAAGGAAGCGAAGGGTCAGCACCGCCCGGCAGAGTACAGCAGAAAGCATCGCGCCGATGGGAATCACCGCCACAGAGATATTGCCGAAATCAGACCCGGACAGGCACCAGAACAGGGTCGCCAAGATGGCGTAGATCCCGCCCTTTTCCGATCCTTCCCAAATGCAGACGCAGACGATCAGCACGGGCAGCGGCGCAAGCTTCACGCCAAACACCGGAAGCTGAGAGAGCACCACCGACTGCAGCAGCAGCACTGCAAGCGTCAACAGCCCGTAGAGGGACCACTTCAAGATGCCGAGCCACTGGCTCTTTGTGAGATGAACATGCTTCAGCACGCTTCAGCCCCTCCTTTCCGGGTTTTGAGTTGCCTTTTCGGTCACGAGTTGTTGAAATCAGTAATAATGAATACCTGCTCCAGGTTGTCCATATCCGCAGCAGGCTTGAGCAGGGCGTACTTCGCCACGCCGGTCTGGTCAAAATTGGCGTCGGTGACGTAGCCGATGATCAGGCCGCGGGGATAGACCGTGGAGCCCGTGGTCAGGACCTGGTCGTTGTTTCGCAGGACGGAGTCCGTGGGCAGATAGTTCATCCGCAGCAGGCCCTCGGAGCCTGTGGCAAGCGCGCCCTCCACCACGCCGTTGTAGCCAGTGGAGGCCACCGTGGCGGAAATATCCAGCGCGGAGTCCAAGACGGTGGTGATGGTCGCCCAGTTGGATCCGGCCTCCGTGACAAGGCCTACCACCTGCCCGTATTCCGTGACGGCCACCAGGCCCTCATGGATGCCGGAGTTGGTGCCTTTGCCGATGGTAAAGGCAGATTTCCAACTGCTGTCTACCCAGGCGATGATATATGCCGAGGCAAAATGATAGTCCTCATGCTCCGCCGCAAGGCCAAGCAGTTGGTGCAGACGCTCGTTCTCGCGCTGGAGGGAGTCGGCGCTTCGGACGCCCTCCTCCATGGAATTGATCTGCGCCTTCAAGGCCTCGTTCTCCGCCTGCAGGGACTCATATTTGAAAACGTAGTTGTAATACCGTTCCACCTGGCGCACCAACGCGCTGGTAGCGGAACGGAAGGGCGTCAGAACCGACTGGACCGCACGCGTTCCCCAGCCGCCGGTTTTCGTAGCCGAGTTCACGGTCACGAATCCGGCCAGCAGCACCGCGATCACGATCAGCCACTTGGTCTTGGCGGATAAATGCTTTTTCATTGTTTGTTCTCCTGCTTCAAAAGAGGATCCATTCCGAATTGTTTCAGAGCCTGCGCGAGCCGGCAGACCGGCAGACCCATGACGGTAAAGTAGTCGCCGCGGATGGATTCAACCAGCATTGCGCCGAGATTCTGGATTCCGTAGGCGCCGGCCTTGTCCATCGGCTCGCCGGTGGACACGTAGGCCGCAATCTCCTCCGCCGTCAGCGCGCGGAATTTGACGTAAGTTTTTTCGCAGTGACAGACGGCCTTTTGCATGCTGCATGCTGCATGCTGCATTTCGACCGGCAGCAGGCAAAACGCCGTATAGACCGCGTGCTCCCGACCGGAGAGGGAAGCCAGCATAGCCCTTGCTTCGGCCTCGTCATGGGGCTTGCCCATGATCTTCCCGTCGAGCACCACGATGGTATCCGAGGCAAGGATCAGGGCCTCAAGCGGGCGCACACTGTGCGCCCCTGCGCCGTCATTCTGAGCGAAGCGAAGAATCCGTTCCCCCGCGTTCCCTGCTCCCTCATTTTGCATTTTGCATGCTGCATTCTGCATTTTCGAGGCCACTGCGGCCGCCTTTGCCTCGCAGATGCGAAGGACCGTGGTCTCCGGGTCGTCGGTCACATATTTCGTTTCGTCGATCTCAGCAGTCAGGACCTGAAATTGCAGGCCCATCCGCTCCAATAGCTCCCGCCGCCGAGGCGACTGGGAGCCAAGAATCAGATTCATAGTATATACTTCCTACCTTGTAATTGTCAACTGTTCTTTGATCGTTTTCTGTATTATTCTACGCCGCGATAGTATAAGCCCCGTGTGCAGGCGCCGGGATCGAAGGGCGCGGCGGCCCGCAGAGCGGAAGCGACGGCGTCGACCTCCATGGGATTCTCGGTGGTCAGGCAGACGCGCAGCGCCCAGAGCCCCAGGTTCCGCAGCTCCGGCAGCTTGTCCAGCAGGTACAGCTTTTTGCCGTTGTAAATGACGCTGCGGCAGGTATCCTGATCCGGCATGACCCGGAATTCCTCGCCCTTCCTGTCCACCAACTTCAGGGGACCGGCGTCGCAAGCGCAGCGACCCGTCCGATTTTTGATGAGACAGTTTTCGGTGAGCATCAGAGGCAGGCGGCCATAGGCCAAAAGCTCCGTTGGCAGCGGCTTGGACAGGTCCCGGATCCGGGGAATGGTCAGCTCAAAGCTCGCTGTCGCGCTCTCCAGGCCAAGCCCGCGGGCAACGTTCATGGCACGGGAGTTAAACAGATTGAGGCCGAAGTCTCCGCAGACTGCAAAGCCGCGGGAGCGGGCCAGAGAAATATGGCCCAGATTGCCGCAGAGCGCAAGCCGCACGCCCAGCGCGCGGGCCGCGTCCAGCGTTTCGAGCACGCGGTCGACCTCCCCGTCCAGAATGACCCGGGGCAGGACCACGGCCAGCTCCGTCTGCGCCGGGACGCGGGACATCCAGGCGGTGCTCTTTTTGAACATGGAAAGCGGCACATAGAGACGAACGGGTTTCAGCCCCATCAGCTTCGGCGTGAGCTGCTCCTCCCGCAGGACCTCGACCGTCCACCGGGGCGGACGCGTAAAGCCGAAAAAGGGCTTCACCGCGGAGAAGGAGTTCAGCTCCCGCTCCGTCTGGCGGCCGCGCAGTGCCGTCAAATGCGACAGCAGCTCGCGGCGCATGGCGTTGATCGCGGCGGCGGAGAGCGTCAGTCCCGGAGCGATCACGCTCTTGGTCTCGACGCAGCGATAGGGCGTGCCGCCCGTCTTGGCGAGGCGTTCGGCCAGGGCCTGCTGGGTCAGCGGCCTGGAAACGGCCGCCTCGGGGACGGGACCTTCGGTTTTGCAGAGATTGCCCTGCTCGTCCTCCACGGCCAGCATGGCGTTCTGCCGGGCGTTGATCATCGCGTAAAAGCGGACCGGGACCAGGGCTGCCTCGGCGTTTTCATAGCTGAATCTCGCCTTTTGCAGCAGCTCGTGATTCTCCCGCTCCTTCTGGCGGGTGCCGAACATGTCCGGGCCGGTCCGGCCCTCGTAATACCCCTGGGTAAAGCCCTGGCGGGAGAACACCTCCCGCAGCTCGCGCATCTCCTCGGCGGAGACGGTCTGCCCGTCGATGGCCGAACGGTAGAGCCGCGTCGCCACAGCGACGTACTCCGGCCGTTTCATCCGGCCTTCGATCTTCAACGAAGCCACGCCCATCCGGGCCAGCTCCTCCACGGAGGAGATCAGGCAGTTGTCCTTGAGGCTCAGGGGATATTTGTCCTCAAAACGGCCGTAGCCATAGGGCAGACGGCAGGGCTGCGCGCACTGGCCGCGGTTGCCGGAACGGGCCCCCACGGCAGCAGAAAAGTAGCACTGGCCGGAATAGCACATACACAGGGCCCCATGGACGAACACCTCAATCTCGATGGGGCTGTTGCGGCAGATATAGGCGATCTCCTCCCGGCTCAGCTCCCGGGCCAGAACCACGCGGCTCATGCCCATAGCGGCCGCCCGCAGGACGCCGTCCAGGGAATGGATCGACATCTGGGTCGAGGCGTGGATCGGAACCTCCGGTGCCATCTGACGCAGCAGAGAAACCAGGCCGAGATCCTGCACGATGAAGGCGTCCACACCGGCGCGAACGGCGGCGGTGATGGTCTGGGCCGCCTGCTCCAGTTCCCGGTCGGTCACAAGGGTATTCAGGGTCAGATGGACCTGGACGCCCCGAACATGGCAATAACGCACGGCGTCCGGCAGCTCGTCCAAGGAAAAATTCTTGGCGTTCTGTCGGGCGTTGAAGGGGCCGGAGCCCAAATAGACCGCATTGGCGCCGCTCTGGACTGCCGCACGAAGGGCGTCCATGGAGCCGGCGGGGGCAAGCAATTCAAGCATATCGAAACCTCACAAGGGGGATCAATTTGATTCAAGGGACCTTATTATAACAGACGGATTCTGAAATTTCCAGAGCAAACGTCAAAATTGTCCCTGCCCGAAGAAGGCGATTTCGGCATTTTTACGGAGAAGTTACAGTTCGACATTCTTTCCTTCGAACCACAAGGGGTAGTTTTTCGGTAGACATAATTCCCCAAAATAACAGAAGCGGTTTTTCTGATCACGGCTCGGTTCTCCACATTTTCCACCTGCTTATCCACCGGCGGAATGGTTTTCCACCCGGGAAACTTGTCGAATAATCGGGGATTATGAGAAAAATTTGTTAGTTTTCCACAGGATGGGAAAACCCCGTCGTCTTTCGGCGACAGGGTTTTTATGTCGGGAATGGAGTTTCCATAATTGAAGGATGCACGTCTAACGAATCGCTTCCGCAAGCAGTTTTTCCCGCTCGTTGGGAAGCCTCCCCGCAAGGACCGCCTCCAAGAGCGCGTCGAGGATCCTTCCGATCTCCGGGCCCCTGGGAACACCCAGGGCGAGCAGGTCGTTCCCGTCGATTGCCAGGTCCCGGACCGTAAAGCAGGGCGGCTGGTTCAAAATCTCCCGGGCCAGAGCGGTCAGCCGGTCACAGGCGGCGACGCGGCCGCGATAATCCGGGTGGTGGGCCAGAGAATCCGCCCGTTTCAGCTCCAACAGCCGAAAGAAGTCGTCCCCGCCCAATTTGCCGATCAGCTTGCGAACCGCGCGCTCCTCGGCGCGCCGCAGGGCATCCGCCTCTACGCCGTCATTCTGAGCGCAGCGAAGAATCCGTTCCCCCGCGTTCGCATCCCCTGCCTTCCCCTCGAGGGGAAGGCAGGGGACGGGGAAGCCTTCTGCGGGCTGCGGGCGGCCGATGACCGCCCCTACAGACTCTGATCCCTGAGCCCTGATCGCCAATTCCTCTTCGACGGGCGGGTCGATCGGATAATCGTGCAGCTCCACAAGCTGGGTCACGCGGTTGACCGTGTCCTTGTCGAAGCGCAGGCGGGTCAAAATCTCCCGGGCCATCGGCCCGCCGACCTTGGCGTGGCCGTGGAAGCGGCCGCGTCCTGTCTCGTCCACGGTGAAGCAGGCGGGCTTTCCCACGTCGTGCAGCAGGGCAGACCAGCGCAGGATCGGTTCCGGCGGTACAGCCTCCACGGCGGCCGCGCTGTGTTCCAGCACGTCGTAGCAGTGGTATTTGCAGCGCTGATCCAGCCCGGCCATCGGCGCGAGCTCCGGCAGGGGAACGGCCAAAATTCCCCAGTATTCGACCAGAATTCGCCGCGCGGCGGGGCCGCAGAGCAGCTTGCTCAGCTCAACGGCGATCCGCTCCCGGCTCACCAGCGCAAGGGTATCGCGCAGGGCATGGGCCGCGGCAGCAGTCGCGGGCTCAATCGTAAAGTCCAACTGCGCCGCAAAGCGCAGAGCACGGAGAATCCGAAGCGCGTCCTCTTCAAAGCGCTGCATCGGGTCGCCCACGCAGCGGACGATCCTTGCACGCAAATCCGCCTGCCCGCCGAAGGGGTCTTGCAGGCCCGTCGAAGGATTGAACGCCATCGCGTTGATCGTAAAATCCCGCCGGGCCAGGTCTTCTGTCAGCGAGGGCGTGAAGGCCACGGCGTCGGGGTGGCGGTGGTCTGCGTAGCCCGATTCGGTGCGGAAGGTCGTGATCTCCAACGGCAAACCGTCCAGCAGAACGGTGACGGTGCCGTGCTTGAGGCCCGTTTCGATGATCCGTTCCCCGGCAAAGACCGCCTCCACCTGCTCCGGCAGGGCGGCGGTCGTGACGTCCCAATCGCCGGGAACACGACCAAGCAGGCTGTCACGGACGCAGCCGCCGACCATGTAAGCAGGGAAGCCCGCCGCTTGCAAACGAATGATTGCCTTGCGGGCCGCCGGAGGCGCGGACAGCTCCGAAGGAACGGCTCGCAGCCGTCCGCCGTCCTCTGCCTTCCCCTTGAGGGGAAGGCATGGGACGGGGGATGCGGGGACGGGGGAGACGGATTCTTCGCTTTGCTCAGAATGACAGCCGGGGAATCCCTCTGCGTCCTGCGGGCGCCCAATGGCCGCCCCTACGAACTCTGATCCCTGCTCCTTGATCCTTGATCCCCGTTTCATTCCAGTGCCTCCGCCGGGACCAGCCCGGCGTTTACCATCTCCTGCAGCGAGCGCAGAATGCCCAGCTTGGCATGGTACCAGGTCAGGCCGCCCTGGAAGTAGACGGCGTAGGGCGGACGAATGGGGCCGTCTGCGGACAGCTCGATGGACGAGCCCTGCACGAAGGCTCCGGCGGCCATGATGACCTGGCTGTCGTAGCCCGGCATGGCCCAGGGAATGGGCTCCACGTAGGAATCCACCGGGGCAGCGGCCTGAATGCCCTTGCAGAAGGCCCGCATGCCCGCCTCAGAGCCCAGCTCCACGGCCTGAATGATGTCGTGCCGTTCCTCGGCGCTGCCGGGGATGACCCGGAAGCCCAGGCGCTCATAGAGGGCGGCGGCGAAAATCGCGCCTTTCTCGGCCCCGGCCACGACGGTCGGCGCGAGGAAGAGGCCCTGATAGAAGCTGGGCAGAATGCCCAGGTTTGCGCCAACCTCCTGGCCCAGCCCCGGCGCGGAGAGGCGATAGGCGCAGCGCTCCACGCAGGCCTTCGTTCCCACGATATAGCCGCCGATGGGGGCCAGGCCGCCGCCTGGGTTCTTGATGAGGCTGCCGACGCATAGGTCAGCGCCGACCTGGGAGGGCTCGAGGGCCTCGACGAACTCGCCGTAGCAGTTGTCCACCATGACCAGCACGTCGGGCTTGATACCCTTGCAGAAGGCGATCAGCTCCCCGATCTGGGCCACGGAGAAGCTGGGCCGGGTAGCGTAGCCCTTGGAGCGCTGGATCGTGATCAGCTTGGTTTTGGCGTTGATGGCCGCGCGGATGGCGTCATAGTCGAAGCTGCCGTCCGGGCGCAGGTCGGCCTGCCGATACGTCACGCCGTACTCGGCCAGCGAGCAGGGGGAGGGGCGAATGCCGATGACCTCTTGCAGCGTGTCGTAGGGCGCACCGACCGGGGAGAGCAGCTCGTCGCCGGGCAGGAGATTGGCCGACAGGGCCACGGTGAGCGCGTGTGTGCCGCAGGTGATCTGCGGCCGCACCAGCGCGGCCTCCGTCCCAAAGATATGGGCGTAGACCTGTTCCAGCCGCTCCCGGCCGACGTCGTCATAGCCGTAGCCGGTGGTGGCCGCGAAGCAGGCCGCGTCCACCCGGTTTTCCCGCATCGCCAGGATCACCTTGCCCTGGTTCAGCTCAGCCATTTCGTCGATCTTCGCAAAGCGGGGCTGTAACTCGGCCAGGGCCTTCTCCCCAAAGGCGTACACCGCCGGGGAAATGCCGTTTTTTTCGTAGATTTCCAATAGTGTCATAGCAGTATCCCTTTTTGCAATGAAGTATCGCCTGGCGGCGATATGAAGTATTCCTTGCGGAACATGAAGTATCTCCTTCGGAGATATGAAGTATGTGCTTCGCACATATTGCGGTATTGAATTGAAACGTGGGAAAAGCATCCCCTTGTGATAATATGGCGCAGCCATACTTCATAAGCGAAGCGTCTTCCTGTGCGGAGCACACTTCATATTTGCGTCAGCAAATACTTCATCCTTGCAATTTAATAATTTCCCGCACTTTTTTGATAAGGTCTCTGGGGATATGGCAGTAGCCGTTCGGATTTTTGACCAGATAGTCCTGGTGGTATTCCTCGGCGGGGAAAAACTGCTCTAAGGGTTTCAGCTCAATTGCGGTTTTCTGGCCGATTTTGGCTTCCAGTTTATCCAACTCCGCGCGAAGCACCGGCACCATGGACGGGTCGGTGTAGTAGATGCCGGTGCGGTACTGCTCGCCCTCGTCCTCGCCCTGCTTGTTGACGGAGGTAGGGTCGATGGTCATGAAATAGCAGTCCAGCAGCTCCGGGGTGGGGAGGATGGCCTCGTCATAGACCACCTCGACGGTCTCGGCGTGGCCGGTTCCCTCATGCTTGACCTGCTCATAGGTGGGGTTCTCGGTGCGCCCGTTGGCGTAACCCACGCGGGTGGCCTCCACACCGGGAAGCTGCTTCAAAAAATGCTGGGCGCCCCAAAAGCAGCCCGCTGCCAAGTATAGTGTCTTCATATTGTCCTCCTTGTATCCTGAGTGACTAGTGACTAGTCACTATTTCTTATTTGCGAGCCATTTCGCCAGGGCGTCGGCCATGGCGGGGTTGGCGTCGGTTTTCTGTTCCTGCTGGGCCATATAGCGGCGAACGTCGGACTTGCCCGCGCCGTCGCGCCTGCGCCGGGCTTCAAAGTCGGAGAGCTTCTCCCGGTAGCCGCAGGCGCAGGCGAAGGTCTGCTTGTCGCCCTCACCCCAGAGCTCTAACTTCTTGTGGCAGTTCGGGCAGCGGGCGTTGGTGACCTGGGTGGTGCGCTTGCGGAAGCCGCATTCCCGATCCGGGCAGACGAGCAGCTCGCCGCGCTTGTCCTTGACCAGAAGCAGCAGCTTGCCGCATTCCGGGCAGGGCTTGCGGGTCTGGTTGTCGTGGGAGTAGCTGGCCTCGCTGGCCTTCACGTCCTTGACAAGCTGGGTAGCGTATTTGCGCATCTCGGCCACAAAGTCCGTGTCCCGCTCCTGGCCCTTGGCGATCCGGGCCAGCCGGTCCTCCCAGCGGGCCGTCAGCTCCGCGCTGCG
>CAMKED010000054.1 GCA_946411475.1 uncultured Clostridia bacterium | reverse complement strand
GAGGAGCCCGAGACCATCGAGGACTTCGTAGAGGAAGCCGCCGGGGACGTGAAGGAAGCCGTCGACAACACCGCCGAGAAGGTCGAGGACGTCGTTGAGGAAGTCAAGGAAACCGCCGAGCAGGCCAAGGAAAAGGCCGAAGCCATCGCCGAGGAGTTCAAGGACTACGCCGACGTCGAGCTGCCCAAGGAATAATCACCACGTAAAAAAATCTCAGCCCTGCGAAGGGCTGAGATTTTTCATTTGTTTTGTTTGGATTACTTGCCGAGGACCATGGTGTGGGTCGTGCCGGTATCCTCATCCTTTTCAGTGATGGTGATCTCGCCGTCCTTGAGGGTGCCTTCCATGGTCTTGCCGTCGACGGTAATGGTGAGCTTTTCGCCGTCGAGCTTCCAGGTGCCGGTCTTGGTGGTCTCAGTCCAGTTCTCTTCGTCCACGTCAAACGACTCGACAACACCGTCGGCCTTCAGCGTGAAGGAACCGGCCTTTTCGAGCAGGGACTTCATCTGATCCGCATCCACCTTCAGCTCGTCGCCGCCGAAAGCGGTCATCAGGCCGACCATCATATCAACGTACTTGGAGTATTCTTCGCCGTCGACCGTCTTAACCTTGTAGGTGCCTTCCGGGCCGGAGGAGCAGCCAGCGAACAGAGCAGCGATCAAAAGGACCGCAACAGTCAGGGAAACGATACGCTTCATCATAGTTATTGTTCTCCTTTTCTTCCTGATTGGTTTACATTTGTACAGGCGATTGACGCCTGCACAAAGTTATACCACAATCGCAGCAAAAAATCAATCCTTTTTTTCAGGATAATAGGCAAAACCCAAGAAATGTCTAACGCTCAACCGTATTTGAGCTGCTCCACGGTATATCCGGCGGCACGAAGCAGCTCCACAAGGCCGCCCTCGTCCACCAAATGGGCCGCGCCGACCGCAAAGAAGACCTTGTCCCCTGCCGTCAGCCATTGCACTGCCTTGTCGCGCATGCCGAGGTTGCGCTGGGTCAGCATCTTGTTGTTATAGTCCTCCACCAGGGCCTTCTGGGCCGCGTTCATCTCTTCCGTCTGGGCATCGTCCTCGCCGTTCAGGACCGCCAGGATGTCGTCGTAATCGCCGCCCACCCAGGCGGAATAGAGCGCGTCAACCTCCGCGCCGTAGCCGTCGAGCCGCTCCAGGGTGTTCTCAATGAGCAGCAGATTCAGCTCGTCGGAAAAGCTCGCTAAAAGGCCGTATTGCAGCTCCGGGCTCTCCACGTCGCGGACCGGGATCTGCTTTTGATAGCAGTACTTGATCAGCAGCCGATCCATGCCGGCTTTTGCGTCCAATTTGGTCGTGGTAAGCAGCGCGGCCTGCTCCACCAACTGGCTCCACATGGAGAGATTGTAGTGCTTCATCAGGCTCGGATAGAGCTGGGCCTTTCGCAGCAGATTGGCGGACCGGTCGAAGAGTTCCGCGGGCATATACTGATCCACGGTAGAACCGTCGAGCAGGTAGAACATCGTCATGGCCTGCATCTGTGCCGACTTGTCGTCCTCATAAGCCACGATGTCGAACTCCACGGCCAGCGCGTCGCAGCGATCCAGGAAGGGCGTCAGCTTTTGCAGGGCCACCTTGGTCCGCTTGTCGCCCACGTGGATGGTGCCGAACAGATACATCTCCTGCCCGTTCTCCCCCGTCACATGGAAGAGCATGGGGTGAACGGCGTCGTCCCCGGTCTCGGCGGGCGTCGTCTCCGCAGTCGGCGCAGCGGTGGGCGCTTCCGTCGTCGGAGCTTCCGTGGTCATCGGGGTCTCCGCAGTCGTCGCGGCCGCGTGCGTCTCCGGTGCGGCGGTGCTGACGGGCGCATTCGTCGTCTCCGGCGCGGTCGTGGAAAGCTGCGTAGTTTGGCAGCCCGCAAACAGGCTCAGAAGCAAGACGAACGCAAGGATCCATGCTGTTTTTTTCATATCATTCCCTCTCATTTTTCAACGCTCACAGGGCCGTTATGGCCGCGCGGGTGCGCAAGATGCATGGCCGCGCAGTGCGCGGCCACTACCGATCAATTGATCTGGGCTGTCCGCAGCCGACGCAGATCTCGCGGTCGGCGCGGTTTTGGGTCCCGCAGACGGGGCAAAGCCAGGAGCGGCCCCTGTAACCCTTGGGCCGGCCGCAGCCGGCGCAGCTTGCGCGGCTTTCACGGTTCTTGCGGCCGCAGTAGCCGCAGGTCCAGCCATCCTCCCGTCGTTTCACGCCGCAGAGCCGGCAGATATCGGTTTGGGGGTCGTTCGCGCTGCCGCAGACCGGGCAGCTCCAGGGTTCCGCAACGGCGAAGCGCCGCCGCTGACAGGCGGTGCAGCGATTTTCGGTCTCGGGGTTTTCATGGCCGCAGCCCTCGCAGATCCAGGTCAGCAGGGGGCGGTCCTTGGGGGCCGCGCAGACCTGGCATTGGGACGCTGTCTCCGGGTTCTCCGCGCCGCAGAAGGGACAGCGCCAGGACGGCACGTTCCCACGGTTCCGCGGCGTGCCGCAGACCGTGCAGCGCAGCTCGGATTCGGAATTCTCCCCGCCGCAGGCCGGGCAGACCCAGGTGCGGACCAGAGGCGCGGGAGCGTCGTTTTCCGGCGGGCTTTGGGTGGGCCGGAAGCTCAGCAAAAACAAAAACACCCCGAACACGGTCAAAACCAGCGCGGCCCAGAAGCCGGATTCCACCAGCTCGGCAAAATCCGACATGCCGCGCGCCAGCTCGGTGGCAAACCATCCCGATTGGCGGAGCAGATACAGAAACGCGCTCAGGACAATGCCGCTGAGCAAGGTCACAAGACCGGTTTTACGCATGGAAGGCCCCCTTTCGGAATGAAGTATCGCCCGGCGGCGATATGAAGTATCTCCTTCGGAGATATGAAGTATCCGTTGGCGCGGATATGAAGTATGCGCTACCGCGCATACTTGGATGCGCGGGGATATGTCTCGTATGACGCCGTAGGGACGAGCAGTGCTCGTCCGGCATTCGGAACGAATGCAATTTGCTGGAGGCAAATCCGGCCTGATCCCCATGAAATACCCGGGCGAACCGGGCGGCCAATGACCGCCCCTACAGGGGAACGGCGGGCAGATTTCCCGCGCTACAGACCGTAGGGGACGGGTTCCCCGTCCCGGGGATCGCCCCTGCGGCGGGGCGGCGGACAAGCAATGCTTGTCCCTACATCATAGCTCGAAACATCCATACCCGCCGGGGCGGACGGTGAAGCCGTTGCCGTCGCGGTCGGCGTTCTGAGACAACAGGCTGTGACGCGCCTCCACCCACAGCGGGTCGCCGGAGCGGTTGACGCAGCACAGGAGCGTCTGCGCAGCGGTCTGCCGCAGGAACGCGATTTTTCCCGCTCCGGACACGGTGACGCGGACCGTGCCGCGCTGCAGCGCCGCGCTGTTGTTTTTGAGCTGGCCCAGGGTACGGAAAAGCTCCGTAAAGCGTCCGTCCTCCCGGCCCCAGGGGAAGCAGCCCCGGTTGAAGGGATCCTTGCAGCCCTCCATGCCGGCCTCGTCGCCGTAGTAAATGCAGGGGCTGCCGGGCAGCGTGTACTGCAAAAACGCAGCCAGGCACAAGCGCGAGAAGGCAAGCTCCCGCTGCTCCCAGCTCAGACGGACGCCCGCCTGGTATTCCCGATCGCCCGGGAAGTCGCCGATCAGAGCAGTCAGGATGCGCGGCGTATCGTGGGTGCTCAGGGGGTTCATCAGGGCATGGAGCACCTGCGGCGGATAGTTTTCCGCAATGGTCATCACGCTCTCGCCCAGCGCCGTGCCGTCGTCCTGCTCCCGCAGGAAATTCAGGATGGCCGTGCGCCAGGGATAGTTCATAACGCTGTCCAGCTCGCCGTCGGTGAAGTAGCGGCGGCGGACGGAATAGGCGGTCTTGTTGGAGGCATCCTCCCAGACCTCGCCCATCAACAGCGCCTCGGGATCAAGCTGACGCAGGCGCTGCTTGAAACGGCGGATAAATTCATCCGGCAGCTCGTCTGCCACGTCGAGGCGGAACCCGTCCGCGCCGAGGCGGAGCCAATGGGCGATCACAGAGTCCTCGTCGCGGATGATATAGTCCAGAAAGCCCTCGTCGAGCTCGTTGACGTTCGGCAGGGTGGTGAAGCCCCACCAACTGTCATATTTGTCCGGAAAATGACGGAAGGTGTACCAGCTATAATACGGCGAGGCCTCGCCACGCGAGACGGCGCCGTTGCCGAAGCAGCCCCAGCGGTCAAAATAGACCGAATTCGCGCCGGTGTGAGAGTAGACCCCGTCCAAGATCAGCTTCATCCCCAGGCGGTGCGCAGCCGCGCAGAGGGCGCGGAAATCGTCCTCCGTGCCCAGCATGGGATCCGGGCGCTTATAGTCCGCCGTGTCGTAGCGGTGGTTGGAGAAGGCCATGGAGATCGGATTCAGATAAACCACGCCGACGCCCAGGCTGTGCAGGTATTCCAGGCGGCTCTCGATGCCCCGGAAGTTGCCGCCGAAGAAGTCGTTGCAGAGGATCTCCCCGGAAGCAGGGTCCGGGCGGTATTCCGGCACGCCGCCCCAGTCCTCCCGGAGCGTGTAAGGCCAGAGCTTGTCGCGCAGCTCGCAGCTTCCTTCCCGGGCAAAGCGGTCCGGGAAGATCTGATACATGACCCTGCCCTGGAAGGCGGCCGGAACCGTGAAGTCCGCCGGAAGCACGCTGAGCTGCCAGCGCTCTCCCTCCTCCATGTTGGTCCCGCTCCCCTGCTTGAACAGGCGGAAGGACCCGCTTTTGGCCGTGATGCGGAACCAGTAGAAATACAGGCCGTTGGCGTCGATGGAGAATTCGCACTTGAAGACGTCGTAAGCCCCGTCGCCGCCGGCCCAGATGAAGGGAAATTCCATGGCGGGGCCTTCGTCCCGCTCGACCACAAGCTGGATGGCCCGCGCTTCGATTTCCTTCGGGGTCTTGACGCGCAGCACGCAGGGATGATCGACCGTCAGCGTCCCGAAGGGTTGTTTGTATTGTTCCTCACGGCTGTCAAATAGGATACGCATAGGCACTCCTTGGAAAATGCAGAATTCGGGATCGGGGATCAGGGTTCGCACCTCCCCTGCTTGCAGGGGAGGAGGACCGCCGTAAGGCGGTGGAGGGGTCAAGGGCGGTGGAGGGGTCAAGGGCGGTGGAGGGGTCAAGGGCGGTGGAGGAGTGGTGCTTCCCGCAATACGCAGCGGCTTCCGACCGGTTTCCTTCCGCGCAGAACATAGACCGTAGAACATAGAACATAGAACAAGCTGTTTTCAACATTTCAACGGTAATTTGCATGCCCTATAAACGCATTTTCTTGTTCTATTGTTCTAATACTGAACTCCCATAGAAACCTTTAACCTGTTCCGGCAGGAATTGTGTCATACTTCGTTGTCGTCCTTGCCGGGCGTCAAGCCCGCCTGCGTCCTCCGCCTCGTCTGGCGCAATTCCTGCTCAGAACATTTTTCAATCTTTTTATGGGAGTTCAGTATAAAACCCCGAAAAACCCAGGAAATACAAGGAAAATCGGATAGAACAAACGTAGAACAAGCGAAGTTTGTTCTACGTTTATACGCTATATTGCGTATAAAATTTCGGTTTCTGCATGGTGCAAGCGGAGAACACAGCAGAGTTTGTTCTACGCCCGTTCCCGGCGCAGACTGCGGCACGGGACGCAGTTGAATGATGAATGATGAATTGCGGGATTCTCAAATTGCCGTTTGAGAATGGATTTGAACGGGAGACGGGGGACGCGGATTCTTCCCTTCGGTCAGAATGACAGGTACGGAACGCTGTAGGGGCGGCGTCCCCTGACGCCTCCGCCGTTGTACTTTTCATTTTGCAGATGGCAATCTGCAAAACACCGACACTTTCAATTTTCAACTTTCCCCGTATCTGTTCAGTAGGGTCGTAGTGGCCGCGCAGGTGCGCGGCCATAAAGCCCCGAAATAGCAATCCACGCCATGGCCGCGCAGGTGCGCGGCCACTACGGAGCAGATGCGACTGAATAGATACCTTTCCCCTTTCAACTACCGCAGGGGGCGGGTGCATCAGCGTGAGCAGGCGCGCCTTGTAAGACAGGGACGAACTGTTCGTTCGTCCCTGTCGATGAATCAGAGATCCCAGATGTTCTTGGCGTATTCCGTGACCGAGCGGTCCGCGGAGAAGATGCCGGACTTGGCGATATTGACCAGGCTCATGCGGTTGAAGCGGTCGCTGTCGGCATAGGCCGCGTCCACCTCGCGCTGGGCCCGGGCGTAGTCGTTGAAGTCCGCCAGGGTCATATAGGCGTCGGCCACGCCGAAGCGGGTGGTGGTCAGGCTGGCAACAATGTCGTCAAAGCGCTGGCCCAGGACGCCGGAGGTGAGCATATCCAGCACGCGGCGCAGTTCGGGCGTAATATAGTTTTTGGGATCGTAGCCCTTTTTCCAAAGTTCCTCGACCTCGTTGGTACGCATGCCGAAGAGGAACATGTTCTCATCGCCCACCTGGTCGTGGATCTCCACGTTGGCTCCGTCCAGCGTGCCGACCGTGACCGCGCCGTTGATCATGAACTTCATGTTGCCGGTGCCGGAGGCCTCCTTGCCGGCAATGGAGATCTGCTCGGAGATCTCAGCGGCGGGAATGATGATTTCAGCCAGGGAGACCCGGTAGTCCTCCACGAAGACGACCTTGAGCTTATCGCGCACGTCGGGATCGCTGTTGACCAGGTTGGAGACCGCGACGATCAGGCTGATGATCTGCTTGGCGCGGATATAGCCTGCGCTGGCCTTCGCGCCGAAGATATAGGTCTTGGGCTGCCAGGGCGCGGTCGGGTTGTCCTTGATCCGGTTATAGCGGTAGAGGATGTGCATGACGTTGAGCATCTGCCGCTTGTACTCATGCAGACGCTTGACCTGGACGTCGAAGAGCGAGCTCGGGTCCACGTTGACGCCGTTGGCGTGGGCGATATACTTCGTCAGACGCAGCTTGTTGTCCCGCTTGATGGCGGCCAGACGGTCGAGCACCGTCTTGTCGTCGGCGTAGCGCATCAGATCTTCGAGCTTGTTCGCGTCCTTGGTGAAGCCGTCGCCGATCAGCTCCTTCAGCAGAGCGGTCAGCTCCGGGTTGGACTGGCAGAGCCAGCGGCGGTAGGCGATGCCGTTCGTGACGTTCAGGAAACGGTCCGGCGTGTACTGATAATAATCGTGGAAAATCGTCTCCTTGAGGATCTCGGTGTGCAGCGCGCTGACGCCGTTGATCTTGTGACAGGCGGCCAGGCAGAGGTTGTGCATCCGGACCTCGTTGTTGGCGATGACGGCCATCCAGTTGAGCTTGCCCTCGTCGTTTCCGTAGAAGGCACGAAGCTTCTCCATCAGGCGGCGGTTGATCTCAGCGGTGATCGCATAGACCCGGGGAAGCTGCTCCCGGAAGAGGTCCACGCTCCAGCGCTCCAGCGCCTCGCTCATGACGGTGTGGTTGGTGTAGCTGAGGGTACGGTTGGCGATGTCCCACGCGTCGTCCCACTCGAAGTCATACTCGTCCATCAGAAGCCGCATGAGCTCGGGGACGCAGAGGGCGGGATGGGTGTCGTTGATGTGGATCGCGACCTTGTCGGGCAGGCTGCGCAGGCTGCCGTAGCGCTTCACATGGCTGCGCAGGATGGTCTGCAAAGACGCCGAGCAAAGCAGATACTGCTGGCGCAGGCGCAGGCGTTTGCCCTGGATATGGTCGTCCGCAGGATAGAGGACCTTGGAAATGGTCTCAGCCATCGTGTTCTGCTCGAGGGCGCGCACGTAGTCGCCGCGGGAGAAGGCCGCCATGTCGAAGCTCTGCGGGAGCTTCGCGGACCAGAGCACCAGCTTGTTTACCGCGTCGGTATGGTAGCCGGAGATATAGAGGTTGTAGGGGACGGCCATGACGCTGGAATAGCCGTGCTGGGCCACCTTGAACTTGCCGTTGTCATACCATTCGTTGACCTCGCCGCCGAAGCGGACCTCCACGGCGTCGTCCTCCTTTGGCACCAGCCACACGTCGCCCATCTGGAGCCAGTTGTCGGGCAGCTCCATCTGCCAGCCGTCCACGATCTGCTGCTTGAAGATGCCGAACTCATAGCGAATGGAATAGCCGGTAGCCGGATAGCCGAGGCCGGTCAGAGAATCCAGATAGCAGGACGCCAGACGGCCGAGGCCGCCGTTGCCGAGACCGGCGTCGGGATCCAGGGCATAGAGCGACTGAATATCAATGTTCAGATCCTTGAGCGCCTCGGTAAAGACAGCCTCCTGATCCAGATTGAACAGATTGTTGCGCAGGCTCGTACCGACCAGGAATTCCATGGACATATAGAAAACCTGCTTCCGCCCGTCATTCTGATAGCTTTTCTTGAAGGCGCGGCGGCGGTCGTACATGGCGTTGCGGACCACGGTGCAGAGGGCCTTATAGGCCTGCTTGTCGGTGGCTTCCTTCATGTCGCAGCCGAACAGGCGCATACAGGCGTCGTTCAACGCTTCGATTGCTTCGGTTTTTGTCATAGCGGATTACCTCCTGTGCAGTTCAGGATTCAGAGTTCGGGGTTCAGAGCAATGCGCTCCAAAACTCGTCCCTGCCTACGGAAATGCAGGGTCAGTTCTTCTCGTAGGCCACCACGACACGGCGGTTGGGCTCGGTGCCGGTGGAATAGGTGGTGACGTTGGGAACGTCCTGCAGCGTGGCGTGGATGACGTGACGCTCATAGGCGTTCATGGGTTCCAGGGTCATATTCCGGCGGTACTTGACCACCTTGGCGGCCATTTTGCGGGCCAGATGGCGCAGGGCCTCCTCGCGCTTGCCACGGTAGTTCTCGGCGTCCACGGTCACGCGGGTGCGCTTGGAAGCGTCATGGTTCAGCGCGTAGTTTGCCAGATGCTGAATGGCGTCGAGCGTCTCGCCCCGACGGCCGATCAGCGCGCCGAGGTCGTCGCCCGTCAGCTCCACGCCGATCGTCTCGGCGTCCTTGCGGAACGCATGGGGAACGGCGCCGGATTCCATCCGCTCCAAGAGGCCCTTCAGGAAGCTCTCGACCCGCTCCTCCTGGGAGCCGGGCTCCGCGGGAGCGTAGGTCTTGGGCTCAGCCTTCGGCGCGGCCTTGGGGGCGTCCTTGCGGGGCGCCTGCTTTTTGGGCTGTTCGGGGCGGGCAGGCTTTTCCACCCGCTCCGTCTGCTCGGTTTTCTCCGCAGCGGGGGCCTCTCTGCGCGGCTCCGCCTTGGGCGGCGTGGGCAGGACGGGAGGCTTGGGCATCTCCAAAGGCTTCTCCAGCTTGGGAGCCTGCTTCTTGGGCTTGCGGGACGCCGCAGACAGGGCGGAAGCCGGAGCCGCAGGCGCAGCCGGCGCGGCAGCCGTGCCGGACAGGTCCGGCGCTTCAAAGGTCACCTTGACCTTCGCGGGGCTGGATCCAATGCCCAGAAAGCCGGTTTTTGCATTCTCCAGGACTTCCACAGAGACGGAGTCCCGGTCAAGCTTCAACTCGGCAAGCGCCGCCTGGATCGCCAGGTCGATGCTCTTGCCGGTAGTAATGATAGATTTCTCCATAGTCTTTCCTGTTACTCCTTGTTATTCTTGTAACGGTTTGGATCATAGTTTCTGCCGCGGCGGAAGGGGCGGTCTTCGTCCTGCCTGGACGTCTGCGCCTCTCTGTCCCCATTTGCTCCGTTCTGCTGGGCCAGGTAGGCGGCTTCCTTGGCAGCCTGCTCGTTCTTTTCGCGCTGCTGCAGCTTCTTTTTGCTGGCGCTGCCCACCATGCCGTCGGGATTCTCCGCACGGCGCTGGGCTCTGACGCGCTCACGTTCGGCCTCGATGGCGGCCTGTTCGGCTGCCTTGGCCTGCTTCACCGCGTCCTCGGCGTCATAGAACTTCTTATAGCGCTTGGTGAGGAACACGTCCTGAATCATGCCCAGCAGGCCCTGCAGGAACCAGTACAGAGACAGGCCGGCGGGCGCGACGAAGCCGATATAGACGGAAAACAGCGGCATCATCAGCATCATGGTCATGTTGTTCTGGCGGGATTTCTTGGCCATTTCCGCATCCTTTTCGCCGTTCTCGTCCACGATGACGGCGCTGTTCATCTTCTGGCCGATCCACATGGAAACCATGTTGACGCCGCCGGAAAGCACGGGCAGGAGGAACTGACCGATGGAGTTCCACACGCCGTTGACGTCAAAATACTTCCAGATGGCCAGATGGGGAATGGTGGCCAGCTCGACACCCAGGAAGCTGGTGTTCATGGATTCGATGGACGTGGAGATGGCTGCCAGCTCTCCCTTGAGCTGGGAGATATAGGGCAGCGCCTCCATCTGCCAGTAGTAGCCCGTCGTGTTGAGCTTGGCGATGGCCAGGCCGTTGGCGGCGTCGTGCTTGGCAAAGATAAAGATATTCTGGATCTCCGCCACAGTCTTCGGGGTCACGTCCCCGTGGAACATCAGCCAGGTGATCGGCTCGCGGATGATATAGTACAGGGGGATCAACAGCAGCAGGGGCAGAATCGACCACAGACAGCCGCCGCAGCCGCCGGCGCCTTCTTCCCGGTAGAGCTGCTGAAGGGCTGCCTGATAGGCCTGCCGGTCGTCGCCGTACTTTTCCTCCAGCGCCTTTTGCTTGGGGGTCAGTCTGGACATCTTCATCATGCTCTTCTTGCTCTTCGCAGAGGTGGGGAAGAGAATGATCTTGACGACGATTGCAAAGAGGATCAGCGCAAGGCCGTAGCTCCCGGTCACGTCGTACAGGAAGCTCAGAAGATAGGAGAAGGGCAGCTTGATATAGTCGAACAGGCCCATCTTGACTTCATCCGGATACTTGTTCGCGTCGCTGGTATCGATGATCTGGAAGACGTAGCGATGGGATCCGTCTTCGTTCTCCACATAGTAGAGTTTCTCGCCGGTTCGTTCGTCCGTCTTGTCCTTGCCGGTCTCGTCCTTCTCAGTCTGCACCGTGCCGGCATCCGCGTCAAGGATTTCATGGGTCTCGGCGTCCACCCAAACCATCGAGGTGGTTTCGGCGGGCATGCACCCGGTGAGGGCCAGCAGGAATAAAACCAGGCACAGCACCAGGCAGAGTTGGCGGGAAAGGTTACGTTTGTTCATTGTGTGTTCTCCCATACACAAATGTGATTGGCCGGCGTCTCCGGCCGGGACAGGTTTCTCGCTTTTGCGTGTTTGCCCTACGGCACAGGATCGAAATAGTCTCTCTTGGAAAACGGTTGGCAGCGGCAGATTCTCCGCGCAGCAAGCGCGCCGCCCTTCAGCGCCCCGTATTTGCCGATGGCCTGAACTGCATATTCACTGCAGGTCGGCTCATAGCGGCAGCGGCGGGGATAGGCTGGGGAAATGCGGCGCTGGTAAAAACGGATCAGCGCAAGCATCAGCTTTTTCATGCTTTTTCCTCCTCTTGCAGAAGACGGAGCTTCTTGCATTGATGCAGAAAGCTCTGCTGCATTTCGCTGAACTCACCTTCGATGGCGGCTGTCCGGGCCACGATCACAAGGTCATAGCCTTGTTTCAGGCGGCTTTCGTTCAGACGGTACGTCTCCCGGATCCGGCGGCGGGCACGGTTGCGGTCCACGGCGCGGCCCAGCTTGACCCCCGTGGTAATTCCGAGGCGGTTCTGATTTGTTCCGTTGCGCTTTGCGTACACAACGACAAAACGGCCAACGGCGCTTTCGCCCTTGGCGTAGAGCCTGCGGAATATGTGGTTTTGCTTCAACGGAACGGTAAATTGCACCGCGGTCGCCCCCGGTTCAGAGTTCAGGGTTCAGGGTTCAGAGTTCAGGGTTCAGGGTTCAGAGTTCA
>CAMKED010000053.1 GCA_946411475.1 uncultured Clostridia bacterium | reverse complement strand
GCGCGGTTCAGGAAGACCTGATACTGGAACGGGCAGGTCATGGGGCGCAGTGCGAAGCACTCCTTGGTCTCGTCGTCGGGGTCGCCCATGATGAACATGCCGTCGCGGTAGTGATCCCAGTGGCCGGAGATCTTGTAGAGCTCGCGCTTGGCCATATAGGGCGTCTTGGTGAGCAGATAGCCGCGCTTTTTCTCGGTGTCCTCCACCCAGCGCTGCAGCTTCTGGATCACCCGCGCGCCCTTGGGAAGGAGAATGGGCAGACCCTGGCCGATCACGTCCACCGTGGTGAAGTATTCGAGCTCGCGGCCCAGCTTGTTGTGGTCGCGCTTGAGGGCCTCGGCCTGCTGCTCGAGATAGGCGTCCAGCTCCTCCTTGGAGGGGAAGGCCACGCCGTAGATGCGCTGCAGCATCTTGCGGTTGGAGTCGCCGCGCCAGTAGGCGCTGCAGGCCTTGGTCAGCTTGAAGCCGTTGTGCTTGACCCGGCCCGTGGAGTCCAGATGGGGGCCGGCGCAGAGGTCGGTGAACTCGCCCTGGGTGTAGAAGGAGATCACGGCGTCCACGGGCAGATCCTGGATCAGCTCGACCTTGTAGGGCTCGTTCTTGGCCTGCATATAGGCGATGGCCTCTTCTCTGGGCTTCTCGGAGCGCTCCAGATGCAGCCGTTCCTTGCAGATTTTCTTCATCTCGGCCTCGATCTGCTCCAAGTGCTCGTTGGTGAAGGAGAACGGAGCGTCGAAGTCGTAGTACCAGCCCAGATCAATGGAGGGGCCGATGGCAAGCTGCACCTCGGGCCACAGGCGCTTGACGGCCTGTGCCATGATGTGCGAGCAGGTGTGCCAGTAGGTCTTGCGGTAGGCCTCGTTTTCAAACGTGTAGATGTTTTCTTCGGACATGGTTATATACCTCCTGTTGGAAATGATTTACGTTTGTCAGGGAGAATTAAAAGTTGAGAATTGAAAGTTGAAAATGAAGGTGTTTTTCAAATTGCTATTTGAAAAACAAATAATTCCGGTGTTGAACGCTTTTCCATTTTTCATCGTTCAAATGGCAATTTGAACGATACCATCACTTTCAACTTTCCATTTTCAACTTTCCATTTTTTTCTGCGTACAGAACGATCGGAAAGAAACAAAAACCCCGACCGATCACTCGGTCAGGGATGAATAAATAACTTATCCACGGTTCCACCCTGCTTGCGGACGCAGTCCGCCGCTCTTGGACGCTGTAACGGGCGATCCCGGCTCTCCATACTCGTTTCTCCTGCGCTGTTCTGACGGGTCAGTCATCGGACGCACCCCTCCACCGCCGCTTTGGCGGCGGTTCCCCTCCCCTGCAAGCAGGGGAGGCGTAAAAGGAAGAGAAATTTCAAGAGGGCGGCTCGGAAGCGGTGGGGCGATCCATCCGACGCAAGACCCTCGCAGCACAAGGGGTCTCTCTCTGGGCGGCAGTTTTTGGAAGCCCGTCTTCGTCGCAGCCTTTGATGTTTTCATCATTATACCACGATTTTTACCGCTGTCAAGCTCCAAAATTTGTTTTTCTGAAATTGACAAGCGGCGCGGGACAGGCTATAATAGACACGTCAAAATTTTTAAACCGTTGGAGGTTATTGCAATGTTCGACATTCTCAAAGCCAAGCTCCGCGAGAATCCTAAGAAGATCGTCTTCACCGAGGGCCACGACGCCCGTATCCTCGAGGCTGCCGCGCAGCTCAAGAAAGACGGTCTGTATCTGACCCCGATCCTGATCGGCAACGTCGAGGTCGTCAAGGCCAAGGCCGCCGAGTGCGGCTTCGACATCGAGGGCCTGGAGATCATTGACCCCGCCACCTATCCCGAGATGGAGAAGATGGTCGAGACCATGGTCGAGCTCCGCAAGGGCAAGATGAGCCCCGAGGACTGCCGCGCCAACCTGCTCAAGGGCAACTACTTCGGCACCATGCTGGTCAAGATGGGCTACGCCGACTCCCTCCTGGGCGGCGCCACCTACTCCACCGCCGATACCGTCCGTCCCGCTCTGCAGCTCGTCAAGACCCGCAAGGGCGCGCACCTGGTGTCCTCCTGCTTCATTATGGCCCGCGACGGCAAGGACGGCAAGCAGGAGCTCCTCGCGATGGGCGACTGCGCCATCAACATCGACTATCAGGATACCGTCGACAAGGACGGCAACGTGACCTTCACCGCCGCCGAAAAGCTGGCTGAGGTCGCCATCGAGACCGCCAAGACCGCCAAGGTCTTCGGCGTCGACCCGAAGGTCGCCGTGCTGAGCTTCTCCACCAAGGGCTCCGGCAAGGGCGGCACCGTCGCTCTGTCCCAGGCTGCCACCGAGAAGGCCAAGGAGCTGGCTCCCGATCTGGCCATCGACGGCGAGATGCAGTTTGACGCCGCCGTGTCTCCCACGGTCGGTCAGTTGAAGTTCCCCGGCAGCAAGGTCGCCGGCTACGCCAACACCTTCATCTTCCCCAACATCGAAGCCGGCAACATCGGCTATAAGATCGCCCAGCGTCTGGGCGGCTTCGCCGCTTACGGCCCCATCCTGCAGGGTCTGAACGCGCCCATCAACGACCTGAGCCGCGGCTGCAACGCCGACGAGGTCTACAAGATGGCCATCATCACCGCCGCTCTGGCGTAATCTGAACGGTAAAAAGAGACCGACCCGTCCCCGGGTCGGTCTTTTCATGTGTCATTCTGAGCGAAGCGCAGCGGAGTCGAAGGATCCGTACCCCCTGCACACGCGGAACCCTGCGGCCGGCAGGTCAAATTCCTGCCTTCGCCACGCCGACGATCAGCTTTTCGCCGTCGCTTTCCTTCACCAGACCGGCCCGCAGGCGGACCTCCTGGGGCTTTCCGTCTATCATCAGGTGGTATTTGAAGGTGAGGATTCCGCGTTCGCGGATCTCCCGGAAGATGTTTTCTTTTTGCATCTGCGCCTGATAGGCGGGATAGTCCTCCGGCAGGATGAGCTTGGCGCCGTTTTCCAGGGAGTCGGCAAAGAAGTCGGACCCGTTCTTGGAAAGGCCGAAGCCCTCGTAATCGCTGCTGGCGCTGCATTCCACGTACTGCCCGCTGACGGGATCCACGGTATACATGCAGATGACTTCTGCGGAAATGGCACGGATTCGGGCGTAGGCGATCTCGTTCGAGCGAACGCAATCCATCTGCTCCTTTTCCTTCATCTGCGCGTCGATGCTGCTGACGCCGATGATGAGATAGTTGTCGTCGGTGTCCATGCGCATGACCTTCATGGATACGTAGACCGGCTTGCCGTCCGACAGGATCCGATAGGTCAGCGTGAAGGCGCCCTGCCGCTCCAACTGCAGGAGGATATTTTCCTTGGTAAAGGTCTGAACAAAGGCATCCTGATCCTCCTTGTAGAGAATTGTCAGGGCGTCCCGCCGGGCGGTGGCGAAGAAGTCTGTCCCGTCCCGTTCCTCGGCCAGGTTGTCCTTGCCGACGCTGGAGGAATACTCGATGAAGTCCTCTGTTTGCAGGTTGACGTAGAACAGGTTGAAATAGTCCGCAGCCAGGGCCCGGGCAATGTTGGCGTAATTCATGGTGGGATCGGGCGGAGAAACGGAAACGACGGCAACCGCAACCGCGACGTTGTTCGTGATGGGATCGCTGCCGAGCCAACGCATGGTGCAGTGGGCGGTGGAGCCGTCCGGCAGCGTGAAACTGAGGAAGGTCCTGCTTCTGTTTTCACAGCAGAGCCGGAACTTCTCCCTGAGCGCGGCGTCATAGCGGAAGGGAGCGGGGAAGAAATCGGAGCTTGTTTCCGTGAGGCGGACGCTGTAGAAGCGATCCAGGAAATCCCGGAAGGATGCGCTGCTGCGGACGAAGCGTACCTTGTCACTGTCGCCGTGGCGTTCCATGATCGCGATGGGCAGGGTGTCGAAGAAGCTCCGGAAGGACTTCACGTCCTCGGCGGAGATCAAGGTCATATCGAAGAGGTTTGCCCGCCCGATGGCCTCGAAGTAGTCCTCTTCGGCGGAATTTTCATAGCCGATCTGGATGCCCTTGCGGTTTCGTTCGAGAATCTCCTCCGGGGGGATGGGCTTGCAGAAATAATAGCCCTGAAGCTTGGCACAGCCGATCTCTTTCAGGAAGGCGACCTGCTCCGCGGTTTCCACGCCCTCGCAGACGGAATCCATGTTCAGCGCGTTGACCATGCGGACGAGCTGGGTCAGGATGATCTTGCTGTTGTCGCCCTCGTTGAACTTCCGCATGAAGTGCATATCAAACTTGACCATGTCAAAGGAGATGCTCTCCAAAACGTCCAGAGAGGAATAGCCGCTGCCGAAGTCGTCCATCCAGACGGAGAAGCCGAGCTGCTGGAAGCGCTGGATCTGGATTTTCATGAATTCAAAATCTTTTCCGATGCAGCTTTCCGTGATTTCAATCTGGATGAACTTGCGTGGCAGACCGGAGGCGTCCACCCGGGAGCGGATCTCCTCCACGACGTCGCAGGCGTCGAAATCGGAGCGGGAGAGGTTGACGGAATGCGGTACTACGTGCAAGCCGTCGGCGGCCTGCTGCTTCAGCTTTTCCAGAACCTGCTCCACGACGTAGAGATCCAGCTTGTGGATGATCCCGGAATCCTCCAGGGTCGGGATGAAGTCGGCAGGGGAGAGCATGCCCTTGCCGGGCTCGAACCATCGGGCCAGCGCCTCCTCGTGGCAGACCTTTCCGCTGACCGCACGGACGATGGGCTGGTAGAAGACGCGGATCCATTTTTCACGGATGGCCCGGTCCAGATTGGCGATGATGTGCTGCCGCAGATCCTCGCTGTCGCGCATGACGAGCTCGTAGTAATGGAAGCAGGAGGTATATCTGCCGCGCATCGCATCGCAGGCGATCTTGGCCCGGTCACAGGCGACGCTGATGCCGACGTTTTCGGCCCGAAGCGGATAGATGCCCGCGTGGACCGGGATCGTCAAGCCGCCGAGCAGCTCGGCAGCTTCCGCAAAGATCTGCTCCAGCGTGGGCTCCAGGTCCTTCTCGTCGGTGACGACGGCAAAGTGATCCTGCCCGAGCCGACTGCAGGCTTCGTTTCCGAAGTGATCCGAAAGAAGCTGCGCGAAGCCCTGCAAAAGCCGGTCGCCCATAGCGAAGCCGTTTTTGCGGTTGAAATACTTCATCCCGTGGAAATCCAGAAAGATCACGGCCGGACTGCCGCCCTGGGCCGAGATGGCTTCCAGCCTGGCCGCGCCGAGCTCAAAGAACCAGGTCATGCTGGGCAGGCCCGTAAGGTAGTCGTAACGGACTGCGTGCAGGGCGCTTTCCTTGCGCAAGGCGTTGCCCATCAAGCGGCAGAGCGTGGTGCCGCCCTCCGAGACCGCGTTGTAAGCCCCTTCGTCTGTATACCAGACGAGCGCCAGCGGAATCCCGCTTTCTGTGCGGATCGTTTCGCCCACGGCGTGGATGATCCGGTATTCGTCGCTTTTTTTGGTTTTCGTGCGGTAGATTTCTTCGTATTTGCCGCCCTCCCGGACAAAGCGATAGGCCGCCTCGGAGATACGGGCGACGTCGTCCGGGTGAGCAGCCGCGTACATATTGTGGTCCATGTCGTAACAGGCTTCTGCACGGTCCTTGTAGCCGAACAGCGCGCAAAAACCGTCCGACAGGATCAGCGTTACCACGCGGTTGTCCTCATACTGGTAAATTGCAGAGGGGATTTTGGAGGATTCCAGCCGAAGCCGCTCCGCATCCGAATATCGGTATAGGCTCATGACGACGCCACCTCTCCGGAAGAATAAAAATATATACTGAATTATACCAGAATATTTGTGTAATTGCAATCGTTTCTAATAAATATTCCATTAAAATGACAAATTATTTTCACTTTTTCGGCAAAATAGTTGACTTTTTGCGGAATGTTTTATACAATATATTGTGAATAAGCTGCGTAATCGCTCCGGAGAGGAGGTGTGTTATGATCCGACAAATGAATTCCAGCCGTACAAAGAGTATGCTGCTCTTGCTGAGTACCGTCGTCGTCGGCGTCGGGCTGAACTTCCTCGGCGGCATGGCGAACAAACTCCTGGGACTTCCGCTCTATCTGGATAACATCGGCACGCTGCTGTCTTCCTTGATCGGCGGACTTGTTCCCGGCATTACGGTCGGCTTTTTTTCCAATCTGATTAACGGGATCAACGATCCGGACGCAACGTATTACGCTGTCATTACCATCCTGATTGCCGTAGCCGCCGTGGTTTGCAAAAAGAAGCGGATCATGACCCGCTTCCCGCACGTTCTGCTGGCCGTCGTAATCTTTGCATTCATCGGCGGCGTGGTCGGCGGCGTCCTGACCTGGCTGATCTACGGCAAGGACTTCGGCGAAGGCTTTGCGGTGGACCTTGCCGCGAAGCTCAGCAGCGCCCTGTCTATCGGCTACTTCTCCTCCAACTTGCTTGCCGCCTTTGCGGTGGACCTGGTCGACAAAGCCGCGGTCACGCTTGTCGCGGTTCCGCTTTACCTGCTCCTGCCCGATAAGCTGCTGGACGTGTTTCGCAGGCAGAGCTGGTATTTGCGCAGGAATACGAAGAGCGTCGCCCACATCCACAAGCAATCCTCCCTGAGCGTCAAGATGTCCGTCGTGATCTCTCTTTCCATTGCCGTAGCCATGCTCGGCGCGAGCACAGCCAGTATCATACAGTATCACAAGCTGACCATCCGGGAGTATCAGGAGAAGGGCGAGCGCGTCACGATGATCCTGGCGGATATGCTGAGCCGCAAGCAGACGGAGGATCTGCTGGCCAACGGCCGAGACGCCGAAGGCTATTACGAAATGTGCAAAGAGCTGAACAATGTGCTCACTGCGTCTCCGGAGGTCCGATTCATTTACGCCTATCAGGTCCGGGAGGGCGACTGCCGGGTCGTTTTCGACCTCGACGTTCCCGACCAGGAGGCCGACGATCCCGGCACTGTTGTCGAATACGATGAAACCATCGAAAAATACGCCGCGCTTTTCCTGGCGGGCGAGGAGATCCCCACGGACACGACGGTGGACGAATACGGCTGGCTGTTCTCAGTTTACCGTCCGGTTTTTGACAAGGACGACGGGACGCTTCTGTGCTATGCCATTGCCGATATGTCCATGGACCGGCTGCACGCGGATGAGGTGGCCTACCTGACCAAACTGATCTCTCTGCTGATTGCGGTCCTGTTCCTGATCTCCGTGTATTCCATCTGGCTGACGCGGCAAGCTATCGTCGAGCCGGTCAACACCATTGCAAACGCTGCCAACCGATTCAGCTACGATACCCCGGAGGCCAGAGTGCAAAGCCGGAAGATGGTGCAGGAGCTGAACATCACCACCGGCGACGAGCTGGAAGACCTCTATCGCGCCTATCGGAAGACCACGGAAGATATGGTGGACTATATCGATGAGGTCCAGCACAAGAGCGACCAGATATCAAACCTGCAAAACGGACTGATCCTGGTCCTGGCGGATATGGTCGAAAGCCGCGACAAGAACACCGGCGACCACGTCAAGAAGACGGCGGCCTACGTGGCGATCATCCTGGAGCAGATGCGGAAGGAAGGCATCTATGCCGATAAGCTGACCGACTCCTATATCTACGACGTGGTCCACTCCGCGCCGCTTCACGACGTCGGCAAGATCACCATTTCCGACGCCATTCTCAATAAGCCGGGCAAGCTGACCGACGAAGAATTCGCCGTGATGAAGACCCACGCGGTCTCCGGCGAGGTGATCATCGACCAGGTCATCGATACCATGCACGAGGAATCCGACTACCTGAACGAGGCCAAAAACCTGGCTGCCTATCACCACGAAAAGTGGAACGGCCTGGGCTATCCCAAGGGGCTCAAGGGCGAGGAGATCCCGCTTTCCGCCCGGGTCATGGCAGTGGCGGACGTGTTTGACGCCCTGGTCTCGCGGCGCAGCTACAAGGGCCCCTATCCGATAGACGATTCTCTGAATATCATCCGCGAGAGCTCCGGCTCCCACTTTGATCCGCAGGTGGTCAAGGCCTTCCTGGATGCGGAGAGCGAGGTCCGCCGCGTGGCAAGCTTAAACATGAAGGATTACGATTATAAGCAGTACAATCTGTAATGTCCGCGTATCGATTCAGTCGCTCCGTAGGGCGGCCTGAGGTCAGTCCGCCCTACGAGGGGAAGGGGTAACTGAACAGATACGTGTCTGCCTGTAATTCCAGCATAATAAAAAACCGGTTGAAGCGCAGTTCTTCAACCGGTTTTTTGCGCCCGCATCGGTGCAAAACCTCCCCTGCTTGCCGTCAAACCTCCCCTGCCTGACGTAAAACCTCCCCTGCTTGCCGTAAAACCTCCCCTGCTTGCAGGGGAGGGGGACCGGCCGCAAGGCCGGTGGAGGGGTGTCCGTTTTATACAAATCGTCAGAATTTCCTAAAAGATTTTTGTGAATAATTTGTAAAAAATAGATTGATTCAGCAGAAAAAGAATGCTATAATAAATCAGAAATGCCAATTTCGACGCTTGGCAAAATAAATTGAAAAGGAGACAGAGCTTATGAGTAAATCCCTCAAACGCGTTCTCGCACTCCTGGTCGCTCTGGTGATGGTCGTCGGACTGTTCCCCACTGCAGCCTTTGCCGAGAAGCCCGTGGAAACGAATCCGGCTGAGCCGGTCCGCGTTTTCACGGAAGAAGACAACGCGATCCTTCAAGACGACGTATTTGCGAAGATCGAAGCGGTCAAAGCCGACGTGGCCCAGACCTGCGGCGGCATTGCGACGATGACCGAGGCGGACTACGCCGCTATGATTCCCCAAGTCATCGAAGCCGTCGAGAACTCCGAGACCTACGTCCCCGGCACGCTGCGGCAGAACGGCAATTTCCTGACCTGGGAAACCACCGTGGGCCTGCCCTGCTGCTATTCCCCCAGAATGGAAGCCGAGCTCCATAACACCGCCAACGATCCCACGCCTGCGGAGATCGCCCAGGCGGAGGCGGAAGCCCAGGCCCTGCTGGATTCCTACGTCGCGACCCGCGGCGGCCACCCCGGTTCCATGAACATTGGTTTGATCCAGCCTTACTGGGAGTCCTCCTCCAGTTACGAAGACAGTTCCTTCCTCAGCTACTCTCCCTCCTACAAGGCCATGTGGGAGAGCCTTGCCCAGGCGACCGGCGGTCAGGCGATCCGCTACTCCATGTCCGACGCTACGGTCGACAACATCGCCTCCACCCTGGAGCAGTGCGGCCTGGTCATCTTCGACTCCCACGGCAATACCGACTATGAGAATCCGAACGATGACGAAGACTACACCTCACAAGCCAACACCTCCTACCTCTGCCTGACCTCCTCCGTCGGCCTGACCACTGCGGATACCGCGGACGCGGAGGGCAACTTCGGCAGCTACTACCACGCGCTTGTGTACTCTGGCGGTGCATTCATTGACGGCACGGTCATTGCCAATCACATGACCCAAAACGCGCCGCACTCCCTGCTTTACATGGGCATTTGCCTCGGCATGGCCACCGACGGCATGGAGGCGCCCCTGCGCGCCAAAGGCGTCGAGGCCGTCTACGGCTACTCCCAGTCCGTGTCCTTCAAGGGCGAGGAGAAGTATATGAAGTCCATCCTTGGCTATCTGAGAGACGGCGACAACTTCGCTTCCGCCCTGTCCAAGACGAAGAGCGCCCTCGGAAGCTGGGACCCCGCTTACCCCAACATCACTGAGGCCCAGGCGGTTTCCAACCGCATCGCGTTCCCCATCGTTGCCTCCTCGGAGGACAACTATCCCGGCCACGGCAACGTGGACGCCGTCCAGACCGTCTACTCCACCTGGGAGCTTTATAGCAAGACGGTGACTGCTTTCTCCAACAACGCCGACTGGGGTACCGTATCCGTGAACGGCTATACGATCACCGCCGCACCGGAGAACGGGTATTATGCCTCCGGTTACGCCGTCACCAGCGGTACGGCCACCGTGACCCGGAACGGCAACGTCTTTACGGTGGATCCCGAGACCAACTGCACCGTCCGGATCGACTTTGCCCACAAGATACCTGCGACTGTGGCCTTTGTGGCCGGCAGCACCACGATCGGGACTTACGACACCTATCTGGAAGATGAGGTGACCCTGCCGCTCAGCGCCGTGGACTACGCGGGCTGGAAGTTTGTCGGCTGGGTGGAGCAAACCCTCGAAGAAACAACGGAAAAGCCTGCCTATTACAAGCCCGGCGATGTCTATACCGTCACTGACGTGTATGTCACGCTGTATGCGCTGTACACCCGCATCGAGAGCAACGGCAACGTCTGCTACGAGCTGGTAACCGAAACGCTGAACGACTGGGCCGGCACTTACGTCATCTCCTCCGGAAGGAACTCCGGCATGTACGTCATGACCGGCGTCAGCGGCGATGATGAAATTGAGAGCACCGGCCACGGGGTCACTGCCCTGACCGAGAGCGGCATCAGACTGGACGAGACCGTCCTCGCCGAGGTTGACGAGTCGTATCTCTTTGACGTGGAGAGCGTCGGAAACGGCGTCTATTCCATCCGGAGCGAGAGCAAAGGCTCCTACCTGGCGATCTGTGATCAATGGTGCTGGACCCGTGCGAACTATGAGAGCGCATACTGTGACTGGACGCTGACTGCTTCTGACAGCGGCGTGATTATGCAATGCATCAACGAGAGTTCCTACCCCTATCTGTCCTGGTCCGGCTCCAAATGGGCAGCTTCCAGCGGCAACGCCGAGGTGGTTCAGCTTTGGAAGCAGGCGGCTGATGGCGATCGCTACTATTTCACTGCTCCCGTTGTGGAAGCGCACGACCACGTCTGGACAAGCTGGGCTTCCAACCAAGACGGCACCCACAGCCGTTCCTGCACCGTTTGCGGCAGAGAGGAAACAAACGACTGCAGCCTCAGCACGGTCGTGACCGCTCCCACCGTCACCGATCAGGGCTATACCACCCATACCTGCGCGCTCTGCGGCTACTCCTACGAGGACGATTTCGTTCAGGCTTTGGGCATGGATTATACGGTGAGCTTCTCCGTTCCCCTGGAATGCGAGCTGCCCAATGATATGATCTCCAACACCAACAGGGGGATTACCCTGCCTGTGATCTCCGCTCCCGAGGGCTATAAGTTCCTGGGCTGGGTCGAGCGCGCCTATGACAACGTGGGCGAGAAACCCGCTGTAATTCTGACCGGGAAATACGTCGCGCAGAGCGACGTCACCCTCTATGCGCTGTTCAAGTATGTTGTGGATAACGGCAGCGGCGAGACCGGCTTCGAGCTTGTTACGGAGGATCTCTCTGACTGGACCGGCAGCTACGTGATCACCTGCGGAAAAACCGCCTCTCTCTACGCCATGAAGGGGATGGAAGCCGATACCTCTTACGAGACAGCAGGAAATGGCTCCGCCGTTGCCTATGCCGATACCGGTATGACTCTGAACGACGCCGTACTGTCCGATGTGGGCGACGCCTTCATCTTCGAGATTGCATTGGAAGAATCCGGCAACTACTCCATCCAGAACGTCGGTTTCGAAACCTACGTCGGCATCTCCAGCAGCACCCTGAAGGCCCTGGGCACATATGCGGCCTCCACCTGCGACTATAATCTGGCGCTGAAGTCGGAAGGCGACGTGAGCGCCTGCCTGGCTGCCGGCGGCTCCTATCCCTACATCGCCTTTACCACCTACAGCAATAAATTCTGGTGCTTTAACAGCTCCAGCGGAATCTATTTCTGGAAACAGACCACCCTCGGCACGCCCTACTGGACCACCTTCATCGGCGAAGCCGATCCCGGTGTGGACTACGTTCTGCGCTTTACCACGCCCAACGGCGTGGCCGCCCCCGCGCCCATGACGGTCAACTCCTACACCGGCGCGATCCTGCCCACTGTGACTGCCCCCGAGGGATATACCTTCGTCGGTTGGGTCCTGGAGGACTGCGACAACGTGAGCGCGAAACCTGCTGAAATCCTCTCCGGCCGTTTCAGACCCCAGAGCAATCTCACGCTGAAGGCCCTGTTCAGCTACATTTCTGAAACCGGAGAAAGCGCTTATAAGCTTGTCACCGAGGCGCAGAACGACTGGACCGGCAACTACGTCATCACCTGCAACAAGGACGCTTTCACCATGATCGTCATGCACGGCGTCGGCGCGGATATGACCTATGAGCACGAGGATTCCTACGGCATGTATGAGCTTGCGGACACCGGCATGGCCTTTGGGGACAACGTCCTCTACAACCCGGGCGAAAATTACGTCTTTGCCGTGGAAGCCCAAGACGAAGGCTATTCCATCCGGAACCTCGGCAGCTCGAACTACGTAGGCCGCTACGTGACGACGGCACAAGGAAGTGCGCAGCTCTACAGCTTCAGTGAATATGATCCCACCTTCTGCCGCTGGACCTTCACCTACGGCGAAGCCGGATCCACCGCCAGCGTCAACAACGTCCTGATCCACAACGTGGCTGACCCGAATCTGGATCAGAATTACCCGTATCTCGGCTGTGGCTGGTACTATCATTTCGCCGGCGATGACGACAGATTCCCGTACTTCTGGGTGGATAGCCGCGGTGATAACCATGACAGCGACGTCTACTACATGCATCTCTGGAAGAGAACCACTGGCTCTCTCGTCTATACCACCGTCATCACCTCCGCCCAACCCACGCTCGCCATCACGACGCAGCCGCAGGATTACAGTGGACCTATTGGCGCTACGGCCGAGTTCACGGTAGCCGTGAACCGCGAGGACGTGACGTATCAGTGGCAGTACTGGACGGGCAGCAAGTGGTCGAACACGTCAGTTGCAGGCAACAAGACGGCCACGCTGACTC
>CAMKED010000052.1 GCA_946411475.1 uncultured Clostridia bacterium | reverse complement strand
GGTCTTCAGAGCCACAATCTGACGCGTTAGCCAACTACGCTACACCCACCATATTTGAGGGAAGAAGTAATAGGGAAGAGGGAATAAGTATAAGAAACGAGATTTCCTGTGGAAAAGCTGTACTTTTGGCACGCCAGGAGTAGACAAGGGGAAAAGCTGCCGGGGGCAGTTTTTTCGCGCAGGCTGTCCCTCCCCAAAAATCGGAGCCGCTGGAGAACGATTTTTGGATTGGCGGGACAAAAGCTGTGCTTTTGGCACGCCAGGAGGGACTCGAACCCCCGACCTACTGCTTAGAAGGCAGTTGCTCTATCCAGCTGAGCTACTGGCGTATATGGAGCGAGTGATGGGAATCGAACCCACGCCCACAGCTTGGAAGGCTGTTGTACTAGCCGTTATACTACACCCGCAGCTTCCTGACACAATCAGCCTTATAATATTACCACATGTTTTTCGGCTTGTCAAGATTTTTCTTTGCAATTTCAAGGATTTCCGGGGATTTCAAGCTGCTTTCCATCCAGCACCGCCTCGCGGAGTGCGTCGCCCTCGTAGCGGAGCTTCAAGGAGAAGAACGGAACGCGGCGCTCCATCAGATCCAAAAAGATCCGGTCTCCCGCCCACTGGGGGAGACTGTAAAAGCGCTCCTTGGACACCCATTCCAACACGCCCTCGTCGCAGTCGCAGAGGGTCCCGGTGAAATCCGTTGCGTGGAAGAGGTGCATATACTCCCCTTCCCACCGATCGGAGACGAAGGTGACGATGCCGCAGTAGCGCGGCGCGTGCAGGGTCAGCCCGGTTTCTTCGCGGGCCTCGCGCAGGACGCAGTCCTCGGGGCTTTCGTTCTCCTCAAAGCCGCCGCCGATGCCGATCCACTTGTCGCGGTTCAAATCGTTTTCCTTTTTGACGCGGTGCAGCAGCAGATAGGCGCCGTCGCGTTCAATATAGCAAAGAGACGTGTTTTTCATTTTTCATTTACCATGATACGGACCGCGCTGTGCAGATTCTCGATCTCGATGCGCTCGCTGCCCTTGGCAAACTCGCCGTCCAGGGTCCAATCCATGCCGGGATCGGCGGTAACGTGCAGCTTCTTGGCAGGCCGGAAGATCAGCGAGGGAGAATCATACTTTTGCGTGGTCAGCGCCATGATGACCTCGGCCAGCTCAGACATATTCCGGGGGTATTTCACCAACAGCAGCTCAAACAGTCCGTCGTTCATGTCCACGACGTTCTTATCCAGCGTCAGGATCCCGCCCACGGAGGTGGAATTGCTGACCGCGCCGAAGATGTAATCACCCTCTTCGCGGCGTTCGTCGTCCAGCGTTACGGCCACGTGGTAGCGATGCAGAGAGGTGATTTCGCGGATGCCCTCCAGCACGTAGGCCAGATGGCCCAGCGCGTTCTTTACGCTTTGAGAGGTCGCGTAGGAGGTCTTCGTGAATGCGCCGAAGGAGGCGACGTAGGTGAAATAATGGTTGCGGAAGCGGCCGACGTCATAGGGCATGGGATGCCCTGCAGCAATGTCCTTCGCGGCCTGAACGACGTTTTTGGACAGGCCGAGACTGGCGGCAAAATCGTTGGTGGAGCCTGCAGGGATGTAACCGATGGGGGTCGCAGCCCCGGCGCTGACGACGCCTGAGATCACTTCGTTAAAGGTCCCGTCTCCGCCGATGCAGACGATCAGATCGACCTGCGCGGCATATTGGGCGGCGAGCGTCGTTCCGTCGCCCCGCTTCCGGGTCATAAAGGTCAGACAGGCGTAGCCCGCCGCCCCGAACACGGACAGAATCTCCGGCAGATGGGGGTTGGCCTTTTTCGTGCCGGCCGCGGGATTCATAATCAGCAACAACTGTTTCATCAATGATGAACGCTCCTTGTCATGAGGTAAGAGGGAATAGGTAAGAGGTAAAAGGTAACGCTTGTAGGGGGCGGCGCCCTCGACGCCCCGAACGTGGTTGTAAAGACAGGGAAAAAGCAAGAGAAAAGAAGAACAATAATCTCGCTTGCTATTTACCTCTTACCTATTCTCTCTCTTGCGCAGTCAACTGTTCCAAGGCTTTTTGCGCAGCGGCCTGCTCGGCCCGCTTTTTGCTCGTTCCCTCGCCGAAGCCGAGGGGCGTTCCGTTGAGCAGGACCCGGACGGAGAAAACCTTATCGTGATCAGGGCCGCTTTCTCCCAGAAGCTCATAGCTGAGCTGCTGGTTCTTCTTCTGCTGGACCAGCTCCTGGAGCATGGTTTTGTAGTCGGCGTTGCGCTTGACCCGGGCCTTGACGTCCACCAGGACGTGATCGTAGATAAATCGTTTGGCAGGGACCAAACCGCCGTCAAGATAGATGGCCGCGATGACGGCCTCCACGACGTCCGCGATGATGGAGACGCGTTGGCGTCCGCCGCCGGCCTCTTCGCCCTTGCCGAGGCGCAGATAGTCGCCGAGCCGTAACTTTTTTGCAGTCTCGGCCAGACTTGTCTCACAGACCAGCTCTGCCCGGAGCTTGGTGAGCTCGCCCTCATGGAGCTCGGGGAAGGCGCCGATCAGATAGTCCGCCGCCGTAAAGCCGAGGATGGAATCGCCCAGAAATTCAAGCCGCTCGTAGCTCCGCAGCCCGTCCTTGTAGACCTCGTTTGCGTAGGAGGTGTGGGTCAGAGCGGTTTGCAGCAGCTCCGGATCGCGGAAACTGTAACCGATGGCTTCTTGCAGCGTCTGCATTATTGGGCCTCCCTGGGCAGGATCATTTGGTCCACGTTGTCGTTGATGGCCTGGCAGATTCCGCCGTCCACGGCGGCGATTGCCTGGCGGATGGCGCCCATGACAGCCTCTGCGTCGGCGGAGCCGTGGGCCTTGATGACAGGCTTGCAGATGCCGAGCAGCATTGTCCCGCCCACACGGCGGTAGTCCATCGTGCTCATGAGCTCCTTCAGGTCTTTTTTCAGCAGCAGTGCGGCCAGCTTTGTCTTAAAGTTTTTGAGCAGCATTTTTTTCACCAGAGCGCCCATGAACATGCCGGTGCCCTCCACGCCCTTCAGGAAGACGTTGCCGGAGAAGCCGTCTGCCACGAGCACGTCGCACTCGCCCAGCATGGCCTCGCGTGCCTCAATGTTGCCGACAAAGTGGATCACGCCCTTGTCTCCCGCTTCTTTCAGCAGCTTGTAACTCTCCTTGTGGAGCGTATCGCCTTTGGAGTCCTCCGCGCCGTTGTTGAGCAGGGCAACCCGGGGCTGGGCCAAGCCGAGCGTCTGCTTGGCGGCGAAGGAACCCATGCAGCCGAATTGCAGCAGAAATTCCGGCGTGCACTCCACGTTTGCACCGGAGTCAATGAGGATCAGATTGCCGGTCTTGGTCGGGATCGTGGGGCCAAAGGCCGCACGGCGAATGCCGCGCACCCGCTTGACCACAAGTGTCGCAGCGGAGAGCAGGCCGCCGGTGGAGCCTGCGGAGACGAAAGCGTCGCCGCCGCCGTCTGCCAGAAGCTTGAGACCCTTGACCATGGAGGATTCTTTCTTGGTACGAACCACGGTGGCGGGGTCGTCGTGCATATCCACGACCTGCTCGGCGTCCATGAGCTCCACGCCCTTGGGCAGCGTGTCGATGCCCTGGGCTTTCATGAGCTCAAGCAGCGTTTCCACGCGGCCCACCAGGACGATCTCCACACCCAGCTCCTTTGCAGCTCGGAAGCCGCCGTCCAGGAATGCCTGCGGCGCGTTGTCGCCGCCCATGGCGTCAATAATAATTTTCATACTGTATAGCCTCCCTTTGTTTCTCTCGGGGATCGTTTACGAGGTAAGAGGTAAGAATTAAGAGGTAATAGGCAGGAAGTATCTGTAATTCTTAATTCTTAATTCGTATCTGTTCAGTCGTAGCGGCGCACAGTGTGCGCCACGTGCGCGCAGCGCACGATTGCATGCGGCAGCAGGCAATTATTACCCCAGATTCTCGCCTGACGGCGAGCCTTTCCGCCGCGCAGAACGGCGGAAAGGTGGCGCACACTGTGCGCCGCTACGGGGCGACTGAACAGTTACCTTAATTCTTAATTCTTACTTCTTACTTCTTACCTTTTACCTGTTCGAGCGCTTCCAGTGCGCGTTCGGCGATGGCCAGATTCTTGTTTGCCTTTCCCTTGACCTTTCTTCCGAGCGGGGGCAGAATGCCGAAGTTGATATTCATCGGCTGGAAGTGCGTCACAGATTCGTCGCTGACGTAGCGGCCCAGCGCGCCGATGGCGGTTTCCGCCGGGAAGTCCGGCACAGGCTCGCCCTTGACCCGGGCCGCCATGCAGACGGCGGCAAGATACCCGGAGGCCGTGGATTCCACGTAGCCCTCCACGCCGGTCATCTGTCCGGCAAAAGCCACCAGCGGATTGCGGCGATCGGCATAGCTTCTGTCCAGCAGCCGGGGCGAATCCAGGAAGGTGTTCCGATGCATCACGCCGTAGCGGACGAACTCGGCGTTGGACAGAGCGGGGATCATGGAGAAGACCCGCTTCTGCTCGGGGAAGCGCAGGTGGGTCTGGAAGCCCACCAGGTTGTAGACCGTGCCGGAGGCGTTGTCTTTGCGGAGCTGAACCACGGCGTAGGGATCCTTCCCGGTCTTGGGATCCGGCAGGCCCACGGGCTTGAGGGGGCCGAAGCGGAGGGTATCCTCCCCCCGGCGGGCCATGACCTCCACGGGCATGCAGCCCTCGAAGACCTTGCTGTCCTCGAAGCCATGCACCGGGGCCTCCTCCGCGCTTGCCAACGTCTGAACGAAAGCCTTATACTGTGCCTCGTCCAATGCGCAGTTGACATAATCCGGCGTTCCGCGGTCATAGCGCGAGGCAAACCAGGCCTGCTCCATGTCGATGGAATCAAAGGTGACGAGCGGGGCTGCCGCGTCGTAGAAGTTCAGGTAGCCCGCACCGCCGAAGTAGTCCGCAATGGCCTTGGACAGCGGCTCCGAGGTCAGAGGCCCGGTGGCGATGATGACCGGCCCGTCCGGGACGGCAGTGAGCTCCTCGGAGACCACGGTAATATTGGGATGGGCGCAGATCTTTTCCGTGACCATCCGGGCAAAGCCCTGCCGATCCACGGCCAGACAGCCGCCCGCTTCCACGCGGGTCGCGTCAGCGCAGGCCAGGATCAGGCTCCCGACCCGGCGCAGCTCTTCTTTCAAGAGCCCCACGGCGTTTTCCAGCCGGTCTCCGCGCAGGGAGTTGGAGCAGACCAGCTCGGCAAAATCCGGGCTGTGGTGTGCGGGCGTCATTTTGATGGGTTTCATTTCAACGAGCCGCACTTGCAATCCGCGCTCGGCAAGCTGCCACGCCGCTTCGGACCCGGCGAGCCCTGCGCCGACGACTGTTACAGTTGGTTGTTCATTCATTTTTTTCAGCAAGTAAGAAGTAAGAATTAAGAGGTAAGAAATAAACACAAGAAACGAACCCGTTCGGACAATTCTTAATTCTTACTTATTCCTTTTTCCCTTTTGTCCGAGTTGTCTTTTTTGTGCTTCCGGCAGCGCGCTTTCCGGCAGCTTTTTTCGTCGAGGATGTTTTTTTCGTGGATTTGGAGGCGTTCTTTTTCGTAGCCGGTTTCTCGGAAAGCGCGCTGTCGGAAGCCTCCGTCGCTGCCTCGGCGGCAGCGGCTTCCTCCACGGGCTGGGGCTTTTTGTAGTAGCCTCGCTTGTCCTCGGGGAGGAAGTTCTCACATTTCTCGTTGATGCAGAAGGGCTTCATCCTGCCCTTGCCGGATCGCTTGAACATCGTCTGGCCGCAGGCGGGGCAATCCTGGTCCGTGGGGACGTCCCAGGTCATAAAGCCGCAGGCCGCGCCGGTCTCGCAGGCGTAGTAGGCAAAGCCGCGCTTGGATTTGCGCTTGAGCATCCCGCCGCCGCACTTGGGGCAGCGCCCCGGCATGTGCTCCACGATGGGCTTGGTGTTCTTGCATTCCGGGAAACCGGGGCAGGCCAGGAACTTGCCGAAGCGTCCGATCTTTACGACCATCTGCCGGCCGCAGAGCTCGCAGACCTCGTCCGTGACCTCCTCGGGGACCTTGATCCGGGTGTCCTTCAGCGCCTCCTCGGCATTCTCCATTTCCTTTTGGAAGCCGGTGTAGAAGTCGCGGAGCACCTGCTTGTAGGGCAGCTTTCCGGCCTCGACCTCGTCGAGCTTGTTTTCCATACCGGCAGTGAATTCCACGTCGATCACGTCGTTGAAGCGGTCCAGCATGAGCTGGGTAACGACTTCGCCCAACGGCGTCGGCTCCAGCTTTTTGTCCTTTTTGACTACGTACTCCCGATCCTGAATGGTGGAGACGATGGAGGCGTAGGTGGACGGACGGCCCACGCCCTTTTCTTCCATGGCCTTGACCAGGGTGGCCTCGGTGTAGCGGGCGGGCGGCTGTGTGAAATGCTGTTCGGGCTTGCTCTCCACGTGGCGGACCTGTTCGCCCTCATGCAGCTCGGGCAGCGTGTCCAGCTTTTCCTCGCTTTCCTCGTCCCGGCCCTCCTCATAGACGGCCAGGAACCCGGAGAAGCGCAGATTCTGATGGTTGGAGCGGAAGGTATGCCCCTTGCAGTCGGTGTCGATCGTGGCGGTGTCATAGACCGCATTGGACATCTGGCTGGCCACAAAGCGGCTCCAGATCAGCTTGTAGAGCCGGTACTGATCCCGGGTCAGATCCGCCTGCAGGGTTTCCGGGTCCAGGCCCACGTTGCTGGGCCGGATGGCCTCATGCGCGTCCTGGGCAGCGCCCTTGGTTTTGAAACGGCGGGGCGTACCGGGATGGTAGTTTTTGCCGTAGCGTTCTTCAATGTAGTCCTTGGCGGCGGCAAGCGCTTCCTCGGACAGACGCAGGGAGTCGGTACGCATATAGGTGATCAGACCCACGGTGCCGTGGCCGGTGACGTCAACGCCCTCATAGAGCTGCTGCGCCAGGGCCATGGTGCGCTTGGGGGTCATATTGAGCTTACGGGAGGCCTCCTGCTGAAGCGTGGAGGTGATAAAGGGAGGCGCGGGCGAGCGGCGTTTCTCGGCGGTCTTGATCTCACGGACGGTGAAAAGCTGGCCCTGTACGTCCGTCAGGACGGAGACTGCCTGCTCCTCGTTGGCAAGCGTGGTCTTTTTTCCGTCTTCGCCGTGGTAGTGGGCCTCGAAGCGACCCTGTTTTTCCAGACATTCCAGCGTCACGTCCAAAGACCAGTATTCCTCCGGCACGAAGGAGCGGATCTCGTTCTCCCGTTCTACCACAAGCCGGGTGGCGACGGACTGGACACGGCCTGCGGAGAGGCCGCGGCGAACCTTCCGCCAGAGCAGCGGCGAGAGCTGATACCCCACGATCCGGTCGAGAATCCGGCGGGCCTGTTGCGCGTCAACCAGATCCAGGTCGATGGCTCGCGGCTGCTGGATGGCCTTGGTCACGACGCCCTTGGTGATCTCGTTAAAGGTCACGCGGCGGGTCTTGCTGTCGGGCAGGCTCAACAGTTCCTTGATATGCCAGGAGATGGCTTCACCTTCGCGGTCCGGGTCGGTTGCCAGATAGACGGTGTCCGCCTTTTCGGCGGCTTTCTTCAAGTCCTTGATCAGATCCGCTTTTTCCTTCATCGGAATGTATTCCGGCTTGAAATCATGGTCCAGATCCACGCCCATCGTGCTCTTGGGCAGATCACGCAAATGGCCCATGCAGGCTTTGACCTGAAAATCGGGTCCCAGATATTTTCCGATTGTTTTTGCTTTGGAAGGCGATTCCACAATTACCAGATCGGGAATTTGCTTTGCCATATTGAGATTATCCTCCTGAGCGTTCATATAGTTTGCCTGGCAGTTGGCGCAATATTTTTTTGATTTGCAGCACGGTGAGTTGCGGCAGCACTTTGGATGCGGGCAGGCCGGTCTTGTCGATCAGCGCGTCAAGCTGCATGGGCCCGTCTTGCAGGGCAGTGACGATGGCCGCCTGTTCCGGCGTCAAGTCCGCCGGGAGCGGGCGCACAGCAACATCGGGCCTTGCTGCCTCGTGCTGGCGCACGCTGTGCGCCCCTGCGGACGCACCGAAATCGGAAGCCTGTGCCTCGGGCGGGCGGCCGGTGACCGCCCCTGCGTTGCATTCCTTGTCCCCTGCTCCCTCATTTTGCATCTTACATTCTGCATTCTGCATTCGCACTGCGCCGGGATAGCGATACAGGTACTCCCGCATCACGTCCCGTCCGAATTCGACCAGGATCGCGCCGTCGCGCAGCAGTTGATTGCTGCCGCGGCTCAGCGCATCGCCAGCCGGTCCGGGGACGGAGAAGACGTCCCGTCCCTGATCTGCGGCCCAGCGGGCCGTAATAAGGGCGCCGCTCCCCTCTGCGGCCTGTATCACCACGACCCCGTCGGACAGCGCACTGATAATCCGGTTGCGGGCGGGGAAATGCCTTGCGTTGGGGGTCGTCTCGGGGGGATATTCCGAGAGCAGACAGCCGTTCGCGGCGACCTGCCGAAACAGCGCAGCGTTTTCCCGGGGATAGACCACATCCACGCCGCCGCCCAGCACGCCGACCACAGGACAGCCCTGTTCCAGCGCGCCGCGGGCCGCCGCGGCGTCAATGCCCTTGGCCATACCGGTGACGACCACGCCGCCGCAGGCGGCGATCTCCGCGCCAAAGCGCCCCGCGAGCGCAAGCCCGCGTTCGTCTGCCTGCCGGGCCCCGACCAGACCGATCCAGGGCTGCCTGCCCGAAACGGGGAGACTGCCGCGGCAGTAGAGCACGGCGGGCGCGTCGGCGGTCTGCCGCATCGCGGCGGGATAGGCCGCAGAGGCAAGCGTCAGTACGCTGATTTGCAGCCGTTCACAGGCGCGCAGGATTGCCTGGGCATGGTCCAGGTTTTTGTCCAGCAGCGCCTCGCGTGCAGCTCGGGAGAGTCCGAGCCTGGCCATTGCTTCCGCGTCCGCGGCAAAGAACCATCCGGGATCTCCGACAAGCTCCAAGAGCTGTCGTATTCGCACAGGTCCGAGCCCCGGCCGCGTGGCCAGCCAGATCCAGTACAGAAGATGATCGTTCATATCAGACCGTCCGATGCGGACGGCAGAGTGCCGTCCCAACTTCTTAATTTTTCCCTTTTACTTCTTCCCTCGAACAAGTTCCCAGAGTACGACCGTGGCTGCGACCGCAGCGTTCAGCGATTCGCAGCGGGGGGACATGGGAATGATGGCTTCCCGGGACGCGGCTGCCAAAAACGCCTCGCTCACGCCCTGCCCCTCGGAGCCGATCACGGTGACGCAGGACGGGAGCTCAATCTTGCGGACGTCCTCCGCCCGATCCGACAGCGCCGTCACGCAGATCGGCAGCTTCCGTGCCGCACATTGTGCCAGTATTTCCTCTGTGGAAGCCTGAATGGGCGGGCGGCGGAAAACGGCGCCCATGGTGGCGCGAACGGTTTTTTCTCCGTACGGGTCGGCGCAGCCGTCCGCGAGGACGACCGGCACGTCAAAGGCGTCCGCCGCACGCAGAATGGTCCCGAGGTTGCCCGGGTCCTGCAGCCCGTCCAGGATCAGGCTGCCGGGCTGCAGATCCAGAGGCTCCGGCTCCGGCATCCGGCACAGAGCCAGCACGCCCTGCGGGGTCTCCATCCGGGAAACGTCCCGCATCAGGCTTTCCGGAACGCGCAGCTCCCGGACCCCGGGCGGAACGGGGAAGTCGACGCCCTCACGCAGGATCAGCGCCTCTACCCCAAGTCCCCAGCGCAGGGCTTCCTCTACCAGCTTTGTTCCGTCTGCCACGAAAGCGCGGCATTCATATCGGTACTTCCGGCTTGCCATCAGCTTTCGCAGGTGCTGCAAGGTGCCGTTGGTTTTGGACGTGATCAGCTCCGGCATGTGCGAGCCTCCTCCGCTTGATAAACACATTATAATGTATCGTAGCATATTTTAATCCCGATTGCAAGGAGAAAAATTTCGATTGTAATTTCATGGAAAATATTATACAATAGGGACAATCGTGATTGGGAGGCCAGTTTCATGGATCGCAAAGGTATCATCGTGCGTGCCAGCGTCATCGGAATCGTTGCAAACGTGTTCCTTGCTGGCTTCAAAGCTGTGATCGGCGTGTTTTCCAATTCTATCGCCATCGTGCTGGATGCTGTCAACAATCTCTCCGACGCACTTTCCGCTGTGATCACCATCATCGGAACCCGGATCGCCGGGCGCAAGCCGGACAAGGAGCACCCTTACGGCCACGGCAGGGCGGAATATCTCACTGCAGCCATTATCGCCATCATTATCCTCTATGCCGGCGTGACCTCTCTGGTGGAGTCGGTGAAAAAAATCATCCACCCGGAGACCCCGGATTACGGTCCTGCCGCGCTCATTATCGTCAGCGTGGCGATCGTGGTGAAGCTGGCACTGAGCGCCTACGTCAAACGAACCGGTGAGAAGGTCAATTCCGACGCGCTGATCGCCTCCGGCCAGGATGCGAGAAACGACGCCGTGATCTCCGCCGCAACCCTGGCTGCCGCCGGGATCTATCTGATCTGGGGGCTTTCGATCGAGGCGCTGCTCGGCGTCGTAATTTCTCTGATGATTCTGAAAGCCGGCTACGAGATGCTCCGTCAGACCATCTCCCGCATTCTGGGCGAGCGGATCGACAACGATCTGGCCCGTTCCGTCAAGGCTGTCATTCAGGAGTTCGAGGACGTATCCGGCGCCTACGACCTGATCCTGCACAGCTACGGCCCGGATTTGCTGATGGGCTCTGTCCACATCGAAGTCCCGGACTACTACACCGCCGACCGACTGGACAGCCTGGAGCGGGAGATCGTTCAGAAGGTTATGGATGAGACCGGCGTCATTCTGACGGGCGTGAGCGTCTATTCCGTCAACACCACCGACGACGAGGCTGCCCGGATCCGGGAAGACATCCGCCGCCGGGTCATGATCAAGGACCACGTCCTGCAGATGCACGGATTCTATATGACCGAGGACACGATCCAGTTTGACGTCATCATCGGCTTTGAAGCCCCGGATCGACATGCCGTCTGGCAGCAGATCGTTGAGGAGCTGCAGGAGCGGTATCCGAAGTATCGCCTGGTCGTGACGATGGACAATGATATGAGTGATTAAGCATGAACGTAAAGAAACTCCTGCAGTTGAGTCTTCTTGCCGCTGTCAGTTTAATTTTGTTCGTCCTGGAAAACCAGATCCCCGCGCCGGTGCCGGTGCCGGGGGTCAAGCTGGGACTGGGGAACGTCATTGTGGTCGCGGTGCTCTTTCTCTACGGCCGCAAGGAGGCGCTGGCGGTATTGGCCGTCAAGATCGTCCTCTCCGCCGTGCTCACCGGGAACCTCGGCGCGTTAGCTTACTCTGCTGCGGGCGGCCTGTTGAGTTGGGGCGGGATGTGTCTGCTCCGGGGGCTGCTTCAATCCAATCAGCTCTGGGTGGCCTCCGTTCTCGGCGCCATGCTCCACAATCTGGGCCAGCTCCTGGCTGCCGTTGCGATTGCATCCACGCCGGGCCTCTGGGCCTATCTGCCGGTGCTGCTGCTTTCCGGCATGGTGACCGGCTTGTTCACCGGCATAGCCGCACAGACTGTCGTGAAACGGCTCCGGAAACCCACTCCGTAGGGAATTATAAATGACGGATGATGGATTATGAATGATGCGCGTCGCATATCTTTTCCTTTTGCAGATGGCAATCTGCGAAACACCGAAAATTGTCAATTTTCAACTGGCAACTGTCAATAATAAAAATATAAGGAGAAACTACGCATGAACAAAGAATGGGACCTGACGCCTTTGTATGAGGGCATCGAAACGGAAAAATTCCGGAACGACCTGAAAGCGCTTTCCGAACAGGTGGAGGCCTTGAATGCCTTTGCCGCCGAACTGCCGGAGGAGAACCGCGGCGCTGTCCTGCATCAGGCGTTGGAGCTGCAGGAGAAGATCGTGACGCTCGCCATGCCGCTGTTTGAGTACGCCAGTCTGCGCAGCAGCACAAACACCTCCGACCAGGAGGCTGTCAATGCCGGGGCGAAGCTGCAAAAGCTCATGAGCGAGACCAGCGCAGCCCAGGCTGCCCTGCAGGCCTACGTGGGCCGGACCGAAAACCTGGAGGAACTGATCGCCGCCGATCCCTTGCTGGGCGAGTACGCCTACCTGCTGCGGACCATGCGGGACGACGCCAAGTACGTCCTGGACGAGAAGGTCGAGGAGGCGCTTGCCAAGATGAACCTCTCCGGCGGCTCCGCATGGAGCAATCTGCAATCCTATCTGACCTCCACCGTGACCGCCGACTACCGCGGCGAAAAGATTCCGCTTTCCGCCGTGCGGAATCTGGCCTACGACGCCGATCCCCAGGTCCGCAAGGACGCCTACGATGCCGAAGTCGCCTGCTACGACAAGATCAAGGACGGCGTCTGCTTCGCCCTGAACTCCATCAAGCAGCAGGTCACCACCGAAGCCGAAATGCGCAAGGCGGGCTCTCCGCTCGAAATGACCCTCCGGCACAGCCGCATGCAGAAGACCACGCTCGACGCCATGATCCAGGCCATTGAGGAGTATCTCCCCGTGTTCTGGAAGTATCTGCGTGCCAAGGCCAAAATGCTGGGCTACGAGGGCGGCCTGAAATGGTGGGATATGTTCGCCCCCATGGGCAAGAACACCGCCACCTACACCGTGGAGGAGGCAAAGCAGTATCTGAACGACCACTTCCGTCCCTTTGCTCCCGATATGGCCGACATGATGATGCGGGCCTTTGACGAGGCCTGGATCGACTTCTATCCGCATCCCGGCAAGGTGGGCGGCGCTTTCTGTGCCAACCTCGCCAGCGTCAAGCAGAGCCGCGTGCTGACCAACTTTGACGGCTCCTTCTCCGACATCGTCACCCTGGCCCATGAGC
>CAMKED010000051.1 GCA_946411475.1 uncultured Clostridia bacterium | reverse complement strand
TCAACGACTCCATGATCCACGTGGACTTTATGATCGGCTACGAGGGCCTGGACATTGACGCCGTCACCCGCGACGGCAAAACCTTGCCCATCTTCCGCAAGGGCCGCTGGGCGTTCTGATGTTTGTGGCGGGCGACCGGATCTCCGGTCGCCCGCGTCCGTGTTGTTCGAGAAATAGCACATGGAACCGGAGCTTGCATTTGCGGAGAAAAAGCTGCAGGTATGGTTAGAAGAAGAACCGCCCCGGCAGAAAACATCTGCTCAATCAGGTATGTATGATTTGAGAGAAAGGAGGATGGTCAGTGACTTTTAATTCCTATATTTTTATTCTTGCTTTTTTACCCGTGTTTGTGATCGCGTATCTGAGCCTTGGGAAGCTGCATAACGCGGTCAGCAAGGCGCTGATGATCCTCGGCGGTATCTTTTTTTATGCGTATGCCGGATGGAAGACCACAGCGCTTTTTGCCCTGAGCATCTTCGTCAACTATCTGTTTGCATGCTGGCTCAAAAAGACGGGACATAAGAAAGGCGTCCTTGCGATTGCGATCGTGCTGAACATTGGCCTGCTTGGCTGGTTCAAGTATTTGAATTTTGCCATCGAAACGGTCAATGAGCTGTTTCACGGCGCGCTCCGGCCTGCGGAATTGATTTTGCCGCTGGGCATCAGCTTCTTCACATTCCAGCAGATTATGTTCGTCGTTTCTGTGGCGCGAGGAGAAATCGATACAAAGCTTGCGGACTACCTGGCGTATATTCTTTATTTTCCAAAGCTGGTCATGGGACCGCTGATGGAACCGAAGGATTTTTATTCACAACTGCAGGACGCCTCCCGGAAAAAAGTGAATTGGGGCAATGTAGCAGGCGGGATCAAGCTGTTCAGCTATGGCTTTTTCAAAAAAATGCTGCTTGCCGACACTTTCGCAAAAGCGGTTTCCTGGGGCTTTGCAAACGCCGCGTCTGCAGCAACATCCGCAGACCTTTTCCTGGTAATGCTGTTCTACACATTCCAGATCTATTTTGATTTCAGCGGGTATTCCGATATGGCCGTCGGCATTTCAAAAATGATCAATATCGATCTGCCGATGAATTTCAATTCTCCGTATAAAGCGACCTCCATACAGGATTTTTGGAAAAGATGGCACATGTCCTTAACGAATTTCCTGACAAAATATGTGTACATTCCGTTGGGCGGAAGCAGAAAAGGACAGCTAAGGACTTGTGTCAATATCATGATCGTTTTCCTGGTCAGCGGGATCTGGCATGGGGCGAGTTGGACCTTTATTCTGTGGGGCTGTCTGCACGGCCTTTTGCAGATCCTGGAACGGCTGTTCAAAAAATGGTTCATAAAGCTATCCGAGGTTGTGCGGTGGGGCTATACATTCTTCTCTGTAAATCTCCTGTGGCTTCTGTTTCGGGCTGACAGAATTGAAGACTGGCGTGCGATGCTGAAAACGATGTTCCGGTTTCAGAATATGGCCGTCAGCGATGGCCTGATCCGATCCTTTGAGCTGCCGGAATGGACCTTTTTGACAGATAAGCTTCATCTGACCCAAATGAATGCGGACGTGCGGGGATTTGGCATGCTGCTGGTTACCGTTGCCGCGTTTTTCATCTGCCTGGTACCGGAAAACAACTATAAGAACGCGAACAAAACGAACGCGTTGCACATGTTTGCCTGTGCAATTGCCTTTGTTTGGAGCTTTTTGTGTCTGAGTTCTGAATCTTTCTTTGTATATTTCAACTTCTGACATGGGGGTTTTATGAGTAAAAAACGATGGGTCATCGGATTCCTCGCTCTTGTCGCGGCGGGGTTGGCGATCATAGCTTCTAAAGTGATAACGGTTGATCCATATTTTCACTTTCATGCGCCATACACGGACGCTTACTACTATGAACTGTACAACCCGAGAAGTCAGAATGACGGGATCGCAAAAAACTTCGACTATGAGGGCATCGTCACAGGCTCTTCCATGACACAAAATTTCAAGCCCTCAGAAGCGGACGCATTGTTCGGCGCGCATTTTGTCAAGCTCTCCGTTTCGGGCGCAACATATTATGAGATCAACCGGAATCTTGCGGTCGCCGCCCAACACAATCCAAAGCTGAAGTACGTCATCCGCGGGGTGGATATGGACTACTTCTTTGAAGAGAAAGACAAATTGCGAATGGATCTGGGCACGTATCCGGAATACCTTTATGATGAAAACTGCTTTAACGACGTGGAATACGTGTTTAACCGGGACGTTTTGTTTTCAAGGGTCTATCCCATGACGAAAGAAAATGACGCACCGGATTTCCGGGGTGGGATCACGTCGTTTGACGACTATTCCTACTGGATGCCTCTGTACCGATTTGGCCCTGAAACCGTGCTCCCAAACGGAAACACAGTCTTGCCGGCAGAGGAGCAGGTCGAGCTCACACAGCAGGATATAGACACGATCCGGGCCAATGTTCAACAAAACCTGACGGCCCTGGCAGAGCAATATCCCAATATCACATTTTACTACTTCTTTCCGCCCTATAGCGCAGTGTGGTGGCAGAATGCGCTGGCCAAAGGACAGTTGGACAGACAAATTGATGCGGAGCGGATCGTGATAGAGGAAATCCTGAAATACGACAATATCAAACTGTTCTCCTTCAACTGTCTGTTCGATTTGACCACCGACCTGAATAACTATAAGGATATGACCCACTATGGAGCGTGGATCAACAGCCTGATGATCCGCTGTATGTATGACGGAAGATATCGGCTGACAGCGGAGAATTATCTCAGCCACCTGGAAGAAACGAGACAATTCTACAAAAAATACGACTATACCCTGCTGACCGAGCGGGAGGATTATGAGAACGATTATTATGCGGCCGCCCTGTGGAACCGGGAGATTACCGGGGCGGAGCCGTACCGTATTCTGGAGCAGGCCGCGTCGATAGAATTGTCCCATGCCTCGATCGAGCCGAATCAGTATCAGGGGCAGAACGGCCTTGTCTGTACCGGAAGTCTGGCGCGTCCCGCGGGGTCCGATGTTTCGGTCTCGCAATACCTGCGGAACGAGGAATATATCGGCGCCAAAATACAATTGCCCGACGTCTCATCATACAAGTATCTTGTGTTTTGCGGAAAAAAACTCGAGAACCACGGACAAATTGCTGTGCGATTATATGATGCGGACGGCAGCGAGCTGCTTGCGTATGATGAATCTTATTACAACCTGGACGATGCATGGCATCGATACGTGGTCGATATCAGCAAGGTAAACGGCCCGTGTACGCTGATCCTGAACGGCGGATATATCGATTGCACAGGCAGTGAAGATTCCAGCTATGTGTTCAGTGAGCTAATCCTGTATTGATACGGAACACCCCTGCCGGCGCCGCACCGGCAGGGGTGTTCGTATGACCAAGAAAACAGGCGTTGTCTCAAACCGGCGAAAGCCGCCGAGACAACGCCTGATTTTTAACCGTTCGGCTTGCGGTTGTGATAGTAACGCCGCTTGTTCTTCTTGCCCTCCGGCTTGGGGGCGGGCTGCTCTCCGGCGGGCTTTTCCGGGGCGCTGCGTTTTTCGGGCGGGTTGATCGACGGAAGCTTGCCCCCGGGTTTCCCCTGCTGCTGGCGGCGGCGCTGCTGCCGGGAGGGCTGGGCGTTTTTCTCGGAAAGCTCGGGCTTTTCGGTCCGCTCGGGGCGATCCTGCCCACGCTCGGCGGGACGGGGGCTCTTGCGGTTCCGATGGGGACCGGCCTCGGCGGCGGGGCCGTCCTCCTGGACGGGCTTCTTTTCCGGGGCGGGCTGTTTTTCGGAAGCGGGCCTGTCGGACCGGACGGGATGCCCCTGTCTGCGGTCACGGCGGTTTTTCCGGTTCTGCGCGGCGCCGGTCTCAGATTGCTCTGCATGCTGTTCCGGAGCGGTGGGATCGTCGGGCTCCTGCGCCGCTTCATAGTCCGGCTCGTCCTGGTCCGCGGTCAGCCGCTGCTCCAGAATGGCCCGGCGCTCCAACAGGAACTCGCCTTCTTTCCGACCGGAAATGGGAGCCAGATCCTCGGGAATGGGAGGATCGGTCTTCTTGGCCTTCCCGCTGCGGAGCACGCAGATCTCGCTGTTGCGGTAGAAGCGGATATCCTCGTCCTTTTCCATCCGCACGGTGACGCTCTGCTTCATCAGGTTGACGTTGATGACGGTGCCGCGTCCGTCCGGGGTATCGACGAAGGACTCAACCTTCGGACTGGTCTGGATCAGATCCTCGTAAGCGTCCTGCTCGTATTTCAGGCAGCACATCAACCGCCCGCAGGAGCCGGAGATTTTGGTGGGGTTCAGGCTGAGGCTCTGGGTCTTTGCCATCTTGATCGAGACGGGCTGGAAGTCGTCCAGGAAGCTGGCGCAGCAGAAGGGTCTGCCACAGATGCCGATGCCGCCCAGCATTTTGGCCTTGTCGCGGACGCCGATCTGCCGCAGCTCGATGCGGGTGTGGAAGTTGGAGGCGAGGATCTTCACCAGCTCGCGGAAATCCACGCGTGCGTCGGCGGTGAAGAAGAACAGCAGCTTGCTGCCGTCAAAGGCGCACTCGGCGGAGACGAGCTGCATATCCAGCCCCAATTCTTCAACCTTCCGCAGGCAGAAGGCATAGGCGTCCTTCTCCCGTTTTTCATTTTCGGCGCGGACCTTTTCGTCGGTCGGCGTGGCGATGCGGAGCACGCGGCGCAGAGGCTGAACCAGCTCGCGGCGGGCGATCCGATGATTGCCGATGATGCAGTAGCCGTATTCCGCGCCGCGGGCGGTGTCCAGGATGACGTGGTCGCCGTTTTTCAGATTCAGCTCGCCCGGGTCAAAGAAATAGATCTTGCTGCCGGGACGGAACTGCACGTCGCAGACGGGGACGCGTTCGTCGGGATCCGCCGCGGGGGGCGCAGCGGTCACGGAGGGCGTTTCGGCCTGCGCGTCCAGCCGCGGCGCTGTTTTTTTGGCCGGAACGGCAGTCAGCGCCGTGTGAACCGTTTGTACGGTAGTTTCTTGCGCAGGAGCGGCCTGCTCCTGCAAGTTGTCGTTTTCGTATTCCATGCGTAGCTCCAATACTTTATAGTTTCATGCGTGTTGCGGGCGGCCAATGACCGCCCCTACAGGTGGGTGCGTGCGTGTTGCGGGCGGCCAATGACCGCCCCTATGAAATGAATTTATTCGTCCAGCCAGACCTGCAGCGCGCCGCAGACGGCGCCGGGGCTGACGTTGCCGTTCAACAGCTCCGCGGCCCGCTGTAAGCTCCGCAGGGCTTTCAGGCTCTCGGCGGAGGTGCGGCTCCGGCCGATGCGTTCCGCAGCTTCCCAGCGTCCGAGCTGCCCGGCGCGAACGGCCAGCGCCTGGCTCAAAAGCTCGATCCATTGCTGCAAAAGAGGAACGAGCTGCTCGCGCTTCTGCCGTTCCAGCGGGACCAACAGCTCCGTGAGCCCCAGCTTGTCCCGACGAGCAAAGCAGGCGGCAAAACGCTGGGTTTCCGGCGCGAGGCTCTCCCCTTCCTCCAACAGTCGGAGCGCCTGGCCCAGCCAGCCCTCCGAACGGGCCCAGGCTGCCGCGCGGGCGGCGGCGTCTTTGTCGGGGCAGCGCTTTGCCAGCGCGTCCAGCCCCTCTGCCTCGGTCAGCGGCGCGAGATGCAGGGTAACGGAGCGGGACCGGATCGTGGGAAGCAACCGTTCTGCGCCGTCGGTCAGCAGGAGGAAGGCCGCGTAGTCCGGCGGCTCCTCGATCACCTTCAGCAGGGCATTCTGCGCGGCGGGATTCATGTCCATCGCCCGGGGAATGACGTAGACCTTCCGCCTGCCCTCGTTGGGCTTGATGTAGACGTCCGCCCGGGCATTGCGAATCAGCTCCACGGTGACGGTTTTCTTCGCCGGGTCGTCCACGGTGATCACGTCGGGGTGGACGTTGTCCAGAACCTTACGGCATTGCAGGCAGACCCCGCAGGGCCGCTTGCCTCCTGCGGTACACTCCATGGCGGCGGCCAGGATGCGGGCGAGGGTGTGCTTGCCGCTGCCCTCCGGCCCTGCCAGCAGATAACAGTGAGAGAGCCGGTCGGACGCGAAGGCCGCTGCGAGGGCGGATCTCAGCCGTGCATTGCCCAAAAGCGCATCCATATCCACACCCCCAATAGATTCCTGACAATCCATGATAGCACAATCTGAAGGAAGATGCAAGGATTTTCGTAAAGGATAGCAGAGGGCTTATTGAAATGAAGTATGCCTTGCGGCATATGAAGTATCCGCTGACGCGAATATGAAGTATCTCCTGCGGAGAAATGAAGTATGCGCTTCGCACATATTGTGGTGTCTATTTATTCTGCAAATAAAAAGATGAAAAAGGATTGAAGTTGCAACGAGGATGCCTTCCCGCTGTGAGGATTCCATCCCGCCGCGTCAAATACGGCGCAGCCGTACTTCATAAGCGAAGCGTCTTCATATGGCGCAGCCATACTTCATATTTGTGCAACAAATACTTCAGTTGTGACCGTTGCTATTTTTTCGAAAACGTGTTACAATAAGGCTTGGGGGTGTTCGCGATGGAGCCTTACGTCGCCGTTGTCGGCGGGATCAATATCGATATTTGCGGAAAATCTGCCGCGCCGCTGATCGGGCGGGACTCCAATCCCGGCACGGTCAAGCTCTCCATGGGCGGCGTCGGGCGGAACATCGCGCACAACCTGCGTCTGCTCGGCTGCCCGGTGCGCATGCTTACCGCGCTTGGCGACGATTTCTATGCCGGCCGTGTGGAGGAAGACTGTGCGCGGCTCGGTATCGACCTGCGCCATGCACTCCGCGTCCCCGGCGGCACGAGCTCCACCTACCTTGCCATCGAGGGCCCGGAGGGGGATATGGAGCTGGCGATTTGTGACGACGCCCTGGCGCGGCATATCACCCCTGCCTATCTGGCGGAACAGAGCGAAGTGCTGAACGGAGCGGCCGCCGTGGCGGTGGACACGAATCTTGACGCTGCGGCCCTGGCCTGGCTCGGGGAACACTGTACCGCGCCGATCTTTGCCGACCCGGTCTCGGTGACGAAGGCCGAAAAGCTGCGGCCGATCCTGGGACGGCTCTTTCTGCTGAAACCCAACCGCATCGAGGCGGAGCGCCTCTCCGGCGTGCCCGTTACGGACGGCCGGACGCTGGAGCTGGCTGCCGCCAGGCTGCTTGCGACGGGACTGCGGCGGGTCTGCATCTCTCTGGGCAGCGAAGGCGTCTATTGCGCTTGGGATACGGAGCGCTGCCGGATCCCCTGCCCGGAAACGAAGCTGATCAACGCCAGCGGCGGCGGCGACGCAATGATGGCGGGTCTGATCCGCGCATTTTTGGACGGTCTGCCAATGGAAGCCGCCGCCCGCTTTGCCCTTGCGTGCAGCGCCATTGCCGTGGAGGGCGAGGAGACCATCAACCCGGCACTGTCGCTGCGCGCGGCGCAACGCCGCGCTTCGCTATGAAGTATTTGCTTGCGCAAATATGAAGTATGGCTTCGCCATATGAAGGCGCTTCGCTTATGAAGTATGGCTGCGCCATATTTGACACAGTGGGAAAGCTTTCTCATTTGCATGATGAAGTACCCGCTGACGCGGGTATGAAGTATGCTTCGCATATGAAGACGCTGCGCTTATGAAGTATGGCCGCGCCATATTTGACACAACGGGAAAGCTTTCTCATTTGCATGATGAAGTACCCGCTGACGCGGGTATGAAGTATGCTTCGCATATGAAGACGCTGCGCTTATGAAGTATGGCCGCGCCATATTTGACACAACGGGAAAGCTTTCTCATTTGCATGATGAAGTACCCGCTGACGCGGATATGAAGTATGCTTCGCATATGAAGACGCTGCGCTTATGAAGTACGGCTGCGCCATATTTGACACAACGGGAAAGCTTTCCCCACTTTTCAAGCCCTTTCTTTTCATCTGTTTATTCGCAGAATAAACAGATACCGTAATATGTGCGAAGCACATACTTCATATCTCCGAAGGAGATACTTCATATTCCGCAAGGAATACTTCATATCGCCGCAAGGTGATACTTCATCAACAACAAGAAGGAGGTTCTCATGATGAATCTGAACTGCTATTTGGACGTTAACCCCGAGGTTGCGGCGGCGGTTGCCGCCGGGAAGCCGGTGGTGGCGCTGGAATCTACCATCATTTCTCACGGCATGCCCTACCCGCAGAACGTCGAAACGGCGCTGAACGTGGAGAAGGTCATCCGGGACAACGGAGCTGTTCCGGCGACCATCGCCATTCTCGGCGGACGGCTCAAAGCCGGTCTGACGCCGGAGGAAATCGAATACCTCGGCAAGACGGGCCAGGCCGTGACCAAGGCCAGCCGCCGGGATCTGCCGGTTATTGTTGCCAAGGGGCTTGACGGGGCCACGACCGTTACCACCACCATGATGATCGCGCACATGGCGGGCATTCAGATCTTTGCCACCGGCGGTATCGGCGGCGTACATCGCGGCGCCGAGACCACCATGGACATTTCTGCCGACCTGGAAGAACTGGCCAATACGCCGGTCATGGTCGTTTGCGCCGGCGCGAAATCCATTCTTGATCTGGGGCTGACCCTGGAATACCTGGAGACGCACGGCGTGCCTGTGCTGGGCTATCAGACCAAGGAGCTGCCTGCCTTCTATACCCGCCGCAGCGGCTTCGAGGTGGATTACCGGATCGACAGCCCCAAAGAGCTGGCAAAAGTCTTCAAGGTCCAGCGGGACCTGGGGCTCAAGGGCGGCATTTTGGTGACGAATCCCATCCCGGAGCAGTACGCGATGAACTTTGACGTCATCAACAAGGCCATCGACGAGGCAATCGCCCAGTCCGTGAAGGACGGCATCAAGGGCAAGGCGACCACGCCCTACCTGCTGGCCAAGGTCAAGGACCTGACCGGCGGCGACAGCTTGGCCTCCAATATTCAACTGGTTTACAACAACGCTCGCCTCGCAGCACAGACCGCCTGCGAGTTTGAGAAATTGACAGGTGACAATTGAAGGTATAGTTCAAATTTCCGTTTGAACTATTATTCATCCCGAAGGGATACCTCTGATTGTCAACTGCCCCCTGTCAATTGCGTGTCTGTACAGCAAATCCAATGATGCAATATTGATTACTTCCGAAACAAGAAAGGAGTCCACCTATGACCACCCAGGAAGCCCTGAAAATCTACCGTGAAAAAATGGAACAACTGCATGCCTACGGGCACGCGATGGGCGTGCTGCACTATGACGGCGCCACTGCCGCCCCGGCTGAATCCGCAGAGGGGCGCGGCAAGACGCTGGCGTATCTCTCCGGCTGCGCTTATGAAATCGAGACCGGCGCAGAGCTGCTGGAGGCTGCCAAGTACCTGAACGAACACAAGGACGAGCTGAATGCCCAGGATCGCCGGGAGATCGAGGTCTTCCTGCGCGAGAACGAGTTCACCGCCGCCATTCCAAAGGAGGAATACGTCGCCTATGTCGAGCTGCTGAACGAGGCGGGCGCCGTCTGGCACAAGGCCAAGCAGGACAGCGATTTTGCCTCCTTTGCGCCCTACGTCAGGGATATCTTCGCCACCAGCGTCCGCTTCGACCGGTACTACAAGCCGGACCAGGCACCCTATGACACCCAGCTTGGCCGTTACGAGCGCGGCCTCACGATGGAGAAGACGGACGCCTTTTTCAGCGCGTTGAAGGAGCGGATCGTACCGCTGCTGAAAAAGGTCATGACCAAGCCCCAGGTGGACGACAGCTTTATCTGGGGAAAGACCTATCCCACGGAGGCGCAGCGGAAGTTCTCCGACTATCTGATGGAGGTCCTGACCATTGACCGCAAGCGCTGCTCCATCGGCGAGACCGAGCACCCCTTCACCACCAATTTCAACAAGAAGGACGTGCGCATCACCACGCATTATCATGAGGAAACCCCGATCTATTCCATGTACTCCGTGATCCATGAGGGCGGCCACGCTTTGTATGAGCTCCACTCTGCCGACGAGTTGGAGGGCACCGTTCTCTCCGGCGGCGTGTCCATGTCCATCCATGAGAGCCAGTCCCGCTTCATGGAGAACATCATCGGCCGCAGCCGCGCCTTCATCGAGCTGATCTTCCCCAAAATGCAGGAGCTCTTCCCCGAGCAGCTCAAAGGCGTCACGGCGGAGCAGATGTACCTGGCCGTGAACAAGGCGGAGCCCAGCCTGATCCGTACCGAAGCCGACGAGCTGACCTACGCCCTGCATGTGCTGGTCCGCTACGAGATCGAGAAGGGCCTCTTTGACGGCTCCTTCGCCGCGGAGGATCTGCCGAAGATCTGGAACGCCAAGTACAAGGAATACCTGGGCATCGACGTACCGGACGATAAGCAGGGCGTCCTGCAGGACAGCCATTGGAGCGACGGCAACGTGGGCTACTTCCCCTCCTACGCGCTGGGCTCCGCCTACGGCGCTCAAATGTTGGCAAAGATGCGCCAGACCGTGGATGTGGATGGCGCGATCCGTTCCGGCGACCTCAGCCCCGTTACCGGCTGGCTGGAGGAGCATATCTGGAAGTTCGGCAGCCTCTATGATCCTATGGAACTGCTGGAGCGGGCCCTGGGCGAGCCCTTCGACCCGACGTATTTCACGGATTACCTGGAGAAGAAATTCACGGAGATCTACGGGCTGTAAGCAAAAGGGGCTGCCTCTTAATGAGACAGCCTCTTTTCTTTGCGCGCCGTTTACCTGTTAACCATTACCTCTCACCTTTTACCTGTGGCCTGTCATCTGTCAATATGGCAATAGCGGCGCCGTTCCGTCGTCCTGCGCTTCCTCGATGGCTTTGACCTCCGCGTCATAGGAATAGCTTTCATTGACGCGGATGCTCAGCACGTCGCCCAGCTTTGCACCGAGGACGGCCTTGCCGAGAGGAGATTCGAGGGAGACCAGGCCCTTGTCGGGATTGGTGCGGACCGTGGAGACCACCTGGATCACCATTTCTTCCTCGTCCTCGGGCAGCCAGAGGGTCACGCGGTCGTAGAGCTTGATCCCGCCGGGGCGGCCCTTGCTTTCGTCGATGATCTTCGCGGTTTTGATCATGTTTTCCAGGTAGCGCATTCTCGAATCGTTCTTGCGCTGGGCGTCCTTGGCCGCCTTGTATTCGTAGTTTTCGCTGAGGTCGCCGAAGGCCCGGGTCCGCTTGACCTCTTCCATGATTTGAGGGCGGATGTTCAGACGGCGGTCCTCCAGCTCCTTTTCCATCAGTTCGATGTCCTGCTTGGTCAGTTTGTCATGCATGGGTCGGTTCTCCTGTTCTTGCATAGCGTTGGGTCATTTCCAAGATTTCGGCGGCGAGTTCGTCGTCGGGCAGCTCCGTCAGACGCCAGCTCCAGTTGCCGGTGCTGAGCTCGCCGGGGGCGTTCATCCTGGCCTCTGCGCCGAGCTCCAGCCAGTCCTGGAGCTGGGCCACGAAGATCCGGGCAACGGAGCTCATGCCGCCGCGGATCATACCCCGGCAGTAGCCCTCGGTCTCGTTGAGGCCGAGGTACTTCACGGCCTTGCCGACGGTCTCTTCGGATTCCGTGGCCAGCCATTGGGCCAGGGTCAGGTTGTCGTGGGTGCCGGTGTAGCAGACGCAGTTGACCACGTGGTTGTGGGGCAGATAGTCGCCGTTCTCACCGTAGAAGCCGAATTCCAGCACCTTCATGCCGGGGAAGCCGGAGTCCTTGAGCAACTGCTCTACCTCGGGGGTCTGGTAGCCCAGGTCCTCGGCAATGAAGTCCACTCCGGGGACGCCGTCGCGCAGGGCGCTGACCAGCTTCATGCCTGGGCCCTTGACCCACTTGCCGTTGCGGGCGGTCTCATCGCCGAAGGGCACGGACCAGTAGCTTTCCAGACCGCGGAAATGGTCGATGCGGACCACGTCAAAGAAGCGGGCGGCGGCGCGCACGCGCTCCACCCACCAGGCGAAGCCGGTCTCCTCGTGTTTCGGCCAGTCGTAGAGCGGGTTGCCCCAGAGCTGACCGTCCTCGGAGAAGCCGTCGGGCGGGCAGCCTGCCACGCGGGTCGGGCAGCGGGAAGCGTCGAGCTGGAAGAGCGAGGGATTCATCCAGACGTCGCAGGAATCCATCGTCACGTAGATGGGAATATCGCCGATGATCTTGATCCCCTGCGCCTTGGCATGCGCCGCTAATTTGTCCCACTGCTCATAGAAGAGGTACTGGGTAAAGGCGCAGCAGGAGATATCCTCTTTCAGCTCCTCGCGGTAGCGGGCCAAAGCGTCCGGGTCGCGGGCTGCGGCCTTTTCGGGCCACTGGTTCCAGGGCAGCATGCCGAACTTCCGCTTGAGCGCCATGAACAGGGCGTAGTCCTCCACCCAGGGATTGGCCGCGCGGAACGCAGCGAACGCTGCTTTGCGAAGCTCCTTGCCGTGGGCATAGGCCCGTTCGAGCAGAGGCAGGCGGTAGTAGTAGAGCGCAGCGTAGTCTACCCGGCCGGGCTCCCCCCAGAAGGCGCCTTCCAAATCTCTGGGCTCCAGAAGACCGTCTTCAAGCAGGGCGTCGAGGTCCACAAAGTAGGGATTACCGGCATAGATCGAGCAGCTCTGATAGGGGCTGTCTCCGTAGCTGGTGGGACCGATGGGAAGAATCTGCCAATAGCGCTGGCCCGCGTCCTTTAAAAAATCCGCGAACCGGAAGGCCTCCTTGCCCAGAGTGCCGATGCCGTAGGGGGTGGGCAGAGAGGAAATGTGCAAAAGAATACCGCTTTCGCGTTTCATAGAGCTCACCTCTGATTTCTGTTTCTGTATGGTTTATTATATCGCTTTCATTTCTAATTGGCAACGATTTTTTGCAGATTGTGATAATTATACGAAATGTCCGGATTTTCGCTTGACAGACGCGGCGCGGCGTGCTATACTTC
>CAMKED010000050.1 GCA_946411475.1 uncultured Clostridia bacterium | reverse complement strand
GGAAATGCTGCAGGATATGATCATCGCGGCGGTCAACGAGGCGATGCGGAAGGCGGAGGAGGAAGCCAGCGCCAGCATGAGCAAGCTCACCGGTTCCCTGAACCTGGGCAGCCTGGGCGGACTGTTCTGATGCAGCGATATTTTCCTGCCGCGCTGGAGCGGCTGACGGAGGCCTTTGCGAAGCTGCCCGGGATCGGAGGAAAGACGGCCCAGCGGTTGGCTTTTCACGTTCTTAGCCTGCCTGATGAGGAGGCGGCTGACTTTGCCCGTGCCATCGTGGAGGCCAAGCAGACGGTACATACCTGCCCGATCTGCCAGAATCTCACCGACGGCGAGCGCTGCGCCATCTGCTCCGACGAGCGGCGCGACCAAGGCGTGATCTGCGTGGTCGCGGAGCCCCGGGACGTGATCGCCATGGAGCGGGCCAGGGAATACGACGGGGTCTATCACGTGCTGCACGGTGTGATCTCCCCGCTCAATCACGTCGGCCCGGACGATATTCGCATCCGGGAACTCCTGGCCCGCGTCGCCCGGGGCGGCGTCCGCGAGGTCATTATGGCCACGAATCCCGATACCGAGGGCGAAGCGACGGCAATGTACCTCTCCCGCCTGCTCCGGCCCATGGAGGTCAAGGTCACGCGCCTTGCCTACGGGATCCCTGTGGGCAGTCAACTCGAATACGCCGATGAGGTCACGCTGCTGCGCGCGCTGGAGGGCCGCAGGGAGATCTGATCGGAAACGAGCCTTGCGGCAGCGCCGCAGGGCTCGTTTCCGTCAAAGAAGATTTTTGTTATACGCCGAGGGCCAGCTCCCGGAAGCTTCGGGTACTCAGACGGACGCCGTTCAGCGTGCGCTCCGCGCTGCACACGGCGAATTGATAGCCGTCGACGTAAAACGTGCGAAACGCATACGGCCTCTCGTCCACACTTTGCCGGATCGAAATGCTGTCTCCGTCCAGCAAAAAGCAAAAGCGGTTCATCGGAAGCGAGAGGCCAAAGCCGGTTGCCTTCAAAAAGCACTCCTTCAAGGTCCAATAGCGATAGAACAGCCGGTCTCTGGCAGCCTCGTCCGCACAGGCAAGCAGCGCCCGGTATTCTTCCTCGCAAAAAAAACGGCGCGCGATCCTGAGCTTTGCCGGACGGATCTGCTCCACGTCGCAACCGACGGCCCGGTCAGAGACGGCACAGAAGACCTTCGAGCCGGAATGAGAGAGATTGAAAAAGAGATCGTCCCGATCCGGAAGAAAAGGCTTTCCGTTTTCATCCGCTTCAAAGCGCGGGGAAGAAACGCCGCATTCGGCGAGCGCAGCTTCCAGGAGCGCACCTGCGCCCAGCGAAAGAAGCCTGCCTTTTTCCGAGCGAAGGCGGTCGATCTTCTCGCGCCGCGACCCAGAAACGGACCGGTACAGCGCTTGAAACAGAGCCGGATCATGCAGTTCTCCGACGTCTCCGAAATACAGTATAATCTCCATAAATATTCTCCGTGCAGGCGTTGATTGGACGGTAATAAAATCTTTGTTTGATTATATCAAATATTTGAAAGAATATCAATTGTTCGAATTGTCAAATTGCCCTGCTTTTCTTCCGCAAGTCCGGATAGAAACGGACGGATTTCACAAATTTCGATTCGGAAGCCGTTCATGGATTGACGAAACAGGGAAGATGTGGTAAAGTGATGTCGTTCGATACAAGTGCGTTGAGACGAGACCCTGCCGCTTCCGTATGCGACGCGATCCGGGTCCTCCACGAAAGAATCTGAGAGGTACGCTTTATGGCTGCTTGCTTTGCGTTCAACCACCCCGGCTTCCGACGCGAGGGTCTTACTCCGCTTGTACGCGCGGGTGTAGTGCCCGCATGCCCTGAATCTGTCGATTTGCCCGGTTTCTGCGCTGTCTGAGTACGCGTGCGCAAACCGGGCTTTTCCTATTCAAATCAACCAATCAATCGAAAAGAAGGAGACTGAACCATGGAAAACAAGCTCGTTTACACCGGAAAGACCAAGAACGTTTACGCCCTCGAAAACGGAAACTACCTCCTGAAATTCAAGGATGACTGCACCGGCAAGGACGGCGTCTTCGATCCGGGCGAGAACTCTGTCGGCCTGACCATCGACGGCGTGGGCGACGTGAACCTGCGCATGTCCATCTATTTCTTCGAGAAGATCAACGCGGCCGGCATCCGGACGCACTATGTCTCCGCCAATCTGCAGGATACCACTATGGAGGTTCTTCCCGCGAAGGTTTTCGGCAAGGGTCTGGAAGTCATCTGCCGTTACAAGGCTGTCGGCAGCTTCTTCCGCCGCTACGGCGAGTATGTCGCTGAGGGCGCCGATCTGCCTGCCTACGTGGAAATGACCTTCAAGAACGACGCCAAGGGCGATCCCCTGGTCACCAAGGACGGCCTCGTGGTTCTGGGCGTCATGACTGCCGAGCAGTACGACGATATCAAGGCTATGACCCAGAAGATCACCAAGATCGTCGCCGACGATATGGCCTCCAAGGGCATGGTGCTCTACGACATCAAGTTTGAGTTCGGCTACGACAAGGACGGCAAGGTCATGCTGATCGACGAGATCGCTTCCGGCAATATGCGCGTCTACAAGGACGGCAAGTATATTGATCCCATGACGCTGTCCAAGCTCTTCTTCGCGAAATAATTACGTTTTTCAGGAGGTCCTCTTATGGGAGGCTTTTTCGGGATCACGTCCCGCAATGACTGCATGGCCGACGTGTTTTTCGGTACGGACTATCATTCCCACCTGGGCACCCGCCGGGCCGGTATGGCGGCCTGGGACCCGGAGATCGGCTTGCAGCGAAAGATCCATAACATTGAGAACGCACCCTTCCGCACGCGTTTTGAGACCATCTTTGACGAGATGAAGGGAAGCTCGGCCATCGGCTGCATCAGCGACGCCGAACCGCAGCCCCTGCTGATTCGCTCCAACCACGGGACTTACGCGATTTGCATCATCGGCCGCATCAACAACGCGGACGAACTGATCGACCAGTATCTGGACTTCTCCCACGGTCATTTCGACGCCAAGACCGGCGGCGAGGTCAACGTCGTGGAGCTGATCGCGGCTTTGATCGACCAGAAGACCAGCTTTACTGAGGGCATTCGCTTTGCGCAGAAGTCCATCGTGGGCACTGCCTCCATCCTGATCCTGGAAGAGGACGGAACCCTGATCGCCGCGCGGGACCGCTACGGCAGGCTCCCCGTCACGATCGGCAAGCGCGAGGACGGCTATGCGGTCAGCATGGAATCCTTCGCCTATGAAAAGCTCGGATTCACATTTGAAAAGGAGCTCGGACCCGGCGAGATCGTCTCCATGACTGCCGACGGTCTGAAGCAGCTTTCCCCTCCGGGCAAGGAAAAACGGATCTGCTCCTTCCTCTGGAGCTATTACGGCTATCCGACCTCGACCTATGAGGGCGTAAACGTGGAAGCCATGCGCTACCGCAACGGCGCGATCCTGGCCCGTGCGGATCGGGAACGCGGGGATCTCAGCATCGACTACGTGGGCGGTGTCCCGGATTCCGGCACGCCCCACGCCATCGGCTACGCCAACGAGAGCGGCAAGCATTTTGCCCGCGCCTTCATCAAGTACACCCCCACCTGGGCCAGAAGCTTTATGCCGCCCACGCAGGTGGACCGCGATAAGATCGCCAAAATGAAACAGATCCCCGTAAAGGAACTGATCAAGGACAAGGATCTCCTGTTTGTGGATGATTCGATCGTGCGCGGCACGCAGCTTCGCGAGACCGTGGAATTTCTCTATGAGAACGGCGCAAGATCCGTCCACATGCGCTCTGCCTGCCCGCCCATTATGTTCGGCTGCAAGTACCTGAACTTTTCCCGGGCCAGCTCCGAGATGGAGCTGATTGCCCGCCGGGTCATTCTGGAGCTGGAAGGGGAAGAGGGATTCAAGCATCTGGAGGAATACTCCGATGGGGAAACGGAACGCGGAAAGGCGCTTCGCGCCGCGATCTGCGAGCGCTTCCATTTCTCCTCTCTGGATTTCCAGTCTCTGGACGGCGTGATCGAGGCCATCGGGCTGCCTGCCTGTGAGCTTTGCACCTATTGTTGGAACGGAAAGGAATAATGCCATGAATGAGTTCTCCAAATCTGAGGCCTACGCAGCGGCCGGCGTGGACATTACCGCCGGCTATCGGGCCGTTGAACTGATGAAGCGTCATATTGCCGCCACCATGACCGCCGGCGTCTGTTCCGATGTGGGCGGCTTCGGCGGCCTGTTCGAGCTGGATCTGACCGGAATGCAGCATCCCGTTCTGGTTTCCGGCACCGACGGCGTCGGCACCAAGCTGAAACTCGCGTTTTTGATGGACCGGCACGACACTGTCGGCATCGACTGCGTCGCCATGTGTGTCAACGACGTGATCTGCTGCGGCGCAAAGCCGCTCTTCTTCCTCGATTACATCGCCTGCGGCAAGAACGTCCCGGAGCGCATCGAGCAGATCGTGAAGGGTGTCTGCGACGGCTGCGTCCAGGCCGGCAGCGCGCTGATCGGCGGCGAGACCGCCGAAATGCCCGGCTTCTATCCCGTGGACGAATACGACCTTGCCGGCTTCTCCGTCGGCGCGGTGGAAAAAACCAAGATCCTGAACAATGCCGAGATGAAGCCCGGCGACGTGCTGATCGCCCTGCCCTCCAGCGGCGTCCACTCCAACGGCTTCTCCCTGGTTCGCAAGGTCTTCGACGTGGAACACGCGGACCTGACTTCTCCCGTGGCTGCGCTGGGCGGCCGCTCTCTGGGCGAGACGCTGCTCACGCCGACCAAGATCTACGTCAAGCCCGTTCTGGCCGTGATGGACCGCGTCCGCGTCAAGGGCGTCAGCCATATCACCGGCGGCGGCTTCTATGAGAATATCCCCCGTATGATCCCCGAGGGTCTGTGCGCTAAGATCCGGGAGGCTGACGTGCGCGTCCTGCCCATCTTCGATCTGATTGCCGAGACCGGGAAGATCTCCAGACGGGATATGTTCAACACCTTCAATATGGGCGTCGGCATGTGCCTGGTCGTCTCGCCTGCGGATGCGCAGACTGCGCTTTCCATCCTGCACGACCAAGGAGAAAATGCCTACGAGCTGGGCGAGATCGTCTCCGGCGAGCGGAGGATCGAGCTATGCTGAACCGGCCGGAGAAGCTTCGGGTTGCCGTCCTGGTTTCCGGCGGCGGCACCAATCTCCAGGCCATTCTCGACGCAAGAGGCACCGTGATTAAACACGCGGAAATCGTGCTTGTGGTGTCCAGTCAGCCGGGCGCGTACGCTTTGGAGCGGGCCCGGCTGGCTGCCATCCCTGCGCTGACGATCTCCAAAAAGGAGCTCGGCGGGCAGGAGGCCTTCGAGGCTGCGCTGACGAAGGCCCTTTGTGATTCCCGCGTGGATCTGATCGTTCTGGCCGGTTTTTTGACCATCCTGTCTTCCAACTTTACCCGCCGTTTTGCGGGGAAGATCATCAACGTCCACCCCTCCCTGATCCCTGCCTTCTGTGGTAAGGGCTTTTACGGCCTGCGCGTGCATGAAGCCGCGCTGGAGCGGGGCGTCAAGGTCACCGGCGCGACGGTCCACTACGTCAACGAGATCCCGGACGGGGGAGAGATCCTGCTGCAAAAGGCGGTTTCCGTCCTCCCGGGAGATACCCCGCAGACGCTCCAGCGCCGTGTCATGGAGCAGGCCGAATGGATCCTGCTGCCGCAGGCGATCGAACAGATCGCCAATTCCTGAATATCATCTCTGACAGTATCTGTTCAGTCGCACCTGCTCCGTAGTGGCCGCGCACCTGCGCGGCCATGGCGCGGATTGCTGTTTCGGGGCTTTATGGCCGCGCAGGTGCGCGGCCACTACGACCATACTGAACAGATACCTCTGACAGATCATTACAAAATAAGGAGAAGCGTATGAATATCTATGAAAATCTTCCGATTTCCGCGATTTTGAAGGGCAATTCCTACGTGGGCCGCGGCATTGTCCTGGGCCTTACCGAGGACGGTAAAAAGGCCGTCGCCGCTTATTTCATTATGGGCCGCAGCGCCAACTCCCGGAACCGCGTGTTTACCGTCAAAAACGGCGAAGTCTTTACCGAGCCATTCGACGCGTCCAAGGTCGTGGATCCCAGCCTGATTATCTACGCCGCCATCAGGCAGTTTAAAAACCGCCTGATCGTCACCAACGGCAACCAGACCGATACGGTCTACGAGGGCCTTGCCGCCGGAAAAACCTTCTCCGCTGCGCTCGAATCCCGCTGCTTTGAACCGGACGAGCCCAATTTCACGCCCAGAATCAGCGGCATGCTGACTTTGGACGCGGAGCGTCCCTGCTATGAGATGAGCATTCTCAAGAGCATCGACGCGGTCGGCAGCGACTGTGCCCGCTATACCTTCTCCTATCCTGCCAAGCCCGGTCTGGGGCATTTCATTCACACCTACGTCTGCGACGGCAGCCCCATCCCCACGTTCCAGGGCGAGCCCGAGCGCATCCGTCTCGGCAGCGACATTGACGCGTTTACCAAGGAACTCTGGGAGAACCTGGACGCGGACAATAAAATCTCTCTGTACGTTCGCTTCATCGACCTGAGTACGAAGGAAATGACGGAACGACTGATCAACAAGAATAAGTGAGGGGATTTGAAATGAAAGACTACGAATTGAAATATGGCTGCAACCCCAACCAAAAGCCTGCCAAGATCTATATGGAGGACGGCTCTGAGCTCCCTGTGGAGATTCTGAACGGCCGTCCCGGCTACATCAACTTTCTCGACGCGCTGAATTCCTGGCAGCTTGTCAAGGAGCTCAAGGAAGCGCTCGGCCTTCCCGCTGCAGCTTCCTTCAAGCACGTCAGCCCGACCTCCGCCGCCGTCGGCCTTCCTCTGAACGAACGCCTGAAAAAGGCCTGCTTCGTGGACGACGTCCCCGGCTTGGATGAGAACCCTCTGGCCTGCGCCTACGCCAGAGCCCGCGGCACGGACCGGATGTGCTCCTTCGGTGACTGGGTCGCCCTCTCCGATGAATGTGACGCCATGACGGCTTCCCTGATCAAGCGCGAGGTCTCCGACGGCGTCATCGCGCCGGGCTATACCCCGGAGGCCCTTGAGATCCTGAAAACCAAGCGCAAGGGCGGCTACAACGTGGTTAAGATCGACCCTGCCTATGTGCCCGCCGTCCAGGAAAAGAAGCAGGTTTTCGGCGTCACCTTTGAACAGGGCAGAAATAACTTCAAAATCGACCGGGATCTGCTGAACAATCTCGTCACGGCGAACAAGAATCTCCCCGAGAGCGCTGCCCGCGACCTGATCGTTTCGCTGATTACCCTGAAATATACCCAGTCCAACTCCGTCTGCTTTTCCGTGGACGGACAGGCCATCGGCGTCGGCGCGGGCCAGCAGTCCCGCATCCACTGCACCCGTCTGGCCGGCTCCAAGGCGGATACCTGGTTCCTGCGTCAGTCTGACAAGGTCCTGAATTTGCCCTTCCGTGCCGATTTGGGCCGCCCGGATCGTGACAACGTCATTGACGGCTACATCAATCAGAATGAAGAAGACGTCTGCGCCGACGGCGTTTGGCAGCGCTATTTCACCCGCCAACCGGAGCCCTTCACCCGCGAAGAACAGCGGGCCTGGCTCAACACCGTGCAGGACGTGGCCCTGGGCTCTGACGCTTTCTTCCCGTTCTTTGACAATATCGAGCGTGCCGTTCGCTCCGGCGTGCGCTATATCGCCGAGCCCGGCGGCTCCATCCGGGACGACGCTGTGATCGACTGCTGCAACCGGCACGATCTGGTCATGGCCTTTACCGGCATGCGTCTGTTCCACCATTAACAGTTGAAAATTGAGAATTGAAAGTTGAAAATGAATGTGTTTTCAAATTAGCATGTATCTGTTCAGTAGGGTCGTAGTGGCCGCGCACCTGCGCGGCCAGAAAGCCCCGAAACAGCAATCCGCGCCATGGCCGCGCAGGTGCGCGGCCACTACGGAGCAGGTGCGACTGAATAGATACATCAGCATTTGAAAAACTTTGGAAAAAGACGGGAGAGAACTTGCTCGTAGGGGGTGGCGCCCTCGACACCCCGAACGTACGGATTGATGCATGAAACATGATGATATGCGTCGTCGCATTTCATTCCATTTTGCAGATGACAATCTGCAAAACACCGACAATTCTGCATTCTCACCGCTCAATTCTCAATTCCTGCGCGCTTTTAAAAGTTCAATTCACGAATGAAAAATGGTGATCGTATGAAAGTACTTGTTGTGGGCGGCGGCGGGCGCGAGCACGCCATCGTCAAAAAGCTGAAAGAGAACAAAACCATTACGGAGCTCTACTGCCTGCCCGGCAACGGCGGCATTGCCCGGGATGCAGTCTGCGTCTCCATTGCCGCCACGGATTTGGATGGGATCGTTTCCTTCGCGCAGGAGCGCAAGATCGACTATGCCGTGGTCGCCCCGGATGATCCGCTCGCCCTCGGTGCGGTGGACCGTTTGGAGGCCGTCGGCGTGAAATGCTTCGGGCCAAGGAAGAATGCCGCCGTGATCGAAGCCAGCAAGGTCTTTGCCAAAGACCTGATGAAACGCTACGGCATCCCCACGGCCCGCTATGAGACCTTTGATCGTCTCGACGCGGCGCTGGCCTATCTGCAATCCGCACCCATGCCGACTGTCATCAAGGCGGACGGTCTGGCACTGGGCAAGGGCGTGATTATCGCGCAGACCCTTTCTGAAGCGGAGGATGCCGTGCGTTCCATGATGGCCGATAAACGCTTCGGCAAGAGCGGCGAACGGATCGTGATCGAGGAATTTCTCGAAGGACCGGAGATTTCCGTCCTGTCCTTTACCGATGGAAAGACGATCGTCCCAATGGTCTCCTCCATGGACCACAAGCGCGCGGGAGACGGAGACGTCGGTCCAAACACCGGCGGCATGGGCACCGTTGCGCCGAATCCGTACTATACGCCCGACGTGGCGAAACGCTGCATGGATGAGATCTTCCTGCCGACCATCCGTGCGATGGCGCAGGAGGGGAGAGCCTTCAAGGGCTGCCTCTACTTCGGCCTGATGCTGACTAAGGACGGCCCAAAGGTCATCGAGTACAACTGCCGCTTCGGCGATCCGGAGACCCAGGTGGTGCTGCCGCTGTTGGAGAGCGATCTGCTCACCGTCATGCAGGCTGTCACCGAGGAGCGATTGGATGAATGCCCGGTGCGTTTTTCCGACGCTTCTGCCGCCTGCGTCATTATGGCCTCCATGGGCTATCCCGGCGCCTATGAAAAGGGCTTTCCCATTACGATTCCCGCCGATCTGGATGCAGAGGTCTACATCGCCGGGGCAAAGGAGAAGGACGGCTGTCTTCTTACCGCGGGCGGCCGTGTCCTCGGCGTGACTGCGCTGGGGAAGAATCTTCCGGAGGCCCTTGATCGGGCCTATGAGGCGGTGCGGCACGTTCAATTTGACAACGCTTACTATCGCCGGGACATCGGCGCAAGGGCCCTTGCGGCGAAGGAGGTCTAATGGTTTACCGTATTTTTGTCGAAAAGAAGGCAGACTACGCGCAGGAAGCGGAGGCGCTGTATCGGGAGCTGACCGAATTTCTCGGCGTCCGCAAGCTCCGTAGTCTGCGGATCCTGAACCGCTACGACGCGGAGGAAATCAGCCGGGAACGCTTTGACGCTGCCATTCCGACGGTTTTTTCGGAGCCCCAGGTGGATACTGCCTGCGAAACGCCTGATTTTTCTGCTGCCGACGCTGTGTTTGCAGTGGAGTTCCTGCCCGGTCAGTTCGATCAGCGTGCGGATTCTGCCGCGCAGTGCGTGCAGCTTATGTTCCAGTCGGAGCGGCCTCTGATCCGCTCCGCGAAGGTTTACGTGTTGACAGGTTCTCTGACAGACGAGGACCTTTCCAAGATCAAGCGCTACGTCATCAACCCCGTGGAGGCTCGAGAGGCCTCGCTGGCGCTGCCGGAGACGCTTCACACGGTCTATGAGATTCCCACGACGGTCAAGACCCTCGAGGGCTTCCGGGACCGTTCCGAGCAGGAGCTCGTCAGCATGATCCGGGATCTCGGCCTTGCCATGGACAAGGACGACCTGGCCTTCTGCCAGCGCTATTTCCGCGACGAGGGCCGGGACCCGACGATCACCGAGCTGCGAATGATCGACACCTATTGGTCCGATCACTGCCGCCACACGACCTTCCACACGATCATTGACCAGGCCAGCTTTGACGACGCTGAGATTCAGAAGACCTACGAGGACTATATTGCGCTCCGGATGCGTCTGGGCCGGAAAAAGCCGCCCTGCCTGATGGATCTTGCCACCATTGCCGCCCGCTATCTGAAGCTGACCGGACGGCTGGACAAGTTGGACGAATCCGAAGAGATCAACGCCTGCACCGTGAAGATCAACGTGAAGGTGGACGGCAAGCAGGAGCCCTGGCTGTTGCTGTTCAAGAACGAAACGCATAATCATCCCACCGAGATCGAGCCCTTCGGCGGCGCTGCGACCTGCATCGGCGGCGCAATCCGCGATCCGCTTTCCGGCCGTTCTTACGTCTACGGGGCCATGCGTGTGACCGGCGCCGCGAATCCGAAGGCTCCCGTTTCCGAAACGATCCCCGGCAAGCTTCCACAGCGGAAGCTCGTGACGACCGCCGCCGCAGGCTATTCTTCCTACGGCAATCAGATCGGCCTCGCCACCGGCCTGGTCGAGGAGCTCTATCATCCCGGCTATGCCGCCAAGCGTATGGAGATCGGCGCTGTCATTGCAGCCGCGCCGCAGGCCAACGTCCGTCGCGAGCGGCCCATTCCCGGCGACGTGGTCATTCTGATCGGCGGCAGCACGGGACGCGACGGCATCGGCGGCGCAACCGGCTCCTCCAAGGCCCATACCTCCCACTCTGTGGAGACTTGCGGCGCGGAGGTCCAGAAGGGCAATGCGCCAGAGGAGCGCAAGCTCCAGCGTTTGTTCCGCAACCCCGAAGCCGCAAAATTGATCAAGCGTTGCAACGACTTCGGCGCAGGCGGCGTCAGCGTCGCCATCGGAGAGCTGGCCGACGGCCTGCGGATCGACCTCAACGCCGTTCCCCGCAAGTACGAGGGCCTCGATGGCACCGAGCTTGCAATCTCCGAGTCCCAGGAGCGTATGGCGGTTGTCGTTGCGGCCGAGGACGCGGAGCGCTTCCTGTCCATGGCGCAGGACGAAAACCTGCAGGCCTGCACGGTTGCGGTGGTCACCGAATCCCCGCGCCTGGTCATGGACTGGAACGGCAGGAAGATTGTCGATATTTCCAGAGAATTCCTCGATTCCAACGGCGCGGAAAAGCATATCACGATTGAAACAGCCTGCCCGGAGCGGGAGCCTGAGCTTGCCGTGGACAGCTTCCGCGCAGCCTGCGAGGCGGTGGCGGACGATCTGAACCTCTGCTCGCATCGCGGCCTTTCCGAACGCTTCGATTCCTCCATCGGAGCCGGTACCGTTCTGATGCCCTTCGGCGGAGAACGACAGTTGACGCCCATCCAGGCCATGGTCCATAAGATCTCCTTGGAGCGCGGCCATACCGACGATTGCTCTCTGATGGCCTTCGGCTTTGACCCCTGGCTCTCCTCGCGCAGTCCCTACCATGCGGCCTATCTGGCCGTGGTGGATTCCGTCTCCAAGCTGGTCGCTGCCGGCGCGAGTTTCCGGGACGTCTATCTGAGCTTCCAGGAATACTTTGAGAAGCCGGGCCGGGATCCCAAACGCTGGGGCAAGCCGTTCTCCGCGCTGCTCGGCGCATTCCGGGCCCAAATGGACCTGGGCATCGCGGCCATCGGCGGCAAGGATTCCATGAGCGGCAGCTTCGAGAAGCTGGACGTACCGCCCACGCTTGTCAGCTTTGCCGTCACGACCGATCAAACGAAGAATATCCTTTCTCCGGAATTCAAGCGTGCCGGGAGCTCCGTGTATCTCCTTGCCCCGGAACGGGACGAAAACGGACTGCCCAAGCCCGCGTCTCTGCTCGCGTTGTTTGAGCGCCTGACCGCGCTGCAGCGGGCCGGGAAAGTCTCCGCCTGCTGGGCCCTTGGCTCCGGCGGTGTGCTGGAGGCTGTGCTCAAAATGGCTTTCGGAAACGCGCTGGGCTTCCGCTTCTCGGAGGGATTTGACCGTTCCGAACTGCGCAGAAAACAGTATGGCTCTTTCCTGGTGGAATCGATCGAGCCCCTGGAAGACGTTGTTACGGTCGGCACCGTGACCGCGGAAAATGCGTTCTGCTTCGGAACGGAACGCGTGGACGGCGATGTGCTCTGCCGCCGCTGGGAAAGCTGCCTGGAATCGGTTTACCCCACCGGCCTCGAACGCCCGGTCGATCAATATCCGGCGCTGTCCTATGAGACGACAAGCCGCGTCGCGCCTGCGGTGCGCTGTGTCCGCCCCCAGGTTCTGATTCCCGTCTTCCCCGGCACCAACTGCGAATATGACAGTGCCCGTGCGGTTCAGGACGCCGGTGCAGAGCCGAAGATCCTGATCGTCAACAATCTCTCTGCCGACGGCATTCGCCGCTCGGTGGATCGCTTCGCGGCTGCGCTGAAAGAATCGCAGATCGTGTTTATCCCCGGCGGCTTCTCCGGCGGCGACGAGCCGGACGGCAGCGGCAAGTTCATCACGGCTTTCTTCCGCAACGCGGCCATCCGCGAGGCGGTGACAGAGCTGCTGGAACGCCGCGACGGCCTGATGCTCGGCATTTGCAACGGCTTCCAGGCCCTGATCAAGCTCGGTCTTGTGCCCTATGGCCGCATCGTGGATACGGACGAAAACAGCCCAACGCTGACCTTCAACACGATCGGCAGACACCAGTCCCGCATCGTGCGGACCAGGATCGTATCGGACAAATCCCCCTGGTTCTCCGGCCTGCGCGTCGGCGACGTGGTGAACGTCCCCATTTCTCACGGCGAGGGCCGCTTCATTGCCTCGGAGGCACAGCTTCAGGCGCTGATCCAGAATGGGCAGATTGCGACGCAGTACGTGGATCTCGACGGGATTCCGACCTCCGACCTGCGCTTTAATCCCAACGGCTCCTTCCTTGCCGTGGAGGGCATCACCTCTCCCGACGGCAGAGTGCTCGGCAAGATGGGTCACTCGGAGCGGATCGGCAGCGGCCTGTACAAGAACGTCCCCGGCAGCTTTGAATCCCATCTGTTTACCTCTGCGGTAAGCTATTTCCAGACCCTCTGATTATCGGGGCGTACTGCGTGCGCCGGAAAATATGATGTTTGAAAAGGAGAGTACTATGGCAAGCTTCATTTCGGAACCCTCCCGCACCTTTAACGAGTATCTGCT
>CAMKED010000049.1 GCA_946411475.1 uncultured Clostridia bacterium | reverse complement strand
GCCTCAAGGCGGTGGAGGGGTGGCTGTTGTTTGTAATAGCTTCCGTAGAGTTCAGAGAACACCGCTCGTTCTCCTCTTGCCTGTTGCCTCTTGCCTGTTGCCTGATAGATAAAGCTTCGGGGCGAACAGATCTCCATCCGTTCACCCCGAACACTTCAAAGGCAATTCAACGGACTGCCTGGCCGTTTTCCAATTCAATCAGGCGGAAATGACGGCTCTGCCCTTCGCACGGCGGCGGGCAAGGACCTTCCGACCGTTGGCGGTAGCCATTCTCTTTCTGAAGCCATGGACTTTGGATCTGTGACGCTTTCTGGGCTGATAGGTACGCAGCATGTGGTTACACCTCCTAATGGTAGAATATGCTCAACAGCTGTAAACAGCCGCAGCGAGTCATTTGGGAGCCTGAGGCTCATTCGGCGTATATTATAGCCTGTTTCCGGTAGAAATGTCAAGAATTATTTTTCATCGTCGGCGGCAGCAGCTTTATCCTCATCGCCGGCAGCAGCTTCCTCCGTCTCCTCCGGGGGCGTAATTTCCTCCAGAAGTCTGTCCAGCTTGTCCAGATAGGCAAGCGTCTCGAAGCTGCCCGGCTTCTCGAGCTCCGCTGGGAAATCGTAGGGGTCGAACACACCCGTCGTCGCCAGCGGCTGATGCTCGTCCGATGCAGCTTCGGCAGGCACCGCCGCAGGGGCGTAAGCCGCGTCAGCCGATTCGGGCAGCTCGGTATCCGGCGCTTCCGCTTCGATGGGCTTCTCTGCCTCCGCCTCGCTCCGGGAGCGGTTCAGCTCCAGGGCGGGCATATCCGTCGTCGGCTTGGGCGGGATCGGTTCGGCGGCGGGAGGCGCGTCCGGCTGCAGGAATTCATCGTCCCGGCGGGGATCCGCCAGATGCACCGGAAGCTTGACGATGGGCGGGCGGGTAAAGCGGGAGATCAGGGCGACGATCAGAAAAGCCAGGAAGATCGCCAGGGACACGACGCTGATTTTCAGGCCCAGGGAGAATCCGGGGGCTTCAAATTCCAGCGCGATCTTGTGCAGTCCCGGTTCCAGCCGCAGCCCGATCATCGCATCTCCGACCGCGTAAATGCGCGCCTTTTCTCCATCCACCGTGGCGTTCCAGCCCGGATCGTTGGGGATGGAAAGATAGAGCAGGCCGGATTCCCGGACGTAGACCGCGCCTTCGATCCGGGTGTCGGATATTAAGGTAGGGATCATGGAGCTTTCGGAGAATTTTTTGTAGGCCTCGTCAAACAGCATCGTGTCGAACTTGGCCGCGCCGATCGTAACGCTGCCGGTCTTGCCGCTCTTGGCGCGGTAGCGCAGGCAGATCGTGTCCCCCGCGTAGAAGCTGCCCATGCAGCGGTTATAGCCGTAGGCGTCGGACCAACTGTACTGCTTCTCCCCGTTTCGGTAGAAGGTGACGTCCTGGATGCCGCTGCCCTTGGAATAGCAGCACAAAAGCGCGTCCTCCGGCATGACAATCGTGACCTCCACGTAATTGTCCGCATCGCATTCGCCCTTCACCTGGAAGGAAGTAGAGGTCTTTCCGCTGAGCTCGGCCGTTCCGACAGCCTCTATCGAGGAAAGCGGGATCCGCTCATACAGAGGTTCCTCAAAGCCCGTCATCTCCCGGAAGAGATGGTTGAGCTGGTCGTAGGGAAGGCCCGTGTGTTTGGTGGCGTCATAATCCAGCGTCTTTCCTCCGACCATAAAGCCGAGGTTGAGATAGCTTTTGTTTTCCAGCAGGGAAACGTCTCCCTCGCGCGCGACCGTCCGGAAATAGGTGGGATTCACGTTCCGGCCGTTTCGGTCGATCAGGTATTTCAGCCCCAGCAGCAGATTCGTAAACGGATCGGCCTCCTGGTAGACGTAGCGGTTTCCGGCCACGGAGGCCGCAATGCCGATGCTCTGCAGGAATTCGGATACCTTGGCGTTCGCCGCGGAGGAGAATACGGAAATCCCGTTGTAGCCCAGCAGCGTCCCATCGTTGAGGGTCTGCTTCATGGCAACCTCCGCCCGCCACAGATCCACCGTCTTTTCTTCCCGTTGGAACATGGTCTCCATGACCGCCGCGGTGTCTTCCTTCTTCGTAGGATAGCTGAGCGAATCGGTGAAGCCGATCTTATTGGCCGCGTAGATGGAGCAGCCGAGCGATTCCAGCAGCATGATCAGGCAGAGCCCGAACACGAAGAGTTCCTTCCGCTGCACGCGGAAGCAGTAGAGCAGCAATCCGCCCACCGCGAGGATCGCCACGCCGGCGGAGCTCAGGGACATCATCGTCACGTCCGCGCTCACGACGCAGTAGAGCAGCAGTGTCACGGGCAAAATGAGCGCAAGCGCACGCCAGCGGCTCAGACGTTCCAGCTCGGTATAGGCCCGGAACGCCATAAAGATCACGGTAAACGACCACAGGAAGCTGAAGCGGTAGGGCAGCATATTCGGGAAATGCGTCCCGTGCCACAGATAGTCCAGCGTGCGGAACAGGAAGCTGTTGGCAAAGAACAGCAGCAAAAGCACGGAAAAAATCCGCTCCCGGCGCGGAATGCGCTTGCAGCCCAGATAAACCACCGCCAGAATCATGGTGAAAAAGCCGCAGAAGATATTCGGTCCGCCCTCCATGGTGGTGGGCTCCGCCAGCGTCCCGGTGCCCGAGAGCACCGTACGCAGTCCATCCAGGGGCACCCGAAGACCGTCGACGAACGCGCCGATCCCCTCCACGCGCAGGGCAACCATCAGCTCGTGGAAGCCCATCCAAGTGGGATTGATGTTGTTTTCTCCCTTGAAGGTCGGAGCTTCTCTGTCAAAGAAGGCAAACAGATCGGAGAGGCTCCCCCGGTTGATCTGATCCATCGCCGTCTGATAGCTCATGGACGGGATCTGGACGATGTTCATGGCGTTGGAGTCCGGGAATTTGTTGATCGCCGAGGAGGTGGACTGCAGGCCCAGATAGGTCGGCACCGTCAGCAGGGCGGTCATGCCGACCGCTACGAAGCTGAACAGAGCGATCCGCCACAGGCGGGTCCAGAAGCCGGCCATATCGTCCCAGTTGACCACGTGCCAGCCGATAAAGAGCAGAACCACCCAAATGCAGATAAACAGGCCGATATAATAGCTGCAAAAAACGGAGAGCGCAAGGCTCACCACGTAGAGCACGTAGCGTCGGTCACGGAGCAGGCTGAAGGTCCCCAGCGTCACCAGCGGGAGCAGAGCCACGGTATCCAGCCAGATGGCGTTCCAGTAATAGCCCATCATAAACGCGCACAGCGCGTAGGCCGTGGAGAAGAAAGCGACCGCCAATTCGTCCCGGCCAAAGGTCTTTTTCAGGAAGATCGCGCAGAACAGCCCTGCCAGACCGATGCGGATCAGGACCGCCAGCGTATACCAGGGCATCAGCAGCCCTTCGGGCAGCAGCGCGGCAGGCAGATTCAGCGGACTTGCCAGATAATAGGCGTAAAGGGGCAGATAGCTTGTCCCCATGCCGGTGTTCCAGGAATGGAACAGGGATTCGCCGTTTTGCAGCCGCTCGCGCAGATTGATATAGAAGGGATAGTATTGGTGCCATTGGTCATGGGCCAGGATCATTTTCGAGCCGAACGGGATCACACCGCAGACAGCCCAAATCACGCCCATGATAAACACAGGCAGGAAAAAAGCCGTTAAATACAGATAGCGGGGATTGCGCGGCCTGGATAAAAAACCGCCCGCGGCGTTGAGCCCTCGCACGGTCCCGCCGGCCATGGATCGCAGCGTCATATCAGTTACCTCTTGCGGCAAAAGTATTATACGGGAAATAAGTTAACTTGTATTATAACATACAGACACGCAAGTTTCAACTTTCATTTTTCCGTCTTTCATCAGACGACAAAAATCCGCTTTTGTTCGCACGGATTTAAAAAACACGCGCCGTTTCCGGCGCGTGAGGAAAAAGTTTCCCGTTTCCGGGTCTCTGTATCTGTCGTTAGTATGTACCGGTTCGGGCAAAATATACCCGCTTCGATCAATTTGTCTGCGTCCGGCGGCGCAGCAGCTCCAACGCAGCGACGACGCACCAAAGCGCGACGCCGAGGATCGTCAGCAGGTCCGGGAGCGTCATCCGATCACTCAGGAAAAAATCCGGGATCGTCATGCCGGCAAACATGCCGGCGCCGAGACCGAACAGCACGCTGCTGCGGCGATGCCCCACGTTCAGCGGAAAACCGGTTAGCAGCATCATCTCCACCATGCTGCAGGTCCAGGCCAGCAACACCGGAATGATGTGGATAATCATCGGGTCGTAGCTCCAGGCGCGGAAACGCAGGACCAGCGCTGCGCCGGTGAAAATCGCGGGAATCAGCCGCACCCAGAAAAACCATGCGCCGCGTTTCTCCCGCAGCGCGTTCCAGCCCATCAGGACCGCGGAAACGATTCCTGCGGCGGGAATCAGCGTCTCTGCCGACTTCACGGAAAGGCTGTCCAGCCCCTTCAGGGTCAGCACGGAACCTGCCAAAAGCAGTCCGGCCGAAAGCAGCTTCATCGGAAGCCAGACGCCCTGCACACTGAAAAAGGACTCCCGCCCGGGATGGCCGTTGAGCTTCAGAGACAGGATACACAGAACGGCAAAGGCGACGGCACAGAGCAGAACCGTGGCCGGCAGCGCAATGCTCCCGCGCGGAAGAAGACCTTCTTTATCAAAGGCAGCTTGCAGGATAACGATCCGAAACACTGCCAGCAGCGCCGCGCAGCAGATCGCAGTCTTGCGAAGCGCCGCGGCAGCCTTTATATTACTCATTTCAGCACCTCTTATGGCTTTGTTTTTGGGTATTATAGCACCGCACCGGGGGAATTGTCAATTATCACTTGTCAATTACGACCTCCAGCAGGGCGGTTTCCCCCGCCGGAAGCTCCACCTGCCCCAGCGTCTGGCTGCGTCGGGTGGCCGTATACAGGCCGGGGGCAAGGCCCTGAAAGTCCAGAACCTGCACCCAGGCCCCGTCTGCGTCCCGCTGCGTTCTGTCCGAAACGTAGAGCTCCCGACGCCAGCTCCGCCCTTCCCGGTCGCAGAGCCATACGGCATAGTAGCCCGTTTTACGCACGGTGACGGTCAGCCGCACCGTGCCGGGAATATAACGCTCCAGATAAAGCCGTTCCCCGTCCGTCCAGGCACGCCCGGTCGCCTCGCTGAGCGAGGCGTTTCCGTGCAGGCGGAAGCTTCCCAGCTCTGTCTGGCCGCTTTGGATGCTGTAACGTCCCGGCGCAAGAGGGCCCAGCGCGGCGTCGCCGTCCTGATCGAGCACGATTTCTTCCAGCGGACAGCCCAGCCCGTCACAGACAAACAGCTTCTCTCCCGGCGCCGGGTCAGGCACCCGCAGTGAAACGTAAAACGGTCCCGCGTTGGGATCCTCCTCATCCGCTTCGAGCTCCGCCAGGATCGGAACGGCCTCTCCGTCCGCAAACGTCTCCGCCGGAACCGCAGCCGGAAGCGTCTCCCACGCCGCGGCAAGCGCCGCCGTACTTTCCTCCGGCTCCGGCGGATGCAGCCGCGCAAACATCGCGGCGCTCAAAGCAAGGGCGCCGAGCGTCGCTCCCGCCAGCGCCAACAGGACGGATTCTCTGTTCATACTCCTTCTCCCCTCTCCTTTGCGTGCGATCAGTATACCCCTGCAGCAGAGGAGAATGCTGTCGAGTCGTGGAGGCAGAAATGAAAATTGACATTTCAGTTCTTTTTGGGTATGATGGAGAAAACGGATAAAAGGTGATGGCGTTAGTCGCAAAGTGAGGACTTATTTCGTGGAAATATATCTACGCCGAAGAAAGCACCAGCGACTAGTCACCAGTCGCCAGTCACCAGTCACCAGTCACCAGTCACTATTGCCCGGTACGTACAGCGCACCGTGTAATTGTGTCTTTGAGGTCCTCAAATTGCAATTAACACGAAGGTGATTCGATGAAAGCAAAAAAATCGGGGGCGCAGATTCCCCCTGCGCCGGTGCGAAAAGGCGTCCCGGGCTGGCTTCCCTCCCTGCTGATTTTAATTTGCACGGGCGTCCTGTTCCTGATCCTGTTTTTCAACGCCCGGGAGGGCAAAATCTACAACCCATCCCGCCTGCAAAGCGAATACGTCACCGTGGAAAAGGCCGAGGTGCTGAACGTCTCCTTTGACAGCGTGGAGCCCGATCCCTATTCCCCCGACGCGGTGGAAAAGGGCAATCAGCGGGCGCTGATCCGCCTGACGAGCGGCGAATTTGCCGGGCAGACACGGGAATTGTACTATATGATCGGCTACTTCGTCGGGCCGAAGCTCGCCGCAGGCGATCACATCACCGTCCTGCAGCTTCGGGACGAGGAGACCGGCGAACTGCAGGAGCTCAGTTATTTCCAGTATAACCGCATCGGCGCAGTGCTGCTGGTGCTTGGGCTCTTCGTGCTGGCCGTGCTGCTCGTAGGAGGCAAAACCGGTCTGAAATCTCTGCTGGGGCTCGCGGTGACCGTGGTGGCGCTGGTCTGGATCTTCTGCCCCATGTGGATGAAGGGCAGCGCGCCGCTTCCGCTGGCGATGGGGCTCTGCGCCCTGGTCACGGTCATGAGCTTTGTGATCCTCGGCGGGACCTCCAAAAAGATCCTCTGCGCCGTGCTCGCCACGCTGGCAGGCGTGGCTCTGGCGGCGCTCTTCGGCGCGCTGGTCCAAAGCCTGTGCCGCATCACCAGCTTCAATCTCTACGACGTAAACGGGGAGATCGCGGACCTGGTCAACCTGCAATCCCGGAACTATCCCGTTCGCATCCACGGGCTGCTGACTGCCGGGATCCTGATCGCCTCCCTCGGCGCGGTCATGGACGTGGCCATGAGCCTGTCCTCCGCCGTGGCGGAGCTCAAGCAGGTCAACCCGGAGCTCGGCCGCCGGGAACTCTGGCGTTCCGGCATGAACATCGGCCGGGACATGGTGGGCACCATGACCAACACGCTGATCCTGGCCCTGGTGGGCTCCAGTCTCGTAACAGTCATCCGGCTTTGGGCCCAGGGCCCCACCTGGCGCATGCTGCTGAGCTCCGGCTACTTCGCGGTGGAGCTGATCTCCGCCGTGGCCAGCTCCATCGGCGTGATCCTGGCCGTGCCGCTGGCCGCCGGGATCGGCGCGCTGCTGTTTGGAAAGAAATCGTGATCCGTTTTCGCGGCAAAACCGGATCGTTGAAAATGCTTCTCAGAAAAACCTGTCATTTGGCAGGTTTTTTTGCTTGTACTTTGTGCGATATTCTGATATAATATGTAGGATATTATGAGAAAGTGTGCATATTGCTATGGATAACAAAGCTTTTGACCGAAAGAAGCAGAAATATTCCGCGCCGAGAGGCGACGTCCGGAGAAGGCAGGAGCCTGACGAAGGACCGGACGAGCTCGCCGAGGGTCTGATTGAAGGCCGCAACGCGCTGACCGAGGCGCTGAAAAGCGGCCGCACGATCGACAAGGTCTACGTCGCCGAGGGCAGCACCGACCGCGCTCTGACCCGGCTGGCCGCGCTGGCCAAGGAAGCGGGGGCCGTGGTAGTTCCCGTGGATCGCCGGAAGCTCGATCAAATGAGCCCCACCGGAGCCCATCAGGGCGTAATCGCCGCCGTGGCCGCCCATGAATACGCCTCCGTGGACGACATTCTGGCCCTGGCTGCCGAGCGGGGCGAAGCGCCGCTGATCGTGATCTGCGACGAGCTCTCCGATCCCCACAACCTCGGCGCCATCCTCCGCTCCGCCGAATGCGCCGGCGCGCACGGGGTCATCATCCCGAAGCGGCGCAGCGTGGGCCTCACCGCCGTGGTGGCCAAGACCTCCGCGGGCGCGGTGGAATACCTTCCCGTGGCCCGGGTGGCCAACATCGCCAACACAATCCGCGAGCTCAAGGAAAAGGGCGTCTGGATCTACGGCACCGCCGCCGACGGCGCAAGCGGTCTCTACCGCACCGATCTGACCGGACCCACCGCGATCGTGATCGGCAACGAGGGCGAGGGCATGAGCCGTCTGGTCCGCGAAAGCTGCGACGTGCTGGTCAGCATCCCCATGAAGGGCCGCATCTCCTCCCTCAACGCTTCCGCAGCGGCCGCCGTGCTGCTCTACGAGGCCCTGCGCCAACGCGAAAACAAAGCATAAACGCTCCGTCCCCCGGAGTTGACAGATACGATTTGGGAGTGCGTTTCAGATGAAAAAGCGCTATGAACAATTTCCGCCGGACCAGGATTTCATCCGTCCGGACGCGCCGCCTGATGCGGGAAAGAAGTCTGCGGACGACTTTGCCCGGCATCTGGCAGATTTGCTCCGCGCTGAAAAAGAAGCTCGTGAAGCGTCGGCTCCCGCGCGTCCCGAACCCATTGAAGCATTCGCGGCGCACCGTGACCCCGAGCCGGCGCCAGCCGTCCCGGAGCCGGAACCCGCGCTGATCCCCGAGCCGACGCCCTTGCCGGCCGATCTGGAAGCGGAGCTCGCCGATCTGCTTGAAATGGACCCGAAACCCGCCGTACAGCCGGAATCAGAACCCGCGTCGGACGCGGAGCCTTCCGTACCGCGCAGAACAACGCCGCAGCCCGCCCGACATCCGGCAAAACCCGTCTTATCCCGCGGCGCAGACCTGCAGCCTGCCCGGCTGGAAGTGCGGCCCTCAGCCCAAGAGGCCCGGGGACCGTATCGGGAAACGCCTTTCCGGCAGGATGCTGCGGAACGATCCGCAGACACGCCGCTCGTCCGCACCGATTTGAGCAGCAAGCCCTTTATTCCGCCCGAGGAAGATCCCTCTCTGGACGAGATTTTCAATGCTTCCCCGGAGGATCAATGGCTGCGCGAAGTCCTTGCTTCCTTCCCGGAGGAGGAAGCTATCCCCGGCGACACGCCGGAGCCGAAAGAAGCAGTCGTTTTCCCGGCGGACCTCCAGCCGGACCTTCCGCCCGAGCCCGCTCCCCTGTCGCGGGATACCACCGGCTCCCTTCCCTCCCTGGAAGAGCTGTTCGGACCTTCTGCCGCGCCCGAACCGGAACGGGAGGAGGCTCCCGCTCCGCCGACGACAGAGGCGTCCGCATCCGTTCGTCCCGCCCGCGGCGGAAAGCTCCACGGTCTGTTCGGCAGTCTGCTGCTATCTCCGAATTCGGAGGAGCAGGAGGAAGCGGAAGTCTCTTCCGCAGCAGCCGCGCCCGAACCGGAGCCTCTGCCCGCAGAGGATGCGGCGGAACTGTCTGAGCAAGCTCTCCCCACAGAAACGGAACCGGTGCCGGAAGCGGAGCCGATCCCGGAATCGATCCCAACATTCACGGCGGAAGACGCCGCAGCATCGGAGGCGTCCGCCGTCCCGGCCCAGCCTTCGGAAACGGCAGCTACGGCCGAAGCGCAAACACTCCTGCACCGCAAAAAGCCAAGCGGAGCGGGGCGCGGGGCAACCGCTCTGACCCTGGAGGAGCTGCTGGCCGCAGCCGTTCCGATCGAGGAAGCCGCTCCGCCGCAGATCTCGCCGCCGCAGCCGGAGGAAGCGCCAAAGCCCGCCGTCCGTCGCCACCGCAAACACAATCGGAAGCAGCCCGCGCTCCGGCCCGATAAGGGAAGCTCCGCCGTCAAAGCGGCGGCTGCCGCAGTCTCCGCGCAGGCCGCATCCGTTCCGCTCGCGGAAATGACGGCGGCCCGGGAAGCCGCCGCTTCCGCGGCTGAGCTCCCCGTGCAGAAAGCACACGCCGCCCCGAAGAAGGCGGAACCGGAACGGGCGGCGCGTCCAAATCGGCCGCCGGAAAAGCCCGCCGACCCCGTCCCCTCCGCCGACGTGCGCAAGGAAGTCCCGCAAGCCAAGAAGCCGGAACGCAGCAGTCCGCCCGTGCAGGAGCCCGCGGCAAAGCCGACGGAGGAGCGATCCGTCCTCCACCCGGAGGAGGCCTACCGTCTGTACGCAACGCCGCTGGACGAGATCGGCACGCGCTTGATCCTGACCGGTCTGTTTACGATTCTGAGTCTGTTCTTTACGCTTTATCTGGCCCGACATTGGACCTTCCTGCCAGAGATCTTTTCCGGCGGCACCACGGTTTACGTACAGTTTGGGCTGCTGGGCCTGATGTTCTTGACCTGCCGGAAGCTGCTGTTCCGCAAGCTGCGGCAGGCGCACGGCCTGCATCCCGGTCTGCTGCTGATCCTCGCGGCCTTTTTCACCGCGATTGACTGCTTTTCTGCAGCCAAGACCCTTCGTTCTCCCTTTACCGTGGTCTTCGGTGTGCTGGCCATGATCTTCCTTTGGGGAGAATACGACCGCGGATTGGGCTTTTCCACCACCCTCAAGGTCCTGCGCGGAGAAAGCCTTTCCTCCGGCGTCAGCGAGGTCCCGGAAAGCTCCAACGGCAGCCGCGGCCTGGTCCGCACGCCGCCGAACGTGGACCGCTTCATGGAAAAGCTGGAAACCCGCGATCTCACCGAACGCATTCTGCGCGTCTTCACGCCGACCTCCGCCCTCTGCGGCCTGGTACTCACGCTGCTGATCGCACTCGGCCTGAAGCAGGATCTCGCCTGGACCGGTTCGCTCATCTTCCTGGGCAGCATTCCCACGGCGGGGCTTCTGGCCTTCCCGCGGCTCTACCTGCTGCTCTCACGCCGTCTGGCTGAGACGGACGCCGCCCTTTGCGGCTATTACGGCGCCGAGGTGTTCGGAGGCGAACATTCGATCCTGATCGGAGACGAGGACATCTTCCCTGCCGGTTCGCTGACGCTCAACGGTTTCAAGGTTTACAGCAGCAATCCGGATCGCATCATCGCCTACGCGGCTGCGGCCGCCCGCAGCTCCGGCAGTGCGCTGGATCCTGTGTTTGACGATCTGCTGGTCACCCACAACGGCCGCCACTACACCGTGGACACCTTCCGCTTCTACGACAGCGGCGGCATCGGCGCCAGCATCGGAGAGGACGTGGTCCTCATGGGCTCTTTGGACTTCATGCGCCGAATGGGCGTCCACATGGACAAGGGCGCACGCGTGAAGCAGGCGGTGTACCTGTCCCTCAACGGAGAACTGGCCGCCGTATTCGCAGTCCGCTACACGCCGCCGGAAAACCTGCACAAGGGTCTGGCCTCCATCGCGGCCAACCGGCACTTCAAGGGGATTCTGGTCACCAGGACCTTTCTGGGGACCCCCGCGTTCCTCAAAGCAAAGTTCGGCATTCCCGCCGGGACCTTCCTCTATCCGTCCACCTCGGAACGGATCCGCCTGTCTGAGGCGGAGCTGAAGCGTACCGGCGCGCAGGGCGCGATCCTCGCGAAGGACAGCTTCTCCGGCTTTGCGCAGGCTGCCGCCGGCGGACGGATGCTCCGCTCGGCCTGCCTCGGCGCGGCAATTCTGACCGTCCTCGGCGGAATCAGCGGTCTGCTCCTGATGAGTGTTCTGGCCGCGCTGAAAGCGCAGGAAACCGCGACTGCTCTGAACCTGCTGCTCTACGTTGGAGCCTGGCTCGCGCCGACTTTGTTGCTGAGCGTGTGGGGAAGGCATTTTTAGCGATTGACAATTCTGTCATGATTGTTTATAATGATACAAATTGCGGCTTGGCGAGCAAGCTTCGCCAAGGGAAAGGAGATTCTTATGGCATTTTGCAGTCATTGCGGCGCACAGCTCAAAGACGGCGCAGCATTTTGCGTCAGCTGCGGCACACGTGTCAACGGAGCCCCTGCCGGCAATGCGCCAGCCGGCAACGCATCTTACGGCAGCGCCCCTTCTTCCAACGCGTTTTATGGCAATGCACCCTCCGGCAACACGCCCTACGGTAACGCAGCTTACGGCAACGCGCCCGCGAACAACGCTCCCGCCAATCCCTACAATGCTCCCCCCTACGGCGGCTATGGCTATCAGGCGCAGCCCGCCGCGGCTCCGGCCAAGCGTTCCGGCAAGAAGTTCTGGATCTTCGGAATCGGCGCGGTATTGCTGGTCGGCGTGGCCGTTCTGCTGATCCTGGTGCTCGGCGGAGGCGGCAAGAAAACAGAGCTCACGATGGACACGTTCATCGACAAGTATATCGAGGCCTACAAAGCGTATGGCTCCTACGAATACTACGTGGACGAGGACGAGGATACGTTCCGCGCTGAACTCCGCGACGATATCGATACGCTGAGCGGCAGCCCGGACGACGACAATTACTTCGGCGCATCCGAAGAGCTCTACGTCCGGATCAAGCGGCAGGACGATCCCAATATCCGGATGTATTTCGTCGTCTACCCCGACGAGTCTACCGCCGAAGAAGCGTTTCCGAAGCTCGAACAGGAACTGCACGAGCTCAGCGGCCTCGACACGAACCACAAGTCCGAGGGAAGCAACGCCGAGAGTCTGACCTTCGAGCTCAGCGAATCCAACAGCAGCTACGTCCGGGTCGTCCGGGTCGGCAAGACCCTGCTGATGATCAACTGCAGCGACGACGACACCGTTGTAAACAAGATCTTTGAAGTCTTCGGCTATTGAGCCATTCACGCGTTGATAATCTGAAAGGAGAAAATCATACATGTACACTGCGAAGGACATCCGCAACATCGCCCTGCTGGGTCACGGCGGCGACGGCAAATCCGCCCTGTGCGAAAGCATGCTCTTCAACACCAAGGTCATTACCCGTCTGGGCAAGCGGGCTGACGGCACCACCGTCTCCGACTTTGACGACGAGGAGAAGAAGAGACAGTATTCCATCAAGACCTCTGTGATTCCTGTGGAATACAACAAAACCAAGCTGAACATTCTGGACAACCCCGGCTACTTCGACTTTGCCGGTGAAGTGGTTCAGTCTCTGCGCGTGGCAGACGCCGGCGTCATCGTACTGACCGCCAAGTCCGGCATCGCCGTCGGCACCGAAAAGGGCTGGAAGGCCCTGGCCGACCGCGAGCTGCCCGCCATGTTCTACGTCTCCAAGCTGGACGAAGAGCACGCCAACTTCTTCGGCACCCTGCAGTCCATGCGGGATACCTTCGGCGCCTCCGTCATCCCCTTCACCTTCCCCATCCTCAAGGGCGAGCAGCCTGTCGGCGTGGTCGACCTCATTGAGAAGAAGGCCTACGACGCAGACGGCAAGGAAATCGCCCTGCCCGCCGACGCCGAGGAAAAGATTGAAGAATACATGATGGAGCTCAACGAGCAGGTCGCCGAGACCGACGAAGCCCTCATGGAAAAGTTCTTCGCAGAAGAGCCCTTCACCCCCGAAGAGCTGGCCACCGGCCTGAAGAACGGCATTATGACCCGCGCCATCACGCCCGTCTTCTGCGGCTGTTCCACCACCGGCCTCGGCGTAAACGCGCTGATGGACAACCTGGTCAAGTACGCTCCCTCTCCCCTCGAGGGCAAGCCCATGGTCACCGTGGACGAGGACGGCAACGAGGGCGAGTGCAAGCTCGATCCCGCCGGCAGCCCCATGGCCTTCGTGTTCAACACCATGTCCGACCAGTACGGCAAGAACTCCTACTTCAAGGTCATCTCCG
>CAMKED010000048.1 GCA_946411475.1 uncultured Clostridia bacterium | reverse complement strand
CACGTCAGAAGAACTCAGCTCCGTTCCGTTTCCGCGGTTTGCGTAAGAGCCGCGAAAACTGCACATCCGCTGAATCCTTCTTCCTTTCCAAACCGGAGGACTCACGGGGGTCCTCCGATTTGGTCTGTGGGGAGAAAATGACAGATACGTTATGAACAATCGCACCATACGGCAAAGAGCCCGCCTTTTGGCGGGCTATTTGCCGTATTACAGCATAATTGTTTGAAGTTCCCGGTCGAGTACAATGACGGGCGGTCCGCTCTCCGGCCAGGCACGGAGGCTCCGGGAAAACATCTGTTGGAGCTGTTCCCCGTTTCCCGCCGGAAACGGCAGATGATACACGACGATCGTCTCCGCCGGCAGCGTGCCGTGAAAGAAACGCCTGCGCTGAAGATCGCTGAAGAACAGGGGGTTGACAAAGGCGGCCCGCAGCGGCTCTTCCCCAAGAAAAGAAAACGTCTCCCGGGTATAGTCTGCATCCGATGTAAACAAGAGCCTTTTTCCCCCGCAGGCGATCAGATAGCAAAAGTGCAGGACGTAGTGGTACTTCTCGTCCAGGTGCAGGGTCCGGAACGCAGAAACCTGCACCTCGTCCGAGAGAGTAAAAACGGTTTTCACGATCTGGCCGGACAAAACAGAACAAGGAGTTCCGGTCTCTCTCACAAAATCAAAAAAGCCCTGCCGCTCCAATCGCTCCGACACGGGGAGCATCAGCCCCTTCACCGTGTGACGACGGAGAAAAGTCCGGGTCATGTCCTCGGAGAAATGGTCCTCGTGCAGGTGCGTAAACAGCACGTAATCCACTTCGTCAAAAGGCGGGAGATCGGACATGAGCCTTTCCCTCGTCTCCGGCGACAGCCCGCAGCCGGAAGTATCTGCAAAGAGCGCGTCAATCAGAATGGACGTATTCCGGACCCGCAGCAGAACGCCGGCGTTTGCCGCAAGGGTGACCTGTATCGGCGGCTCCATAGGCTTTCAGGCTCCTCTCTCTCCGTTCTGTGTTCCGCGCATCTCCCACTTTCCTTCAGGCCTTCACATACACGGTCAGTCCGGCGATCACGATCATGATCTGATCCCCTTCCCCGAACTCATCCCGGTGGATTCCGTTGAGCATCATGCCGCCCTGCACGACCTCCACGTCCACATTGTCGGTGATCAGCAGCTTCTTCAGCGGCTCCGGGTCAATACTGTCCGGATTCGGCGCGCCGATCTTCATGCTGACGCGGATCTCAGACCGCAGATCCTTGACCCCCAGCGTCTCCACCAGGCCGCACATGCAGCAGTGGGACACGGCGTCCCTGACCGCGCGCGCAGCGGCCTCCATGCCATCCATCCCGTGCAGATCGGCTCCATAGCCGATTTCAACAAGATATCTTTTCCACATGTTGAGCGCCTCCTTTTGTTTTGTCGGAACGGTCTCTGCAGCGGCTTAGGGGCTCAGTTCTCCCGCCGAGACCTTTTCGTGGATGATCTGCGCGATGCCGACTTCCTCATTGGTGGGAAGCACCAGAACCTCCGCAGGCGAATCCGATGTTGAAATCCTGCCCTCTCCGCGAACAGCCAGATTGGCTTCCCGGTCAAACTTCACACCGAGGCAGGAAAGGCGCGAGCAGATTTTTTCACGGACGAGCACGGAGTTTTCCCCGATGCCGCCGGTAAAAACCAGATAGTCCATGCCGCCAAGCTCCGCGTAAAACGCGCCGATGTATTTCACCACCGAATCGCAGAAAGCGTCAATGGCAAGGGCGGCCCGCTCATTGCCGTTCTCGGCGGCATCCTGAATATCCCGCAAATCGTTGCTGACGCCGGAGATACCCAGAAGTCCGCCCTTTTTGCCGATTCCCTCCATGATCTGGTCCATGGTCAGCCCCTGGGTCAGCAGGAAGGGGATCACACAGGCGTCCATGTCCCCGGCCCGGTTGGCGTGGGGAATGCCGGTCTGCAGGGAAAAGCCGAAGGAGGTGTCCACGGACTTTCCGTCTTCTATGGCGCAGATGGATCCGCTGCCGCCCATGTGGCAGGAGATCAGCCGGAAGTGTTCGCCCGCGCGCTTTCGGATCTGACGGGCAATATAGCCGTGAGACGCGCCGTGGTAGCCCAGCCGGCAGATGCCGTACTGTTCGTACCACTCATAGGGCAGGGCGTAGATCCGGCGGGACAGCGGAATGGTCGTGTGAAACGCCGTTTCAAAGCAGCCCACCATCAGCTTGTCCGGAAGCAGGGAGCGGAACACGCGGATCGCCTCAATATAGGGCGGATTGTGCGCCGGCGCCACAGTGACATAAGCCTCCATGGCGGCGAGGACCTCGTCTGTCAGCTCGTGCACGCCGTAGTAGCCTTTCGCCAGCACGGTCTTGAAGCCGATGGCTTCCAGCTCGTCCATGCTTTTGAGCGCGCCGGACTTTTCGCCCAGCAGATAGCGCAGAAACAGCCGGATCCCGTCCGCATAGCCGGGAACGGAGAGTCCCTCCAGCTTTTCCGAAAAGCCGTTTTGGTTGTTTCGATAGGTAAAGATCGCGTCATTGCGGCCGACGCGCTCGGTTTTTGCTTCCACCAGAATGTCCGTGCACGGCATGTCAAAGAGCTTGTATTTCAGGGACGTGCTGCCCACATTGCACACCAGAATTAACATGAAGTCCCTCCCCTTCTACCGCGCCGCGGCCAGCGCGAAGACCCGGCGGATGCCCTCAATGGGGTAATCCACGAAGCGTCCGTCGGCGATCATGGCGGTGACCTCATCCAGACTGAACCAGCGCGCGTCGGCCACCTCGTCCTCCTGCAGGGTGAGCGCCGCGGGGTCCGCCTCCGCCCGGGCCAGGAAGTAATCGTCCAGCACATACGAGAAGGGCTCGGTAAACACGAAGCGCAGATCCTCCGGCTTCAGCGCAAGGCCCATCTCCTCCTCCAGCTCCCGCAGCGCGGAGATTTCGGGGTCCTCCCCGCTCAGGACAAAGCCCCCGGCGGTCAGATCCCAGCGGCCGCCGTAGTGGCCCTTGGCCGTGGACCGCAGCTGACAGAGCAACTCATTCTTTCCGTTGAGCACGCACACATGGGCGACCAGCAGGCGATCGTCCCCGGTGATGGGATCGCCACGGCGCACACTGCGTCCGGTGCGCTCGTGTTGTGGGGTATAGATGTCGAGGATTTCGCCCTCGGCGTTTTTGTCGCGGATCTCATCCATGCCGATCTCTCCTTTTTCGCCGCAGGGAGCTTCCGAAATCCGGAAGCTCCCTGCTTTTCTCAATTACAGGAAAATCTCGTCGCCGCTCTTGTTGTCAAGGCCGGGGTGCAGGTCGAAGCGGACCGCGCCGATGCGGGCCTTGCCCGCCACCGCCTTGTCGATCAGCGCCGTGCCCTGGATGCCGAAGCCGCCGCAGAGCTCGATGGCGCCGCATCCGGCGTCCGCCATTTCCTTGGCGACCGCCACCGCCTGGTCGATGGTCTCCACACCGATAGCCGTGAGCGCCACGCCCGGGGTCTCAACGGTCTTGCGGTGGATTGCCGGATCCGCGCCCGGCGCAAGGAAAATGAAAGCTGCAACCAACATGATGTGTCTCCTCCTTATTTATTGGGAATATGAATGGCCTTCTTGTCGATGTTCAGTGCCGCCTCACGCACGGACTCGGCCACGGTGGGATGGCAGTGGATGGTTTCCACGAACTCCTTGACGGTGCACTCCAGCTTGATGGCGAGGGCGGCCTCTTCGATCAGCTCCGTGGCGCTGGGGGCCAGGATATGCACGCCCAGGATCTCGCCGTACTTCTCGCCCGCCAGGATCTTGATCATGCCGTCCGTGTGTCCGGCCACCAGGCTGCGTCCGCTGCCGCTGGTGGGGAACTTGCCGACCTTATAGGCGATGCCCAGCTCCTTGGCCCGCTCCTCGGTGTAGCCGACGCCTGCGAACTCCGGTCCGACATAGGCGCAGGAGGGGCTCATCTCCGGCTTGAAGATGCGGTCGCCGCCCATGGCGTTCTCCGCCGCCACCTCGCCCATGGCCATGGCCGCATGGGCAAGCATGAGTTTGCCGGTGCAGTCGCCCACGGCGTAGACGCCGGGGACATTGGTCTCCTGCTTCTCGTTGGTCTGGATGAAGCCGTCCTTGACCGTGATGCCCGCCTTGTCCAGGCCGAGGTCTTTGGTGTTGGGGCCGCGGCCGACGGCCACCAGGATCTTCTCGGCATCCAGGACCTTCTCCCCGTCGGGGCCCTTGACCTTGACCTTCGCGCCCTTGCCGGTATCCTCCACGGAAACGACGGAGGTGGAGGTGAGGATCTCCAGACCCTCGCCCCGGAGCTTGGCCTCACAAAGCATGGTCAGCTCCCCGTCCATCAGGGGCAGCACCCGCGGCTGCATCTCGACCACGGTGACCCTGGAGCCATAGCGGCGGTAGACGCTGCCCAGCTCCAGGCCGATGACGCCGCCGCCGATGACCACCATGCTCTCGGGAATGTGGTCCAGGGACAGGCAGGCGGTGGAGTCGATGGTGGCCTTGCTCCCCTTCAGGCCGGGGATGCCCGGAATGATGGGATAGGAGCCGGAGCAGATGATGACCTTCTCGGCGCTGTATTCCTTGTCGCCCACCTTGACGGTCTTGGGGCCGGTGAAGACGGCCTCGCCCGTGACGGAGGTGACCTTGTTGAGCCGCAGCAGGGCCTTGACGCCGGAGGTGAGCTTCTCCACGACGCCGGCGCGGAAGCCCTGGACCTTCTCCCAGTCCACTGCCACGTCCTTGCCGATGATGCCGATGCCAGCGCTGCTTGTGGCGGCCTCATAGATCTCGGAGGTGTGGAGCATGGCCTTGGTGGGCATGCAGCCGCGGTTGAGGCAGGTGCCGCCGAAGGAGTCCCGCTCGATGATGGTGACCTTGCCGCCCAGCTGCGCGGCGCGGATGGCAGCCACATAGCCGCCGGGGCCGCCGCCGATGACCAGGACGCTGTTGGCCTCTCCCGCAGGAGCTGCCGCGGCAGCGGCGGCAGGAGCCGCAGCGGCGGCGGGGGCCGCGCTGACAAGACCGCTGATGTCCTCATCCGCCGCGGCAATGATCGCAACCTTGTCCAGCACGGGGACGGTCACGCCCTCCTCCACGAAAATGTGGCGCAGGACACCCTCGGCGTTGGCCTCGATGGTGTTGGTGAGCTTGTCGGTCTCTACTTCAAAGAAGGGCTCGCCGGACTTGACCGGATCGCCGACCTTCTTGAGCCATTTGCTGACGGTGCCCTCGGTCATGGTCAGGCCGAGTTTCGGCATTACGACTACTTTTGCCATTGTTTTTCTCCTCCCTTACGCAAGCATCAGCGCGGGATTCTCCAGCAGGGCCTTGACTCTCTGCAGGAATTCCGCCGCCACGGAACCGTCCACCACACGGTGGTCAAAGGTCAGGCTCAGCGTCATCATCGGGCGGATGACAATCTCACCGCCGCGGACCACCGCGCGGTCCTCCATTGTGGTGACGCCGAGGATGGCCACTTCGGGCTGGTTGATGATGGGCGTGAAGCTCTCGATCCCGTACATGCCGAGATTCGTGATGGTGAAGGTGCCGCCCCGGAGCTTCTCCATGGGCAGGCCGCCCTCGCGGGCCAGCTTTGCCAGCTCCTTGATCTCCTTGGAGATCTCGGTCAGGCTCTTCTTGTCTGCGTCGGGGACGTTCGGCACCACAAGGCCGTTATCCAGGGCGACCGCGACGCCCATGTTCACATAGTGCTTGTAGACGATCTTGTTGTCCTCCACCGAGCAGTTGAGGAGCGGGAACTCCGTCAGCGCCTTGGCGATGAACTTCACCAGCAGGTCGGTGTAGCTGACCTTGATCTCCTTGGCCTTGAGCTGCTCCCGGTAAGCCTTCATGGCGCTCATGTCCACAGAGAGGTTGGCCGTGACGGTGGGGCTGGTCATGTGGGAGTTGAGCATGTTCTTGGCAATGGCCTTGCGCATGCCGTTCATCGGGACGACTTCTTCCCGCGGGGCTCCCTCGGGTGCCTTCTCGCGGGTGCTTTCCAGGTAGCGGAGAATGTCTTCGGCAAGGACCCGGTCCTTCGCGCCGATCTTATCCAGATCGATTCCCAGGTCCTTGGCAACCGCCGCCGCCAGCGGCGAGGCTTTGGTCTTCGGAGCTTCCTCCGCAGCGGGAGCTGCGGGGGCGGCGGGGGCAGGCTTCCAGTTCTTCACATCGTCCAGGGTGATGCGGCCGTTGGGGCCGGTGCCGGGGACCAGGGCCAAGTCGATACCCAGCTCCTTGGCCAGCTTCTTGGCGGCGGGAGCGGCAACGACGCGCTCGCCCGGCGCTCTGATCGGAGCCGCAGAAGCGGCGGGAGCGGCGGCGGCAGCGGGGGCTTCAGGCGCGGCGGCGGCAGCGGGGGCGCCGCCCAGCAGGGCGCTGATATCCTCATCCGCAGCGGCAATGATGGCGACCTTGTCCAGCACGGGGACCGTCGTGCCCTCTTCCACAAAGAAGTGGCGCACCACACCGTCGGTGTTGGCCTCGATGGTGTTGGTGAGCTTGTCGGTCTCCACCTCGAAGAACGGCTCGCCGGACTTGATCTCGTCTCCGACCTTTTTCAGCCACTTGCTGACGGTGCCCTCCGTCATGGTCAGACCCAGCTTGGGCATTACGACTACTTTAGCCATAACAATCCTCCTTGTATATTATCATTGAAGTGTGTTATATCGAAAAAGGGCTTACGCCCTGAACCAGCCGAGTTTCTGTGCCTTCGACAGCGCTTTGCGCGGCAGGACGCGCCACGGGCCGTCGTCCGTGACAATGAAGTCCGCCTGATCTCCCGCGAAGAGCTTGACCTCGCGCTCGCCGTCAAGGGCGATCATGCAGGGCTTGTCCGCAACGACCGTGTACTTTTCACCCAGGGCAAGCTGGCGCTTGTCCTTGATAAACATGGGCGTGAGGATGCCGGCTGCGATGGGTGCCTTGACCGGGATGCCCTCCTCCCCCAGGGCCACGGCATAGCCGAAGGGATCGCTGTCCTCCACAATGTGGTAGGCGCCGGGCACGGCGGAAAAGCCGATGGACGCCGGATGGCAGCGGGAGACGATGATGTGTTTCATCTTCTTCGGATCCCAAATGGCCTTGGCGCCCGCAAACTCGTCGTCCGAGATCACCGCGTCGATCAGGGCCATGTCGCGGTATACGCCGTTGACGAAGACCTGGATGCGCTTGTCGTGGATGCAGACGTCATAGGGGTCGTCCATCAGGGCGGTGGCCGCGGCGGCCATGCCGGCGACCGTGCCCTCCATCATCTGGGGGTAGACGTTGTTGGTGCCAGTGGAGATGGACAGCATCGGGGTCTTCTTCAGAGACTTTGCAGCCGCGCGGGAGGTACCGTCGCCGCCGAGCACGACCACGCAGCCGACACCGCGCTCCTCCATGAGCCGGGCCGCCTCAATGGTGTCGATCATGGAGGCGTCAAAGGGGAAGTCGAGCACCTCGATCTCACAGCAGGGCATTTTGTCGTCCTCCAGCTGATACTGTACGCTGTAGCCCATGGTGAAGGTATCCGGCATATACACGGCCTTTTCGATGCCCAGGCCGTAGGCGGCAAGGGTGATGCGCTTGCAGATATTGACCTTCTCGTTGTTGTCAATGGTGGTGGCATAGGACACAAGTCTCCGGATATCCTTTCCGGACTGGGGATTTGCAATAATGCCTATGGACGCCATGATCATTCCTCCTTGCTTGTGCTTACGCGCTCTTTACAAGCTGTGCTGCGGCAGAAAGCCGCAGCACAGTTTGTGGGTGTCCTTTGCTTCGGCAGGAATCCGGAGGGCGGGAAATGAATTAGAACATCTTCTTCGCGGCAACCACGATGTCCACGTCGTTGGGCATGTAGTACGCCTCAAGGTTGGGGGCGAAGGGGACAGGGGTGTCGAGAGAGCCGATTCTTGCGACGGGAGCGTCGAGCAGGTCGAACATCTCCTCGGCGATGGTGGCGGAAATCTCGCCGCCGTAGCCGCCGCGCTTGGTCTCCTCGGTGATGACGATGGCCTTGTGGGTCTTCTCCAGGCTCTCGCGGATCATGTCCTTATCCAGCGGGAAGAGGCTGCGGATGTCGATGACCTCCGCCTTGATGCCTTCGGCGGCCAGCTTCTTGGCGGCGTCGAGGGCGGTGTAGACCTGGCGGCCGTAGGTGATGATGGTCAGATCCTCACCCTCGAGGGCGATGCGGCCCTTGCCGAGGGGGATGGGATCGAAGTTGTCGACCTCGCTCTTGGTGGCGTAGAGGCACTTGTTCTCGAAGAACATAACGGGGTTGTCGTCGTCAATGGAGCTCAGCAGCAGACCCAGGGCGTCCTGTGCGTTGCTGGGGTACACGACCTTCAGGCCGGGGACGTGGGTCAGCCACGCTTCAAGGCTCTGGCAGTGCTGGGCGGCGCCGCCGGTGCCGGCGCCTGCGGGCAGACGCACCACCATGGGCAGGGAGATGTTGCCGCCGAACATGAAGCGCATCTTGGCCGCCTGGTTGACCAGCTGGTCCATGGCGACCGTCAGGAAGTCGTTGAACATGAGCTCGGCAATGGGTCTGAGGCCGGTGGCTGCGCTGCCCACCGCCGCGCCGATGATGGCGCCCTCGGAAATCGGGGTGTCGCGGACGCGCTCGGGGCCGAACTCGTCAATCATGCCGGCGCTGACGCCAAAGCAGCCGCCGAAGGCGCCGACGTCTTCACCGAACAGGAGCACATTGGGATTCTCGCGCATCCGGATGGACATGGCCTCGCGGATCGCTTCGCCGTAAGTCATCATCTTACTCATCTCTCACGCACCTCCGCAACAATATCAGAATATACATCCACGACGGCGCTCTCCTCCGGGGCGAAGGGCTGAGCATCCGCAAAGGCGATCGCTTCGGCAATCTGCTTGTCGACAGCGTCCTTCACGCCCTTGATCTCCTCGGCGGTCATGACGCCGTTCTCCTCGAGGTACTTCTCGAAGCGTGGCATCGGGTCCTTGGCTATCCATGCGGCCTGCTCCTCTTTGGGCTTGTAGGTGGCGGGGTCGCCTTCGAAGTGGCCGCGCTGACGGTAGGTCTTGCACTCGATGAGCGTGGGGCCCTTGCCGGCTCTGGCTCTGGCGACGGCTTCCTCGGCCGCCTCAAACACCGCGATGGGATCGTTGCCGTCAACGGCGACGCCGGGTATGTTGTAGGCCGCGCCGCGATCGGCGATGTCCTTGATGGCCTGGTGGCGATCCTGGCTCATGGAAATGCCGTAGTGGTTGTTCTCGCAGACGAAGATAATGGGGAGCTTCCAGATCGAGGCCATGTTCAGCGCCTCATGGAAAGTGCCCTGGTTGGTGGAGCCGTCGCCGAAGAAGCAGGCACAGACCTGATCGGTGCCGCGGATCTTGGCGGACAGGCCCGCGCCGACCGCGATGTTGTGGCCCGCGCCCACGATGCCGTTGGCGCCCAGGATGCCCAGGTTTCTATCCGCAATGTGCATCGAGCCGCCCTTGCCCTTGCAGTAGCCGGTGTAGCGGCCGAAGAGCTCGGCCATCATGAGATTCAGATCGCCGCCCTTGGCGATGATGTGGCCGTGGCCACGGTGGGTAGACGTGATGAAGTCATCATCCCGCAGGCACTCGCACACCGCCGGAGCGATCGCTTCCTCACCCAGATACAGGTGGGCAAAGCCGTAGATCTTGCCCTCGGCGAACAGATCCTTGGCTGCCGTCTCGAAAGCACGGATGCGGCACATGCGGGTATAGATGTCTTTCATCTGTTCTCTGCTTACTGCCATTTGAAAACCTCCTATCGTAATACGCGGCGGCGGAGCAGATCGCGCCGGCCGCTTTTCCGTGGGACAAAAGCCTTTGTCCTCTGTGAATAGTATACAATTATCTCGCAAGATTCTCAATGCAGAAATGGGTTATGTGGTCATTTTCTACAATACAGTCATTTTTTGGAGTTTCTTTTGGGCATTATTTAAGGATTGTTAAACAATGCCCAAAGTGCGGCTTTCAATTATTCCTAATTTTGAGACAAAATCTCACGCGTCTCATTTCGTCTCACCATCCATGCAAAAATGAGAAAAACGCTCCGACTTTCGGGGCGTTTTTCTCATGTCTCTATGTGCAGTTTGCCGGATGATCCTTCCACCGGGACAGGGCGCTTACCGGCCTGTCCCGCGACAGGCTGCGCCACCGTGCCCTTTTGCCGCTGTGGGCATCCTGCATAAGCGCCCGCTCAGGGCTTCTGCTTGATCAGGCGCGGGATGATGCCGTACTTCTTCATGCGGCGGTAGAGCGTGGCGCGGCTGATGCCGAGGCGCTCGGCGGCGGCGTCCACATCCCCGTTGCAGATGGTCAGCGCGGCGATGATCCCCCCCTCCCCCGCATTGGACAGGAGGGTCGCGTCGGCTGGGGCCTCCGGCTCTCGCCGCTCCAGTGACAGGACAAGGTTCTCGCTTGTCAGCGTGCTGCCCGCGCTGCTGTAATAGGCACGGGCAATGCTGTTTTGCAGCTCGCGCACATTGCCCGGCCAGTCATAGGCGCGCAGTCCCTCCAGAAATTCCGGCGTCATGCTCTTCGGGGTGTCGGAACTGCTCTCGTTCAGCCCGCGCAGAAAATACTCGGCATAGAGCGCAAGATCCTCCGGCCGCTCCCGCAGGGGCGGGATGTCCAGCTTGAGACTGCTCAGGCGGAAATACATGTCCCTGCGAAAGCTGTCCCGCTCGACAAGTCGACTCAGCTGCTGGCTGGTGGAGGCGATGATGCGGATGTCGAGCTGGATGGGCTGCGTGCTGCCGAGGCGCTGGATGCTGTGGGTTTCCACCGCCCGCAGGAGCTTCTGCTGCATCTCCAGCGGCATGTTGGAGACCTCGTCGAGAAACAGCGTGCCGTTGTCTGCCAGCTCAAAGCGGCCGGGCTTGCCCTCCGCGGCTCTGCCGGGGAAGGCGCTGGCCTCATAGCCGAAGAGCTCCATTTCGAAAAGCTCGCGCGGAATGGACGCGCAGTTGACCACGACAAAGGGCCCGTCGGCGTTCCGGCTTGCGTTGTGGATCGCCTGGGCCAGCACCTCCTTGCCGCTCCCGCTCTCGCCCTGGATCAGGATATTGCCCTCATAGCGGGCAAACTTTGCCGCCAGGGCCAGGGTCTTTTTCATGCTGTCGTTTTCGGTGAGAATGCTGCGGAAGGTGAAAACGGCGCGGTTGCCGGAGAGCTTGTTGACTGAGCTGATCAGCTGGGTCTGCGGGCGAAGCGTGACGCTGTAGGCCCGTTCATATTCCGTCAGCGGGGTGACAACGATGCTGCAGTAGATGGTCTCATCACCGATATGCAGGGCCATGTTGTCAGAGACGAAGGGTTCGCCGCTTTTCCAGTTTTTGTTTTCCAGGCCGACGCTCTTGACGATGCCCTCCAGTCCTATGCGGCGCAGTCCCGCAAGGTCGGTCTTCAGCAGTTTCTCCGCTGCGCTGTTCATCCAGAAGGGCTCGCGATTCTGGTCCAGGAACAGGATGCCGTCCCGGCTGCTCTCCAGCGCCGCGTTCATCATCTGAGCGTTGTAGGCCTGGCGGATCTGCCCCTCGATGCCGATGGCCGCCGCCTGTACCATGCCGAGCGTGTGCGGGTGCGCCTTGCCAATATCTCCGGAGATGTTGATGCAGCCCACGATTTCGCCGTTCGGCCCATGGATGGGCGCGGCGGAGCAGGTCCAGCCGTGGTGCGTGACGCAGTAGTGCTCCGGCCCCACCATCTGGATCGGGATGTCATAGTCCAGCGCCACGCTGATGGCGTTGGTGCCAACCTCCAGATTGCTCCACATGGCGCCCGGCATGAAGCGCATGTCCTGCGAGCGGGAGACGATCTCCTCGTCCCCCATCATCTCCAGCAGATAGCCCGCGCTGTCGGTCAGCACGACGAGAAAGCCGGAAGCGCGGATGATGTCAAAAACCTGCCGCATGACGGGGATGGCAATCTCCAGAAAAAGCTTGTTTGCCGTCCGTGCGCTCTCGAGCACGTTTGCGTCGATATGCCGCCCCTCGCCCCCGGAGGGGTTGAGCCCCGCCGCCCGGCATCTGCGCCAGGATTCGGCGATAGGGGCCCGGACCTCGGGGCTCATCTTGCCCTCAAAGACGTAGTCCGCCCAGAGCGCTGTCATTTTTGAAATGTCCATATTCCACCCCTCAGCCCAGTATTGTTTCCGTGATCTCTTTCGCCGTGATCGCGCCGAAGAGCGCGCCGATATCAAAGCCCGCCAGCTTCTCCGCCAGGGCCTGCCGTGTCAGCGGGACGTCCCGCAGCGCCTCGCACAGGGCGGTGTTCGGCGCCGCTGCCATGTAGTCCCCGTAAAAGGCGATCTCCTGGATGCGCCCCTCGTGCGTGTTCATCCGCACTTCCAGGGTGCCGCCCGGAAAGCGCCGCCGGTTTTTCATCTCAAAGTCCGGGCTGCGCCCGTAGGTCCACTCCCAGCTGCGGTACTTCTCCTCCGCCAGCTTCCGCACGGCCGCCAACTCCTCGTCAGTGAGCGTCTCACGGAGCATACCGTCCTGCGTGAGCTCCCGGAGCAGCCGCTCCCGAAACTGCGCGAGGTCTGCGTCCGCGGGGAGATAGTCCCGGATGTTCCCCACGCGGGAGCGAACCGATTTGGCGCTTTTGGAGCGGAACTTTGCCGGGTCCGCTTTCAGCGCGCCCTCAATCATGGCCGGGTCGGAATCGAAGAGCAGCGTGCCGTGGTGGAGGATCCTGCCGTTCGTGATCCGCTGCGCCACACCGGAGACCTTTTTCCCGCCGACGAGAATGTCGTTTCTTCCGCTGGTCTCCGCGTCCACGCCCATGGCGGCCAGCGCCCGGCAGACCGGGTCGGTAAAGCGCCGGATCGTGAGCTCCTCCGCGTTCCCCACGTCGCAGATAAAGGAGTAATTGAGGTTTCCGAGATCGTGGTATACCGCGCCGCCGCCCGTCATTCGCCGCACCACGGTGACGCCGTGTTTTTCTACGAAGGCGGCGTTGATCTCCTCTGCCGTGTTCTGGTTCAGCCCGATGACGACGGTGTTGGCATTCTGCCAGAGCAGCAGCCAGTCGCCCTCGCGGAAGTGTTCCAGAACATACTGTTCCAGCGCGAGATTATAGCAAGGATCCACAGAACCCGTTTCCAGGTAATGCACGGGCATCGCGCGTTCCCTCCTTTCCTGCAGAGCGCAGACGGAGCGCCCCTCAGCCCTTCTTTGCTTCGGCTTTTTCCAGGAAGCGCTGCCTCTTGATGATCACGCGCTCGTGGGTTCCCTGGCCGATCAGGCCGCATTCGTCAAAGGCGCGGACCTCGAAGGTGAGCTTGCGGCCGTCGATCGCGGTGAGCCGGCTCTCCGCCCAGACCTTCATCCCCACGGGGGTCGCGGCCTCATGGCTGACGGAGAGCCCGGTGCCGACCGTGCTCTGCCCCTCTTCCAGTTCCGGCGCGACCGAGCTCTGCGCGGCCTCTTCCATCAGGGCGATCATGTAGGGCGTCGAAAAGACATGCAAATCGCCGGACCCGACACTGGCGGCTGTGTTCCGGTCGTTGACCGTACATTCCGCGTGTCCCTGAATGTTGATTTTAAGCATGACAAATCCCTCCGAATCCTTCATTTTTCTTGGTTACCTGCATTCTAACCGAAATATGGCAGTATATCAAGCCCTTGCGTTCAACTGATCTGTTGGCCCGGTGCACAGCCGGCCGCCTGCATTCTTCTTCAAAGCGCAGCAGACCAGCTCCCTGCAAGAAAAAACGAATGTGCTGAGAAAAAGTTTGGAAAATGTGTGCTGACCGCCGGAATTGTTTTTATCAAGTACGTTATGAACACTCGGACCACATTGTCTGACCGAAATGGATATTTCGGTCAGATTTCTTTATTTTTCAACG
>CAMKED010000047.1 GCA_946411475.1 uncultured Clostridia bacterium | reverse complement strand
TCGCCCTGGCCGAGCACGTCCGGGACATGGGCTATATGCCCGAGCAGGTGCAGGATTTCTATCCGACCCCCTCCACGATCTCTACGGTCATGTACTACACCGGACTCGATCCCCGGACCATGCGGCCGGTCTATGTGGCAAAGGACCCGCACGAAAAGGCCATGCAGCGTGCGCTGATCCAGTACCGGGACCCGAAAAACTACAAGCTGGTCTATGAGGCTCTGACGCTCTGCCACCGGGAAGACCTCATCGGAAACGGGCCAAACTGTTTGATCCGCGCGAAACAAAAAGCCGCCCCCAAGGGGCGGAAATGATTGAGCAAGATCCGGGCCGCGATGGCCCGGATCTGTTCGTTTATTTTTCTTCCAAAATCTTATTCAGCTCCTGCATGAAGCTGTGAATGTCCTTAAACTGGCGGTAGACAGAAGCGAAACGGACGTAGGCCACCTCGTCCAAGCCCTTGAGCTTCTCCATGACCTGCTCGCCGATGAATTCCGTGGTGATCTCCCGCTCGAGGGAGTTCTGTACCAGCGCCTCGATCTCATTCACCGCGTTCTCCAGATCCTGCATGGACACCGGCCGCTTCTCACAGGCCCGGAGCATGCCGTTCATGATCTTGTTGCGGTCAAAGGCCTGACGGCTGTTGTCCCGCTTGACCACGATGATGGGCAGACTCTCCACGGTCTCATAGGTGGTAAAGCGCTTTTGACAGTTGAGACACTCCCGGCGGCGGCGAATGCTGGTCCCGTCCTCAGAATGGCGGGAGTCCACGACCTTGCTTTCCTGGAATCCGCAGTGCGGACACTTCATAGTAATCCCCCTCTGATATATTTTTTTATATTATAACAAATTCTGCGGCGTCTGTCCAGAAGAATTTTATGTAAATCGAGCCCACCGGAGCTTCCGGTGGGCTCGTTTCGCCTCGTTCAGTTTTTGAAGCTGATTATGATGGGGTGGTAGTAATACTCCGCGCCGGCCATCGAGACAATTGGCGCGATCACCACAAGGTCTCCGTTCGCGTTGGGATAGGCCATCAGTCCCAGATTCACGTACTCGGGCGCGTCCACTTTGGCCAGGAACATATCATAGCCATAGCTCTCCCGCTGGTCGACCGGAATATCCTTGTACATGTCTTCAAAATATGCGCGGAATTGGATCTTGCAGGTCTCCAGGAACTGTTCCTGGGAGATCCCCATCCGCTCCAGCAGCTCCGGGGTATCCAGGTCGCGGCCGGTGGACGACTCGTAACAGTAGACGCCGTAGCTGTCGAAGCCATAGTCTGTGTGGCCGATGAGCACCAGGGACAGCACGTCGTTCCAGACCTCTCCGTAATAGCCGCAGGAATAGAACATGAGCGACTGGCCGTTTTCCATAGCCTCCTTGGCCTCACGGACTTGAGCGCCGAAAACGGAATCAATTGCAACGTTGATTTCGATCGCGCCGGTGGTGTCGGCGTTTATGAAGGGCAGACAGTAAGAGTAGGTGGCATTGTTTCCGAGCTCGTCGGTATAGCTGCCCTGCTCGAACATGGACTCGCCCATCAGCGACCAGGGGTCCAGGGGCTCCGTGTTCTGCTCGGCGGGAATCTCGGTCGGCGCCTGCGTGACCGGTTCCGTCGGCGCATCTGTCACAGGTACGGCCGTGGTCTGCGGGACGGCGGTTTCCGTCGGCGCCGTCGTCTGCGCCGCGGTGATTGGCGCGGCGGTCTCCGAGGCGGGCTTTTCCATTGTGCCGGTGAACGGGCCGTCTTCGGAACAGCCTGCCATCCAAAGCAAGGTCAAAACGAGGAACGCGACAATTCCTTTTTTCATATCGTTTTCTTCTTTTCTTTCGTTATTCTCCGACGTAAACCCAGGCGTTGGGCAGATGCCGTCCCTCCGGGGTTGCGGCATTGGAGCAGCGCGTAATCTCCTCGCCGCGATACCACATGATGGCGGTGGTGCCGCCGTCGCAGTTCATGGCGGTCAGGCAGTCGTGCTGCAATAGAATATCCCGGCAGACGTCCAGGGCACAGCCCAAGGAGCCGCCCGCGCCGCGGCCCTCCACACAGAGCATCAGGATCTCGCCTCGCTCAGACTGGCCGATGCAGGCTCTGGGATTATACTCCGTCCAGTAGCCGATATCCATGGCCTCGCCGTTGACAACCAACGCAGGCTGGAACTCCATGGCGTCAGTGACGTCAGAGCTGACCGAATCATAGGTGCTTGTGATATAGAACCAGTCGTTTTCATGCAGCTCAAGGCGTTTGTAGCCCCACTTGTAGGGAATGCCCTTGAATTTTTTCCCGTCGCACATCGCATAACCGGCGAGCTTGCCGCCGGTGCCCACGCCGACGTTGCCCTCGTCGTCCTCGTCAATAAAGCCGGAGCCGGTCATCGCCAGGATGCCGTCGTTGCGTTTGGCAATGGTTCCGGCTCTCTGGCCGTAACCGGCGGTTCCCTCGCTCGTATTTTCTATATTGGACGAGGCGAACAGATGCAGCCGTTCCGGCAGCTTGCCGATTGCCAGCACGCCGCGGGACCCGTCACAGTTTACCTCCAAGATCAGAACCCGATTGTCCGCGTCGATGGCCAGGACCTTTTCACCCAGCTTGGTGCGGATGGAGGTGCCGTCGCCGTCCAGGCTGGTTTCGTTTACCAGCATGTGCATGTAGCCGTTTTCCAGCACGTCGGGATGATCCGCAAAATAGGCCTCGGCGCTCTTTACGTTCAGCTCATAGAACAGGCTGTAAAACTGCTTCTGCTCCGGCGTCATCTCCTGAACTGTCTCGTCGTTGGCCCAAGTCCCCTCCGGCTCACTCCAGATGTCGGTGTTCGGATTGAACCGATGAATCGCCGCAGGATCCGTGGAGTTGTGGTTTTCCTGTTCGGCAAGGGCTTCTTCCTTCTGTTTGCCGATCTCATCCACCAAGGAATCGGGGAAATAGTAGGTCGCAAGGCCCTGGTGCCGCATGGTGGACATGGCGGTTTTGATCCAAATATCGCGATACTTCTTGATGGTGGGAAGCTGAGAAAAGACCGCGGTCAGATAGAGAATGGCAAAAATCAGGAACATGCAGAGCAACCGCTTCCAGGCTCCCGTCCGCATCACCAGCCAGCTCAGCACAAACGCGCCGACTGTAAACAGCGCCAGCAGGCTGAGATTGACCGCCTTGCCGGCCTCAAAGGCCTTCTGCTGGTGGGTGAGCTGCATGATGATGGTATAGAGAAAAAACAAATCCAGCAGCAAAAACAGCGAAATCAATATCTGCATCCAGGCTGACGCGCTTCGGCTCCTTGTTCTGGAGCCGCGGGAAGAAAAGCGGCCTTCCTGCGCGCTGCCGTAAATTGTGCTCATAGCAGGTTCCTCCTAAAATTGGTAGCATTCAGATCAGGGAAAACAGCGAATCCCGTCGTGTTCGACCGGGCTGTTCCTTGGACGATCAAAACCGAAAACGGTTCCTTACTTTATTGCAGCTCTCCGCCGCCCAGCACGACGTCGCCGTCATAGACCACAGCGGACTGGCCGGGCGTGATCGCACGCTGCGCTTCGTCAAAATCCAGGCGAACGCCGCCGTCCGGCAGCGGCGTCAGCAGGCAGGGCTGCTCCGGGTGCCGATAGCGGATCTTGGCCGCGCAACGGATGGGCATTGCAGGCGCCTCGCCGGAGATCCAATGGAACTGCGGCACCAAAGCGGTTTTCGAAAACAGCGACGCCTTCGGCCCGAGGGTCACGGTGTTGGCGGCTGGGTCAATGCGGATCACGTAATAGGGCTGGTCAAAGGACAGGCCCAGGCCCCGACGCTGGCCGACGGTATAATGGATGATGCCGCGGTGGCGGCCCAGGATCTTCCCGCTCTCATCCACAAAATCTCCCGGCTCCGGAACAACTCCCGTTCGGATTTGGATGACACGGGCATAGTCCCCATCCGGAACGAAGCAGATGTCCTGACTGTCCGGCTTTTCGGCATTGACAAAGCCCTGCGCCGCGGCAATCGCCCGGACCTCCGGCTTGGTGAGCCCCCCCAGAGGAAAGCGGGTATGCGCTAACTGGTCCTGGTCCATTTGGTAGAGCACGTAGCTCTGGTCCTTCTCCGGATCCAGGGCCTTTTTCAGAAGCCAGCGGCCGTCCGCTTCCTCGATGCGCGCATAGTGGCCGGTCACGAGCACGTCGCAGCCCAATTCTGCCGCCCTGCGGTAGAGGCGTGAGAATTTCAGATAATGGTTGCAGTCGATACAGGGATTCGGGGTCCGGCCTGCCAGATAGGAAGCCACGAACTTGTCGATCACCCGCTCCCGGAAATCGTCGGAAAAATTGAAGACGTAGTGAGGAATCCCGATCCGGTAGGCCACAGCCCGGGCGTCTTCCACGTCGTCGAGCGAGCAGCAGCTATGCTCCCGGGAGACGCCCGCATCCTCATTCTGATACAGCTTCATGGTGCAGCCCACGCAGTCCCAGCCGTCCTGCTGCATCCGCAGGGCTGCCACGGCGGAATCCACGCCGCCGCTCATGGCAATCAACGCTTTCATAGGCGGTCTCCGTTTCTCCCGTCATCCCGGAAGCGGTCACGACGGGTTGACTGGCTTCCCCGCGTCGCGGGACGGCGGGGGAGGCTGACACGGGTGGAGACCTGCCGATCCGGGGCAGACACGGGCTTCGGCCGCAGGCCGGGATCCCGCTCGCCGCGCAGGGCGGCCATCAGCCGCTCATAGCGGGTAAAGAAGACCGGCGCGGTTCGGAGCGTCTTTCCCTCCCAGATCAGCCAGTCGCAGGGCTCCAGCCTGGTCCCCTCCAGGGTCCCGGCCACGGCGCGGCCCACGCGCAGCGCGTCGGCAAAGGGCAAAATGCGGTAGAAAAACTGCGGATCGGTCTCCAGATTAAGCTCGAGAAGCTCCCGGGGCGCAGAGAGCAGCCAGCGCCGATAGCCCAGCAGCTCGGCAGCCTGGGCTGCGCCGGCCTTTGTCCGGCGTCCGCCGCATCGCAGCAGCAGCCCCACGGCAAGATTGGCAATCAGATTGAGCAGCATATCGCGTATCATGCCGCCGTTTGCCCCCGCCAACAGCAGAAACACGGCGGACAGCACAGCCAGGCAAAGGGTCCGCAGACTGTGACGCCGCAGGAGGAAGCCGCCCAGCTCCTGGATCCTGTAGCAGGCCGCCGTACCGAGAAGGCTCAGCGGAATAATGGCGAGCCATCGCCAGCTCTTGGAGGCAACCCACACGTCAAAGCACGCGAGGCACAAAACCAGTCCGGCCCCCAACGCCAACAGCCGCAGGATCAGCGGGGATCCCGCCTTGCGGTCATAGACCCGGTTCTGCCAGAACGCCCGGGTCTTCTCATCGGCCAGCCGTCTGGCTTTGAGATACTCCGCGCTTCGCACGTCGCACTGGTCGCCACGGGAAAACAGCGTATGAAAAATCTCGGATTCAAAGCGCTTGCGCTCGGTGTCCATGTCGATCTGACGGGTCAGGTGAACGTAGCCGCTGCGGGATCTGGTCAGGGTCAGATAGCCCAGAGAGGCCCATTGGACGATCATCAGGGCAAGATCCGGCGCACGATCGGTCAGGATGAACGGAATCTCGCCGGCGTTTCCGCCCTCCGGGGGCATGGCCTGCCGCTTGGGAAGGATGGGGGGATTTCGCAGAAAGACGGCCCAGTACCCCATCGCCATCAGCAGCAGGGCCAGGAACAGCAGCCGATCCACCTTGATCGTCTTGCCCGCGAGAAAGCGCAGGTCAAAATAGTCCTTCGGAAGCTGCAACTCCACGCGCATGGCCTCATGGTCGCGCAGGGTCTGGCTTGGATTCAGTACCGCGTGAATCACACCGCGGTCGATGGAGATCGCCATATAATTGTCGATCAGATCTCCGTGGTAGCCGGAATAGAAGGTCGGAAGCGCCTCAAAGACGCCCGGCAGACGGATCGTCGCATCATAGCCGGAGATGGAGCAGGTCCAGGCGGGATAGAGCAACTGCACGGAAAAAATCTGATTCGCGCCGTTTTCAGTCACGGTTTCGGCCAGGTGATAGGAGACCGTAATCTCCGTCTTACCGGACAGCGCGCCGGTCAGCGTCAGCAATTTGCAGCCGTCCCCGCTGCGGAGGGTATACGGCATGGAACAAAAGACGTCCTTTGCCGCGGGGGAGATCGGAATCGAAAAGCTCTCGGTCCCGGGGGCGAATTCCACGGTGACGCGCATGGTCAGGATGCACGATCCGTCGTTTTCCACGGAACAGTCGGTGGTCATGGCGGTGACAGCCGTGCCGTCGGCAAACGCCGTCACAGACAGCAGCGTCAAAAGCAGCACCGTCCAAACGGCCAAAAACAGCCTGCGCAAGTCATCTCCACCTCCCCGCCTTCTCCCGGCCGTAAATGTTCAAGATATCATACCATATCTCCATCCAAAAAGCAAGAAAAACCGCATGTGGCGCGGGGAAGAAGCGCCGATTGCGATGAATTCCCCTTGTTTTTCCCGAAAAACCGTGGTATGATAACAGTGAACGACGAAGAGAAAGGGATCCGGCATGGACATTCAGATCTTGCAGCTTCTTGACGGCGCGCAGCAAGCGCGTGGACTGACCGTCATCATTGACGTATTGCGCGCCTTCTCGCTGGAATGCTATCTGACCGACCGCGGCGCCGCGGAGATCCGGCCCGTCAGGACGCTGGAGGAAGCCTTTGCCTGGCGGGAACGCGACCCCGCCGTCCTTCTGGTGGGCGAACGGGGCGGGGCAAAATGCGAGGGCTTTGACTTCGGCAACTCGCCCAGCGGCATCCCGGCCGAGGCCGTCCGGGGCAGACGGATCATCCACACCACCAGCGCCGGGACCCAGGGACTGACCCAGGCCGTCCACGCGGAGGAACGGATCGCAGGCAGTCTGGTCAACGCGGCCGCTGTGGCCGCCTATATCCGCGCCCGGAAGCCAGAAACCGTCAGCCTGGTCTGTATGGGCAACGCCGGCGTCCGGGAGGCGCCGGAGGATCTGCTCTGCGCCGAATACATCCGCTCCCTGCTGCTGGGGACGCCGCTGCCGGACATGGATGCGCGGACGCAAGCCCTGCGATGGCACGGCGGCGAACACTTTTTCAACCCCGATACGCAGGAAATCTACCCGGAACCGGACTTCTGGCTCTGCGTCAAGCGGGATCTGTTTCCGTTCGTCCTGCGTGCGGTCACGGATGAAAGCGGTTTGCGGATGGAAAAGGTGGTAACAATATGAAAAAACAGGAAAAAACGAACGTCATGCGGCTGCTGGATCAGCAAGGTGTTCCCTATGAAAGCCACTGCTACGAGGGCACCGGAGCCGTCAGCGGCGCCGAAGTGGCAGCCGTCCTGGGGCAGGACCCGGATCGGGTCTTCAAAACGCTGGTCACGGAGGGCCGGTCCGGCCAGCACTACGTTTTCGTGATCCCCGTGCTGCGGGAGCTGGATCTGAAAAAGGCCGCTGCCGCCGCCGGAGAAAAGAGCATCGCCATGGTCAAATCCAAGGAACTGCTGCCGTTGACGGGCTATATCCACGGCGGCTGCTCCCCCATCGGAATGAAAAAGCCCTTCCCCACCTTCGTGGAAGAGAGTGCGATTCTCTTCGACGCCATTTTGTTCAGCGCCGGAAAGATCGGCTACCAGGTGGAGCTCGCCCCGGCCGGGCTGGAACAGCTCGTTGCCTTTCAGTACGCCGATCTGTGCGAATGACCCGCCGCAGCGTGTAACGATATAGCGAAGAAACAACGTATTTTCAAACTTTTTTCCAATTGTACTATTATAAAATCGCTTGTAACTTTGTAACAGAGGAAGGAAACGGACGTTACTATTTCAAGCAGGAGGGAAAAACCATGCCAAGCAAGAAAAAGGAACTCGCGCCGGAAGAAAAACCGGTGATAAAGGAAGAAAGCAAGCAGGCGGAAACGCCTGTCAAGGCCAAAAAGAAGCCCGCCGCAGAGAAGAAACCCGCAACTGAGAAAAAGCCCGCAGCGGAGAAGAAGCCTGCCGCGAAAAAGCGCACGCCCGCAAAAAAAGCCGCGCCTGTTGAGCCGGTTCCCGTCGTGGAGACCGTTCCCGTCGCGGAGACCGTTCCCGTCGCAGAGACCGTCCCCGTTGCGGAACCTGTTCCCGTTGAAGCTGCGCCGGTCGCAGCGGACCCCCCCGCCGAGCCTGCCGCGCCTGCGCTGCCCCAGCCGCGCCGCAGCGTGGCCTTCATCGGCCCGGAGTGCTATCCCTTCGTCAAAACCGGCGGTCTGGGAGACGTGATGTACGCGCTTCCCAAGGCTCTGTCCAAGCTGAACTGCGACGTCAAGGTCATTCTGCCGCGCTATCGCTGCATTCCCCAGAAATGGCAGGAGCGGATGATCTACCGCGGCTCGTTCCACATGGATCTCTGCTCCGACGGCCGTTCCTTCTACGTGGGAATCATGGAATACGTCTGGGACGGCGTGGTCTACGACTTCATCGACAACGAGGAGTTCTTCTCCTACGGCAATCCCTACACCAATCTCGTCAACGACATTCCCCGCTTCTGCTACTTTGACAAGGCAGCTCTTGCCGCGCTGAACTATATGGATTGGATCCCGGATATCATCCACTGCCACGACTGGCAGGCTGCGCTGGTCCCGGTCTATCTGCGGACGCTGTTTGCCGAAACGCCGCTGGCAGGCTCCAAATCCATCCTGACCATCCACAACCTTCGCTTCCAGGGCGTGTACAACATCCCCACCATCCAGTACTGGACCAATCTGCCCGACTACGTGTTCAACAAGGACGCCCTGACCCAGAACTGGGTGGACGCCAGTATGCTCAAGGGCGGCCTGACCTACTGCGACCGGATCACCACCGTCAGCGGTACCTACGCCGGAGAGATCCAGACTGCCTTCTTCGGCGACGGGCTGGACGCCCACCTGCGTTATCATTCCGGCAAGCTGCGCGGCATCGTCAACGGCATCGACGTGGAGCAGTGGGACAGCCGTGTGGACAAGCTCCTGCCCGCGAATTACGGCGTCGAAGACGCGCCGGACAAAAAGCGGACCAACAAGCTCGCCCTGCAGGAGCAGCTCGGTCTGGAGCAAAATGCCGACAAGATGGTGCTGGGCCTGATCTCCCGCCTGACCGATCAAAAAGGGCTGGACCTGGTGAACGCCATTCTTCCCGCACTGGTGGACGGCAACACGCAGGTAGTGGTCCTCGGTACGGGCGAGTCCCGCTACGAAGAATCCTTCCGTCAGTTTGAGAACAGCTACAAGGGAAGCGTTTGCTCCTATATTGCCTACGACGAGGCCCTGGCCCACCGGATCTACGCAGGCGCCGACGCCCTGCTGGTGCCCTCGCTCTTTGAGCCCTGCGGCCTGACCCAGCTCATTGCCATGCGCTACGGCACGGTCCCCATCGTCCGGGAGACCGGCGGTCTCAAGGATACCGTCCAGCCCTATAACCAGTACACCAACGAGGGCAACGGCTTCAGCTTCGACCGCTACGAGGCGGGCCTGCTGCTCGACGCGATCAACCGCGCCAAGACCGTCTTCTTTACCGAGCGTGCGCGTTGGGACGAAATGCTCCGCCGGGATATGGAGAAGGACGTCTCCTGGGAAAACTCCGCCTGGCAGTACCGGAATCTGTATTTGGAGCTCAAGCCCTGAACACATTCCTTTTTTCCCGGCCTTCCGCGCGGGAACACGACATGACAACTCCGCACCTCAAGCCGATTGGCCCGGGGTGCGGAGTTGCGTTGTTTGAAAGCATTAGCTTCCCGTGGATTCGTAGCGGCGCTCGCAGAGGGTCCAGATCCGCACGGCGAGGGCAAAGAACACGGCGGCGACGCCAATGATCGCAAAGCTCAACAGCCACGGGTCGTGCGCGCCTGTGAGCAGCGTGTCCACTGGCAGAGAGATGAACAGTCCGAACGGCAGCACGAAGATCAGCAGCGTCCGGATGAGGAACGGATAGATGGCCAGCGGGTATTTCGCGTAGGAGGAGAAGTTGTAGATGATCTGCAGCAGAGGCCCGCTGCGCTTGAAGATAAAGGCCAGAGCAGCCATTGCAACCTTGAGCGAGGTGATGATCACCGCGCCGAAGACCGCGCCGATGATCAGCACGGCGATTGCGCCGAACGTGACCGTCACCGTAAGATGGAATGCGCAGACGGTAATCAGCGCGACGCCGAGGATCATCTCGCCGAAGCCCTCCGGCTGGAAGGTCTCCGCAAACACCTGGAATATCACCGGAACCGGGCGCAGGAAGTGCATGTCCATGTCCCCGTCCTTGACCCGGCGATATGCCACGAGCCAGAACTCGTCGCTGAACAGGTGATCGAGCGAGATCGGCAGCATGGAAAAGCCGTAGAAGAAGCCAAGCTCGGCCAGCGAATAGCCTGCCAGCGCCGGGATAGACTGCAGGATGAAATAAACCGCGGCCAGAGAGCAGAGGTTGGAGAAGAAGAACGAGAACAGCGCGACGATGGTATCCTTTTTGTATTCCAGTCGGGAGATCATGCTGCGCTTGATACAGGTGAAATACAGATGAACGTAGCGCATATCAGCCTCCCTGCACCGTGACCTTGCGGACGGCGTGCGAGAACAGGAGCTTTGCAAACAGCTCCAGCACAACGATCCACGCCGCCGTCAGCGCGACGCAGCGGATCGACTGAGCAAGGTCGTATTTCATCATCAAAATCAGAATCGGGTTCTGACTCATGCCCGCAAAGGGCAGCCGGTTCACAATCTCCCGCAGCCCTGCCGGGAAGAAGGCCAGCGGCAGAAGTGTGCCGGAGAGGAAGGAGATCAGCGTAACCTTGAGCGAATTCAGCCCCCAGCCGGAGGAGGTGTAAAAGCACAGAACGCCGAAGATGTAGGAGATCGTGTCGTTGAGCAGCGACGCGCACAAGCCGGCCAGCAGAAACAGTCCCAGGTGCGCAAAGAAGGTCGGGAAACTCAGATCCGGCAGAAAGCCGAGGCTGCCGAGAGTCACCAGCGCCGCAGTGTAAAACGGAATGCCGAACATCAGGGTCATCGTGAGCAGATTGCCGAGGCTGGTCGCCGCAAACTTTCCGCGGTAGCTGATGGGCTTGATCAGGTAGTTTCCGACGGTGCCTTTCTTGATGTCGGTGTTGATGTTCCAGACCGTGTCGTTGTTATAGGTCACAAAATTGAAAATCGTCGTCAGCACGACGTAGGCGATCATCTCGCGGTAGGAAAAGCCGTGGATCGCAGCGTCCATGCCGCCCTCGCTGGAACGGTAGACCGCCAGCCACAGGAAGACCAGGCAGGCCACCTCGCACACGGTGATGCCCGCCCAGATCAGAATGTTGAAACGGTAGGCCATCGTGTCGATTGCGCCAGCGCGGAGAAAAGGCTTATACTTTTTCAGCATACTCCGCTCCCTCCGTCACTGTGCGACGGCCTGGCCATCCGTCGCCTCCTGCTGCGCCAGGATCGTCTTGACCACGTCGCCGATCGAGATCTCCGCGAGCTTCATATCCATCGCCCGCAAATCGCGGAACGCATACTGGATTACCTGCTCCAACGGTACGTTGTCCGCGTCAAAGCGCAGGATCAAACGGCCGTCCTCCTCAGAGAGGGCGACCTCGGGCGAGAGCAGCGGCGCGGTCTCGGCCCGGATCTCCGCCGGGACGGTCAGCGTCAGAGTTTTGAGATTGCCAAAGCGGTTTTTGAGCTTGCTGAGCGGGCCGTCGTAGAGAATGGCGCCCTTTTCCAGCAGGATGATGCGCGAGCACAGGTCTTCGATGTCGGTCATGTCGTGGGTGGTCAGAATGACGGTCGTACCGTAGCTTTTGTTCAGCGCGTGGATCGCAAGCCGAATTTTCTCCTTCACCAGCACGTCCATGCCGATGGTCGGCTCATCCAGGAACAGGATGCGCGGATTGTGGAGCATCGACGCCGCAAGGTCCGCCCGCATGCGCTCGCCCAGCGAGAGCGTGCGCACCGGCTGTGAGAGAAAGCGTTTGACATCCAGCACCTCGCCGAGAAAGTCCATGCGCTCCTTGTAGTCGGCGTCGGAGACCTGATAGATCTCTTTGAGCACCTTGAACGACTCGATCAGCGGAATGTCCCACCAGAGCTGCGTCTTCTGCCCGAAGACGACGCCGATGTGCTGCGCGACCTGCCGCCGCTTGCGGTAGGGCTCTATCCCGTCGATCCGGACGCTGCCGGAGCTCGGCGTGAGGATGCCGCACATCATCTTGATCGTAGTCGACTTTCCCGCGCCGTTGGCGCCGATGTAGCCCACGATCTCCCCGTCCGGAACGGTAAAGCTGATCCCGTCCACCGCGCGGACTTCCTCATACTGCCGGGAAAACAGCGTTTTCACCATTCCGGACAGGCCGTTTCCACGGATCGGTTTTCGGAATACTTTGGACAACTCATTTACTTCTATCATGGGCGAAACGCCCCCTTTCCGCATAGACAATTCTGAACTGCTAAAAGCCAAAAGCGTCTCGTGCGGCGCCTTTGTACAAGCGGCGAGGCTCGAACCCACACACCGGATGGCAAGGGAACCTGATCGCACGTCAGCTCGATGCGGGGTGTTTTGCTTCGCCGCTCCAATCGCCCCTGATTGATTTGTCATATCATAGCAGATTCAGGCAGAAAAGTCTACACAGAAATGATTGATAGATCCCTCCGATGAAAAGGGAAACGTCGTTCCACACGCAGGGGCGCTTCTTGTGCGGAAAGGCAGTTCATCGCAAGGAATGCCTCTGCGCGATTCATCTTTCCAGGAAGAACGCAACGATCAGCATGATCCCAGACAGAACGGAGATTGCAGCGGTAAGGATGCACGGGATCTCTGTAAGGAATGATTTTCTCCTGTCTTGGTTGACATTTGTATATTTCACGAGGCTCTCCTCCTTTTTTGTGTTGCAGTAAGTATTGCAGCGGGTGTTGCAGCGCGCTCCCACAACAAAGCAATTATAGACGAAACAGAGCAAAAGCGCCATGACAAAAAGTGCGAAAACGTCGACGGTTTTTCCGCAAAAACTGCAAAATACGCTTGGTGTGATACCGGATGAAAAAGAGTATTCTTTATCACGGAGTGTATATACTTGCAAATAAGGGATCTCTGCCGTGTACTCGAAATGGTGAAGCACCATTATGCCGCCTCCTTTGGGCCGAAATCTTGGAACGGCTGTCATCATCCGTTCCAACGCCCTTTGCTGGGGTGAATCTGAAAAGATCATTGTCTTGCTCCTTGTCTGTGAAATAAAAAAAGAGCCAACCGTTTCTTTTCAAAACGATTGGCTCCGAGGGCAACAAAAATCGGCAGGTAGTGTCTTTCGCTATCTGCCGTCCTTGTTCTGTATTCAGTTGTTACTTGGGTTCGTATCTATCTTCAAAGGGAAAAAGCCGTTTTTTCATCTACGATTTTGAAACTTCGAAAAACGGCCTTTGGGCAGCAAAAAAGCCCGATAAAATCGGGCTTTTTTGCCGGGTACATCTTTTTCGTACCCTTTTGATGTGTAAGACCGCGCAAAAGAACACCAAGGCATAGAAAGAGCTCGTAAAACACATTCCTGCGGACAGTTTGACGAACAGGAGCTGTTTTACAGCAAAACGGTATCACCGTTAGCCGAGATCTGTTTGATCGTACCGTTGCGTACGATGTACGCTTCCCCCCGCAGTTCCTCCATACCGTCTTTTACCAGTATGTAACTGCCGTCCGCAATGTAATAGAAAGTCCTTCCTATACTGTCAGGCAGTATTATCTCGTTGATATAGTTGAGGCCATCCAGCGTTTTGTCTTTCCAATAATTATAATGGGGCAGGATCGTAGTCTTTGTGAAACCAAGACCGGTCAAAAATCTCTTATAATCGGGATCGAGTGCCTCGCCATCCTTCTCGGGCGCGGCATAAACGGTTTCGGCGCAGTTCATGCTTCCGGCGCTGATCGCCCAAATGAC
>CAMKED010000046.1 GCA_946411475.1 uncultured Clostridia bacterium | reverse complement strand
CATCCGTACTCAGGGACGGAGGAAATGATGGGAACAAAATTAGAGAGAATAGCAGAGATTTCAGCGACAACGAAACGACCGATATTCACGAGTCTGTACCATCTCATCAATGCTGACATGCTGAAACAATGCCACAGAGAACTCGATGGCAAGAAAGCAGTAGGTATAGATGAGATGACCAAGGAAGAATACGGAAAGAATCTTGACAGTAATATTGCTGACCTTGTGAGGAGACTGAAGAACAAAGCATACAAACCGTTGCCAACCCGTAGGGTATATATACCAAAGGCAAATGGTAAACTTCGCCCGTTGGGGATAGTAGCCTATGAGGACAAAATAGTGCAGCTGGCACTCAAGAAGATACTGGAAGCGGTGTATGAGACGAGATTTCTGAAATGTATGTATGGCTTCAGACCAAGGCGAGGCTGTCATGAGGCTGTGAAGGAAGTTTACCAGAGAACTTCTCATGGTAAAATCAACTTCATTGTGGATGCAGACATCAAGGGCTTCTTTGACCATATCGACCATGAATGGATGATGAAATTCTTGGAATGGCATATCCAAGACCCGAACATACTGTGGCTGGTACGCAAGTATCTGAAAGCAGGGGTGATGGTTGATGGCAAATATGAAGATACGGAAGAAGGAACAATACAGGGCGGCAACATCAGCCCGACCCTCGCAAATATCTACATGCACAACGTATTAACACTTTGGTTCAAGCTGATTGTACAGAAAGAGGCCAGAGGAGAGTGTTTCCTCGTAAACTATGCAGATGATTTTGTAGCGGGATTTCAATACAAGTCGGATGCAGAGAACTACTATGCTGCATTAAAAGAACGCATACATAGTTTGATTAGTGTTCTTGCTTTTGAATAACGGTTATCTGCAAATCCTTTACATTGATAAGTGTTTTCTGCTTACATTTCGGGCAGTAGAGGGGGAAATTTTTTAATTCAGTATCTTCTCGTAATTGAAGGCGTGTTTTACTTTTACAGATAGGGCATAACAGCCATTCCATTCTCATTTTGATTTTTTATCAAAGGCGTTAGTAATTGCAACGATAGCAGGAAACATAACTCCCGCAACAACCAAAATTACCCAACTCTGTCCCCAATTATTTGATGATAGACTATATCCCACATATACTGCTGTTGTAATTACCCAATATGCAGTATATACAGCAGCCGCAATAGACGGTTTTTCCTTGTTCTCTTTAGAATATTCTCCCTCTTGCAAAAGTTTTTCATAGCTTGCCCATATGATACCCGTCTTAATAAAACAAATCACACCTACGCCTGCAATAAGAAACGAAAAGGAAAGCATAGCCATTAGAAATAGGTCGTTATCAGCGTCAATTATTGCTCCGACAAAAAGAGGAATCAAGGCAGAAATACACAAACAAGTTCCCACAATAATATTCTTTGTGTGCAAATCTTTGTATTTTGCTTTGCGTTCTTTAACCATTCCACTCACGCCATACTCGGTTTCAAATTTTTCTTTTTCCAAATATGCAAAGGGAGCGGTTTTGCTACCACTTGATATAAACATTACGGCGGCTATTGCTACAAAAATAATAAGAACAATCATTCCAATTCCACCTGCAATATCTTCGTTCAAGCCGCCTGCCGTACTTTCACTAATTGCACCCAACATCAAAAGAGCTATCGGAGATAAGATACACAAAAAAGCAGCATACGCTATTGTTTTAGCTGTCCTTGATTTTACAGAGAGAAAAGCATTTGCTTCCTCCATAGAGACACGCTTTAATGACGGTATATCATTGGACGAGTTGATATGCTCAGCTTGCTCAATTTCGTCTTTAAGTAAATAATCTGTACTTACTCCGAATAGTTCGGAAAGGCGTATCATTTTATCAAGGTCAGGAACAGATTGTGCTCCCTCCCATTTTGAAACAGATTGTCGTGTTACATTCATTTGTTCAGCTAATTCCTCTTGTGACCAGCCTGCTTTTTTTCGTAACAAAATAAGTTTATCGGCAAAAATCATAATTATATCCTCCTGTTAATGTGATGTTATACTCATATTTTAGTGATTTATAAAGTTGCTAACCACCAACTAGCACCATTCAATGTGTCAACTGACAGTTGCAACTGCCGAAAATTCCTTTTTCACTTCCGGTTGTTTTTCTTTCTCCTATCTATCGGCTTCTTCGCATCTTTTGGTATGAGCCACACTCTGCTTAAACGCACAATGCCCTCAATCCTGTTTTCAGAACATAGTATCTGTATTCTTCGTTCTGAAATATTCCATTTTGTTGCGGCTTCCTGTACCGTCATATATTCAAACATAACAGACCTCCATATCATTAGTAGGTATATTATACTCGGTCAAACGAACAAAATCAAGAAACGAATTGTGACCAGCACCATCCAAAAGAACAACGGCAGGGATTTCTCCCTGCCGACTTTGGCTTATGCGTAAATAATTTCTGCGTTGATGATTTCTCTTGCCCTTGCCTGTATCTCGTTCATTCTTCCAACACACAACATCGGGTTTTCTGCTTTGAGTTGTTCGGTCACACCTTCCTTGTTAGCCATTTGCTCAACCAATCGGAACATCATATCCGTTGCCTGTTCGTCAATATCAGCAAGGTAACTGTTCAATTTGCCGCTTGTGAGAAGCGTGGTGTAAAACGCCTTTTTGTGTTCTTGTAAATAGCGTTTGTGTCGTTGTCCCCATAAGCCAATAGGCTTGTGTTCTTTTTCGGTTGGTAAAGTAAGACAAGGAATATAATAATCTCCTTGCAATTCATACCAAAGACCATTGCTTTCATCATAAATGTACTTGTCCTTTAAAAATCCTCCGTTATAATATATTCGCACATATGTCACAGTTCTCCGATTGCCACACTCTGGTATATCTTGTTATGAGATTTTCTTGCCCTTGATTTTGCCCTTATAAGCAGTCAGGGAAAGAGTAAACTTGTGTGAAATCATATAAATGGATAAGGCGAACACATTGCGATAAATCCTTTATTTTCAAGGATTTTGGAGGATTTTATTGATAACCTATGGAGAGCAATCATCACTCATAATTTTATGGTTTTCAAATTCGAGTTTGCCGAATAGGTCATTGTCCGCAGCTATAGCGAGCATCGGATTTTGCCCCACAAAATCCAGACCGAGCAGATAAAAACGGCGTGACGATTGCGATCACGCCGTTTTCATATTCTTTTGAGCTGGCAATTGCCGCATCAAAGCAACTTCCTTATGAAGTGCTGCCCGAGGGGAGCTTTTTTGCGTGGCCTCAAATCACGTGCTTTACCGCAACGGCGGCAATCAGGGCCAGGGCGAGGCTCGTCAGGGTCCCGATCAGGTATTTTTCCGCGAAATCCCGATCCTCCAACTGCTTGAACCGGGCAACGCTCTTGGCCGTCAGCACCAGTCCGACGGCGCTGTACTGCCCGCAGAGGATCAAAACGGCGGTGATGATCCGCTCCAGGATCCCGATGACGGTCCCGGCGTTCGCGTCCGGAACGGCGTCCGGCTTTTCTGCGGCCTGCGTTCCGCCTGCCACGGCGTCCAGCGTCAGCCGGACCAGGATCGAGGCGGGCTTGCACAGCGCGATCAGCAGGGTCAGGATCAGCACGGCCGCCCGCGCAGTCTGCGAGCAGGCCAGCCGAAGGCCGAGACCGCATAAGAAGGGTCTTGCCATCAGCCAGACCGCAGCCAGGACCCCGCCGTGCAGAAGCTGGTCCGTCACGAAGCTGGCAAGTCGCTGGATCGGCTTCGCGTGCTTCCGGTCCCAGGCCGCCCGGCCCAGGTCGATGATCAGATGGGTCCCGCCGACGGCAAGCGCCGCCAGGACCGCCGTACCCGGCCGGTACAGCATGAAACAGACCGCCAGAAATACGACCAGAACGACGCCCGCGTGGATCAGGCCCCACGCGGCTTTTTCGCGCTTCCGCCGGGCCATCCGGTCGGTTTGAACGTAGAAGTCCGCCAGCAAATGCGCGGCGAGCAGACAGGTTGGGATCATGTTCTCTCTCTCCTATCGTGCAGCAGTCCGAGGGCTGCAATGATCAGATTCCGTTCTTCATAGACGCCCGCTGCCTTCAGCGTGCCCCGGGCGCTCTGCGGCGAGACCTTCAAAACCTCCGCCACCCGGATCGGCATTCCGCGGGCGATCCCCGAGCGGACGAAGAAGCCGTCCGCCCCGTTCGGGATCGGGACTCCGTCCCGGCCTGCGGGCACGCCGCCGAACTGGAGCGGACAGGAGAGCTCCAGCGTCCGCGCCGCCTCCTGCTTGGCCCGGCTGCCGCGCCGTCCGGCGCAGATCCGCAGGGCCGCGCCGAGCAGAGCGTTGACCGCTGCATCCGTGGGATCGTCTCCCGACCGGAGCAGGGCAGTCTCCCCGTATTTTTCGGCGGCCTCAATGGCCTCGCGGGCGCGGTGATAGGCCGTGCCGTCCTGCGCCGTCGTTCCGGCCTCCCGGATCCGGACCTCCCAGCCGCCTACGCCGAAGCCGGCGCGGAGCGCCGCCCCGTCCAGCGTCAAAACCAGCAGCCGCCAGCAGAGGATCGCGGCCTCCGGCGAGCGGAACAGGCCCTGGATCTCGTCTCCGGCGCTGAACGCCACCGGCTTGACCAGGGCGGGGCCAAAGAGACCGTTCAGCGTTTCCGCAGATTCGTAGAGCTGTTTTTGCAGATCCGTCCGCGCCTCCGGATCGAGCCGCCGGGAATCCGCCACGTCGGCGATCATCGCGGTATAGCGTTCCATTCGCCGCACCTCCCAGTGTTTGCTATGGATATGATACCACGTTTGTCTGAAAAACGCAAGCATTTTTAGTTGTTTTTTCAAAAAACAAGTGATTTAGCATTCCTTTTGAAAAAACAAGTAAAACAACTTTTCTTTTGGAACCGCAAGCCGATTCACATGCGTTTGCGGATCACAAAAAGCCGTTGAAAGCCCGACGGGGGCTTTGAACGGCTTTCATGTTAGGATCAGTCGCGCAGCAGATCGGCGGGGATCAGGGCCGGGTCGAACATGACCTCGGAGTGGTTGTCCAGGATCAGCTTCTTTTCCCGGAGCTCGCCGCTCGCGGCGTCGGTGGTCAGACGGTAGATCTTGGAGACGCGGTAGTATTTGTCTCCCTCCCGCTGAAAGTGGTGATCCTCCTCCGCCAGCTCGTAGCGAACGCCAAGGGGACGCTCGCAGCGCAGGGCCGCGTGCAGGGTTTCCCCCTCCACGCGGAGCCAGAGCTGGAAGGTCTGGTCGGTGTCGTTGCGGAATCGGTAGTCAATGTAGTTGTAGCAGACCGAGGTTCCTGCGCTGAACGGGACCCGCGGCCCCTCGTCGGGGGCCAGGGCGTCGGAGTGGTGGTGGAACTCGGTCACGGTCAGCGGGCTGTGAAGGACCAGCAGGTGCAGCGTATTGCCCAGGTTGCACAGACCGCCGCCGGTTCCGGGAACCAGCTTGCCGTGCTCGATCACGCGTCCGTCCAGATAGCCCTTGGCCTTCGTGGTCCTGCCGATGGTCCGCCAGAAGGAGAAGGTCTCGCCCGGACGGATCAGCAGACCGTTCAGCCGCTCGCTTGCCAGACGGATGTTGACGGCCTTGTTCTCCTGCAGGGTCAGATCCACGCCGGGGGCGCGCTTGATCAGATGGGTCTCGCGCTCCGCGGCTGTCTGGGGCAGGGGCTGGTCGGACCGGGTGACGGCAAAGCGGTCGCTGCTCCTCAGATCGGACAGACGCCGAAGCAGGATGCCTTTTTTCTGGGAGATTTCAAAAAACAGGGCGTTGCGCTCACAGAACAGCTTGCGCTGCTTGGCCATCTGCCCTCGCCTCCTCTCGAATGAAGCCGTCCAGCCGGTGCCGGGCGGGCTTGTGCGCGGTATGCTTTAAGATCCAGGCCTCGGCGCGGCGGCGCTTGCCGGGGTCCGCGTCCGGGTCCCAGCCGATGTAACGGACCAGGATCGACGGAATGCGGCAGCGGTTTGCGCCGAGGACGTCCGTAAAGACCTGATCCCCGATCATCACGACCTTCTCCGGCGGCAAGCCCAGCCGCCGCAGCGCCTCGCGGTAGCCCCGCTTGCGGGGCTTGCCCGCGTTGTCGATGAAATCCGCGTCAACGTTCTTCAGAAACCGCCGAAGGCGGTCCGGCCCGTTGTCGGAAAGGATCAAACAGCGGAAGCCGAGCCGGTCCAGCTCCGCGAACAGGGCGTCCGTTTCCGGGGTGGGATCCGCCCCGTGCGGGACCAGGGTGTTGTCCACGTCAAAGAGCAGCCCCTCATAGCCCGCCCGCCGGAGGGCGGCAAAATCAATGGCCCACACGTCCGGGGCGAAGCCCTGCGGGCAGAACAGGCCGAGCATCAGCGCTGTCCGTCCGCCAGGATGCGGTCTGCGACGTACAGGCCCATTGCGCCGGACTGGCTCAGCCCGCGGCAGATGCCGGAGCCGTCGCCGATCAGATAGATGCCCTCGAAGATGCGGAAATCCCCGTCGTGGACGGGCTTGATGGAGTAGTATTTGGATTCCAGACCGTAGAGCAGGGTGTCGTCGTTTGCCGTGCCGGGCGCAACCTTGTCCAGGGCGTAGATCGTCTCGATGATGTTCGTCAGAATGCGGTGCGGCAGGGCCAGGGAGAGGTCGCCCGCCGTCGCCTTGAGCGTCGGGATCACGGTGTTCTGTCCCAGGCGGTGGTCGTTCGTCCGCCGACCGCGGATCAGATCGCCGAAGCGCTGGACCAGCACGTTGCCGGAGCCGATCAGATTCGCCATCTTGCTGAAGCTCCGGGCGTATTCGGTGGGATTGTTGAAGGGCTCGGTGAAGCGGATGGAGGAGAGAATCGCAAAGTTGCAGTTCTCGGTCTTTTTCGCCGGGTCTGCAAAGGAGTGACCGTTGGCCGTCACCACGCCGTCGTTGTTCTCGGCGGAGACGATGCCGCCCTGATTGAAGCAGAACATCCGGGTCCGGTCCTCAAAGGTCTTGGTCCGGCAGAGGATCTTGGGCTCGTAGATCTGGCTGGAAAACTCGCGCCAGATTGCGTCCTTCATCTCCACGCGCACGCCGATGTCCACGGCGTTGGACTTCATCGCGATGCCGAGCTGTCGGCAGAGCGCGCCGACGAATTCGGCCCCGTTGCGGCCCGTGGCAAGGATCAGCCGCTTCGCGGTCAGATCCTCACGGTTCGTGGTCAGCCGCCAGCCGCCGTCCTCCGGCGCGACCGCGCGCACGTCGGTGTTCGGGAGCAGGTCCACGCCATTCTCCCGGAGCCAGGCGATCAGATTCTTCATGATGAGCAGGTTGTTGTCCGTGCCCAGATGCTTCACGTTCATGTCCAGCAGGCGCAGGTTGTTTTGCAGGCACTTGAGCTTGAGCGCCTCGTTGGAGCCGTATTCCCGGATCTCGATGCCCGCCGGGGTGAAGGTGTCCAGCACCTCGCTGACGGCGTCGATGTACTGCATCGCCAGGTTTTCGCCCAGCTCCTCGCCCAGGGTGCCGCCGTAGGCGGTGCCCAGGTTGAACTTTCCGTCGGAGAAGGCGCCGGCCCCGGCAAAGCCGCTCGTGATGGAGCAGACCGGGCAGTAGACGCAGGGCCGTCCGCCCGCAGCGGGACAGCTTCGCTGCTCGACCATCCGGCCCTTCTCTGCGATGGCCAGGCGGAGCCTCGGGTTCTGCCTGCGCAGCCCGTAGGCGGCCATCAGTCCGCCGATGCCGCCGCCGACGATCAGAACGTCATATTGCGCCTGTGTCATGCGTGCTGCTCCAGATAGGACGCCACGTCGCCGACGGTGCGGAAGTCCGCCAAATCCTCGTCGGGGATCGTAATGCCCTTGGTGTCCTCAATGAGCATCAGCATCTGCAGAACGTCCAGGGAGTCGGCGCCCAGATCGTCCACGAGCTTGGATTCGGCGGTGATGTCCGCCGCGTTCAGGCCGAGCTGATCGGCAAGAATCTTGCAAACGTATTCAAACATAAAACAAACGACCTCTTTTCGATAGAATCAGTGAGTTTTGTCTAAAAACTTCCTGCGGTAAACATACCACAGGAAGTCAAAACTGTCAACGGGGAAAGCAGCGCTTTTATGCTTCCTGCTGCGCCTTCAGTGCAGCCATCGACGCTGCAATCTTTTCGTTCATTCCGCCGAGCTGCATGCTGTAGGCCTGCTCCACGCACCGGGCAAAGGCGTCCGGGCCGCTGGAGCCGTGGCCCTTGACCACGGTCTTCACGGTGCCGAGCATCACCGAGCCGCCGTAGTTTTGGTAGTTGAAGAATTCCTTCTCCTCGCGGAACATCTCCTTCATCAGCAGAGCGCCGGCCTTGTAGCGGTTCTTTCGGCAGATGTCCCGCTTGAGCTTCTTCATCAGCTCCAGGGCCACGCCCTCGGCGGTCTTAATCAGCACGTTGCCCGCAAAGCCGTCGCAGACGATCAGATCGTAGCTTCCGCTCAGCAGGTCGCGGCTCTCCATGTTGCCCACGAAGTTGATCCCCGGCGTGCTTTCCAGCAGGGGATAGGCGGTCTTGCGCAGATTGTCGCCCTTCTCGGTCTCCACGCCGATGTTCAGCAGGGCCACGCGGGGCTTTTCAATCCCGAAGGCGCATTCCAGATACCGGCTGCCCATGATGGCGAACTGCTGGAGCTGTTCGGGCAGAATGTCCACGTTCGCGCCGCTGTCGCACACGCCCACGATGCCGCCGGTCATGGCGGGCAGGATCGGGCAGAAGGCGGGACGACGGATGCCGGGCAGACGGCCGATGCGGAGCGTCGCCCCGGCGACCAGCGCGCCGGTGGAGCCGTTGGAAACCAGAGCGGAGACGGCGGGATCGTCCCGCAGGACCTGGAAGGCGCGCACCATCGAGCTGTCCTTTTTGAGCCGGATGGCGTCGGTCGGCTTATCCTCGCCGGAGATCGCGTCCGGCGCGTGGAGGATCTCAATGCGCTCGCGCATGGTCTCCTGCGCGCCGGCGGCGCGGAGCTCCTCCACGATGGCGGGCTTGTCGCCCGCAAAGATCACGCTCAGATCAGCGTGCTGCTCCATCGTGCGCAGCGCGCCGAGTACGTTCGCGCGGGGGCTGTTGTCCCCGCCCAGGCAGTCGATCACAAATTTCATGGCTCAATCCCCCAGATGCTTGATATAGGCGCGGCGGCGCTTGTGCTGAACGGCCTTGAAGCGCTTCCACATATTGATGATTGCGTGGTTGTCCTCTAAGTTCAGATTCGTTTCGGCGTACTCGATCCCCGGCTCGCGCAGCAGATGCAGGATATGGGCGGAGGCGATTGTCGCCACGCCGCGGTTGGCCCATTCGGGATCGACGGCGATCAGTCCGAAGTCGAGCAGCTTCGGACGCCGCGCCGCATAGAGCACGCGCGCGATTGCTGCCGGCGTCAGCTTGCCCCCGGAGGGCTGAAGGGCCTTGGAAAGCGAGGGGAAGAGGATGCCGAGCATGACCAGCCTGTCGTTTTCGTCCAGTACCACGCCCACGTACTTGAGCTGGATGATCAGCATAAAGTTGTCGATCAGCATTTTTCGCATCCCGTCGGTGAAGGGAACGGTGCCGTAGATGTCCTTGTAGCCCTTGTCCAGCAGCTCAAAGAACTCCTTGCCGTAGCGGCGGATGAAGTCCTTTTTGTTTTTGGCCTGCCCGATGTGGAGATTGTAGCGCTTCATCACGAAGTCCGCCATCTTGTCCAGCGTGCCGTCGTCCTGGTCGGGAGGGTAGATCTTCCGCTCCTCCCAATCGACCTCCTTGCCGTAGCCGCAGCCCTCGATCAGCCTGCCGTAGTATTCGTAGTTGTACTGCTCCTCAAAGGTGGCCAGCTCGTCAAAGCCCTCGATCAGCAGACCCTCGCGTTCCAGATCGGAAAAGCCGAGCGGGCCGCAGACGACGTTCATCCCCTTCTGCGCGGCCCAGCTTTCTACGGCGGCAAAGAGGGCGTTTGCCACCTCCTGATCGTCGATGGCGTCAAAGCGGGTGAAGCGGACGCGCTTCTCTCCGGTCTTCTCGTTGCTGGCCTTCTGCAAAATGCCCTGGATGCGTCCGACCGTCTCTCCGTCGCGGTAGGCGTTGAAGCAGATCGCCTCGCAGGTGTCGTAATAAACGTAGTCCGCACGGAACATCTTCTTCTCGTCCCCATAGAGGGGCGGGACGAAATACGGGCAGCCCTTGTAGAGCCGCAGGGGGAAATCCAGAAAATCCTTTTGCTGTTTTTTGGTCTTGACCTCAACCACGGAGAGCATGGGACCAACTCCTTACTGATAGATAGATAAGATTAGATCAGATCGCCGTTCGGACCGGTCCCGGTACGTCACCGCAGACGCTCGGCTGCCGCGTCCGAATGCGCGGCGAACGTAATATAAAATATTATATCATAAATCCCGGATTTGCCAAGCCCCTATTTCCCAAAATCAGACGGGATTCGACAAAAGCCGGAGCGCCTGCCCCGGAAACGGACGAACCCCGGCTGCGCGGCAGGCGCAGCCGGGGTTCGGGTATGATTCTGTCTGCGGAGCTGCGGGATCAGCCCTTCATATCCCGCCAAAGGAAGGTGACGACCTGATCGCGTCTGCACGGATCGGTGCGTCCGGACAGGGCGGCAGCCTTGCCCTTGTAGATGCCGTTATGATAGGCCCAGATCAGCGGAGCGGTGGAGTAGAAGCCGTCCGCGGCGTCGGTGTAGGGATTCTCCAGACCGGTCACGTCGGGCTCGCCCTCGAAGCGGTAGAGGAAGGTGACGATCTGCTCGATGCTGCAGGTATCGTAGGGGCTGAACTTGGTCTTGGTCGTGCCGGTGGTGATGCCTTCCTCCACGGCCCAGAGAACGGCCTCGTAGTAGTATTCGCCCTCCGCGACGTCCTTGAAGGGGTTTTCGGCGTTCTTGGGCGTCGGCTTGCCGGCGGCGCGCCACAGGAAGGTCATTGCCTGGGCGCGGGTCACGGTCTGCGCGGGACCGAATTTGGTCTTGGAAACGCCGTTCGTGATCTGCGGGTCATGGGTGTAGGCCCAGTCGATGGCGGAATGCTCGTCGCTGGGGTAGTCGGGCATGTCGGTGAATTTGGCGCAGGGGCAATCGTGCGTGCCGAGATCCGTCGCTCCGGTGTCCCAGCCGAGGACGTTCTTGATGAAGCGGTAGCTTCTGGAGCGGGCGCAGTTGCAGCCTGCATAGTGGTCCTCGGCGCAGTAACCGGTCAGCGTGACGCCGTGGTGGAACAGGTCGAGCGAGGTGATCAGCGCGTCCTCGTCCAGACCGAGGGCAGCGCGGACCTTCGTCATAAAGGTCTTGACCCCGCCGACGCCGTAGTGGTTCTCGGCGTAGGAATAGTAGAGCAGGGAGGCGTTGCCGCGGACGCCCCGCTTCCAGCCGTTTTTCAACTGAACGGAAATGTCCGCCCGCGCCTGGGCGTTCTGGGCGGCAATGCCGACGTCGGTGGAGATCAGCGACTTCGCTGCGGCGATCTCGTCGGCAGTGAACAGGCGGTAATGCCAGCCGTAATCGATCCATCTTCCGTTGGCGTCGTAGACGGCCAGTCCGGTATCCAGAACCTCCTGGTACAGGGCGCTGCCGAGCTTCTCCTGGCTGAGCGCGGGGTCCGCCGCGCAGATCCGCTTCAGCAGCTCCAGGGCCTTGACGGCCCGCCAGGCCATGATTCCCATGCCGATCGCGCCGCTGTCGTTCACGACCGTGTCGTAGTGGGCTTCCACGTTCTGATACATCTGAATCCCCGCAGCGACGAGCAGGTCGAGATCGACGCTGTCCTCGAAGCTCTCCTCCGCCGATCCCGTGCCGACCATCCCCAGGGAAAGGCAGAGCACCAGCAGCAGGGCAATCCATCTGTGCTTCATAAATAACCTCCGTATCGTGTTGAAAAACGAACGCCCGCCGCGCGGCGAAACGGAACGATCGACGATTCTGCCGCGGGGGGAATTGACATAATTCGTATCATTTCGTAACCATTGTATCATATACAGTCGGAATATGCAAGCATAATTTTCAAAATAATGTGAAAAATTGGCGAAAAGTGCCGGGAATCCTGCATTTTAGGGCTTTCCGATGGGCAACAAATCGGTAACAAAAATGAAAAAATCGAAGATCATATACAAGATATGGTGTGGCAGGTTGGCAAAATTCTCCAAATCTTGTGAAGTCCGGCTCGGAACGCGGGCAGGAATCTTTTTCCGTTTCTTTGCAAAAAAATGGAGCGAAAGACTGCATGGATTTCCCTGTTTCGGCGCAAAATAGCGGTATCATCCAATCAGAATGCGGAGGAACCATGAGAAAAGTCGTTCGTTTTCTGCTCCTCGCCGCAGCGCTTGCAGCCCTGGGCCTCCTGCCCTTCCGCGCCACAGACGCCGCGAAGCTGATCCCGGTCCGTGCCGTGATCGTCACCCGGGACGGCGGTTCGTACACCGTGGACGTCGGTCAGGCCGTGCGCGGCGTCGGACGGACGCTGTCCGAGGCCCTGGAGGATCTGCGCGCAGGCGTGAGCGGGGAGATCTTCTTTCCCACCGCCGAGGAGATCGTCGTGACCGATACCGGGGACGACTTTGCCGGGACCGTGACCGCCGTCACGGAGGAATCGGCCTTTCAGCCCGCGGCCGGGCTCTACCGGACCGAGGAACGCGGCCTGGACGCTTCGGCTGTCGCGGCCTATCTTGCCGCCCATCCGTCCGAGGTGACCCTGGTCCGGGTCCGCGGCGCGCTCCACGCAGGCGAGCCCGTCGCGCTGCCGACGCTCCGCGTCGAAGGGGGAGGCTTCGCGGTCGATGCGCCGTAGAGAACGCGCCCTCTGCTTCACGGCGGCGGCAGTCCCGGTGCTCCAGCTCTGTCCCGGTCTGGGCTGGCTCCCGGCGGTTGCGGGAGGGGCGTGCGCCGCACTCCTATTATATATATGTACGCGCCTGCTCGGACCGAAGGGCCTGTCCGAAGCGGCGCGTTGGCCGGCGGGGCGGGTCGCTTCCGCGCTTCTGGCGGCGGCGCTGGCCGGTCTCGCAGTCTGGTCCGCCCGTCAGGGGGAATACGCCTTTCCGCAGACGGCGGGTAAGCCCCTCCCGGCTGTCCTGCTGCTGATCCTTGCCTGGGCTGCCGTCCGGCGGGGCAGGGAGGTTCCGGCCCGGTGCGCCGGCGTGCTGCTGCCGATCCTCGCCGCCCTTTGCGGGTCTGTCCTGGCGTTCAGTCTGCCGCAGACCCGTCTCGCCTGGCTTCGTCCGACCTGGAGCACGCCGAAGGCGCTCCGCGCCTGCGGCGCACTGCTTCTGCCCGGAGCCGTTCTCTGCCTGCCGTCGTCGGAGGAGCGGAAAGGCGTCCCGGTTTCAGCCCTTGCCGCTGCCCTTGCAGCGGCGGTGACGGCTGCCGTCACGGCGGGAACTCTCTCCCCGGCGCTTGCGCAGGGTCCGGCTGCCTTCTGGAGCCTGTCGCGGAGCGTTTCCGTCCTCGGCGTGGTCCGCCGCTTCGAGGCCCTGGTCTCCGCCGCCCTGCTGATCGGCAGCTTCAGTCTCAGCGCTCTGCTTCTGAACGCGGGGCGCTGCATGCTGGACAGACTTGCGCCGAACAAGGCGAATCAGCTCAGCGAGCTTGCGCTCCCGATCCTGCTTGCGCTTGCCTGTCTGCCCGGCGCGGACCTGCTCTCCGTCTGCGGCGCGGCGGCGATGATCGGCGGCGTTTTCTGCGTCCTGATCCAACGCGCAGGCGGCAAAAACCGGTCCAAAAAATAATTTGAAAAATCCCAAAAAATGCTTGACATTTCGAACCTTTGGTGCTAATATATGCGAGCGCGCTGCGGAAGGGACCTGGTTCCGACCACCGGCAAAAAGATTTTTTCGAGAAATCGAAAAAAACACTTGACAAACCGGATGCAACGTGCTAATATATAAAGGTCGCTGCGGTTGAGGGAAACCGATGAAACCACGCGAGTTTATATAGGCTGCAAGGCCGATGTACCTTGAAAATTAAACAACGAGAAACATGAACAAACACCATGGACAATTG
>CAMKED010000045.1 GCA_946411475.1 uncultured Clostridia bacterium | reverse complement strand
GGCACGCCCTACTTCTCCAACTACGTCAACTCCGACATGGAGCCCTCCGACATCCGCTCCATGTGCTGCCGTCTGCGTCTGGACCTCCGCGAGCTGCGGAAGAAGTCCGGCGGCTACTTCGGCTCCGGCGAGTCCACCGGCTCCGTCGGCGTTGTCACGATCAATCTGCCTCGGATTGCCTACCAGGCGGAGAACGAAGCCGACTTCTACAAGCGTCTCGATCGCTTGATGGATCTGGCGGCCCGCTCCCTGAAGATCAAGCGCGGCGTCATCACCAAGCTGCTCGAGGGCGGCCTGTATCCCTATACCCGCCGTTATCTCGGCACCTTTGCCAACCACTTCTCCACGATCGGCCTGATCGGTATGAACGAGATGGGCCTGAACGCCAAGTGGATCGGCAAGGATATGACCCATCCCGAGACGCAGGAATTCTCCAAGCAGGTCCTCAACCACATGCGCGAGCGCCTGTCCGACTACCAGGAGCAGTACGGCGACCTCTACAACCTGGAAGCCACGCCGGCCGAGTCCACGACCTACCGCTTTGCCAAGCATGACAAGAAGGACTTCCCGAACATCATCACCGCCAATATGAACGGTACCCCCTACTATACCAACTCCTCCCACCTGCCCGTGGGCTACACCGAGGACGTCTTCTCTGCCCTGGACATTCAGGACGAGCTGCAGACCCTCTATACCTCCGGCACCGTCTTCCATGCCTTCCTCGGCGAGAAGCTGCCTGACTGGAAGGCTGCGGCAAACCTGGTGCGGAAGATCGCGGAGAATTACAAGCTGCCCTACTACACCCTGAGCCCCACCTATTCCGTCTGCCCGGATCACGGCTACCTGGTCGGCGAGCAGTACACCTGCCCGCACTGCGGCAAGAAGACCGAGGTCTACTCCCGCATCACCGGCTACTACCGGCCCGTGCAGAACTGGAACGACGGCAAGACGCAGGAGTTCAAGGACCGTAAGGTCTACGACGTGGGCTATTCCATGCAGCATCGCTTCCACGAGCCTTTGAGTGCTGCCGCTGCTCCCGCCGCCGCGCCCTCTGCTGTGTCCCTCGAAGAGACTGTAGGGGCGGGCATTGGCCGCCCGCAAGACGCACCCGCCTGTCGGGACGGCGCGGAGCCGTCCGCGGCTGCTTCGCCGGCCTCCGGCCTTCTCCTCTTCACCACCTCCACCTGCCCCAAATGCGTGATGGCCAAGAAATTCCTGGCCGACGCGGGCCTGCACTATGATACCGTCGTGGTGGACAGGGACCCGACGCTCGCCAAGCAGTACGGCGTCCGCCAGGCGCCGACCCTTCTGGTGCTGGAAAACGGCGCGGAGGTCCAGCGGATTGAGAATCCTTCCAACATCCGCCGCTTCTGCGAGGACATGCAGTAAGCAATACAGAAAAAGCAGGAGGCTTCGAAATAGAGCCTCTTGCTTTTTTTATCGAAACCTGCTATAACTTTTTAGAATTTTTTGAAAAAAGTGTAACCCGTTTCGCGTCTCAAAGCGTCTAATAGACAGAAGCTTCAAGTTTCACCGATAAAAATTTGGAGGTGAGCTGCGTGGAGGACCGGGAATTTGCAATTTGCTACCAAAAGCTGATTGCCCACTATCGCCAGACGCCGGAGGAATCCGAACGGCAGCTTGCCGGGATTCTTCACCGGATCAGCGAAATCAACGACGCGAAAGAAAAGAAGAAAGAATAGCAGGAGGAAGCACCTATGAAAAATGAGAAGAGCATGACTGAGCTGATTGCCGCCGTACGGGAGGGCGACCAGCAGGCCTTTACCGAGCTCTACGAGCGGACGAGCCAGGAGGTCTACCGCACGGCCCGCGCCGTTTTGCGTGACGAAGAGGAGGCCCTCGACGTCCAGCAGGACACCTTCGTCTACGCCTACAACCACCTGGATCAGCTCAGCGATCCCGAGAAGGTCCGCCCCTGGCTGCGCGCCATCGCGGTGAACCGCGCCAAATCCATCCTGCGCAGGAATTCCCCCCTGCTCTTCACGGAGCTGGAGAACGAGGACGGCGAGGGGCTTCCCGAGCAGGCCGACCTCTCCGCGGAGGCTTCCCCGGAGCTGAGCCTGGAGCGGAAGGAGACCGCCGAACTTGTCAACGAGATCCTCGGCGAGCTCTCCGACGGTCAGCGCGCCGCAGTTGCCATGTACTACTACGAGCAAATGCCGGTTGCTGAGATTGCCGAGGCCCTCGGCGTCAGCACCAGCACGGTAAAAAATCAACTGGCACGCGGCCGGAAGAAGATCGAGGAGGCCGTGCGGGCGCTGGAGAAGAAGGGCGTCAAGCTCTACGGCCTGTCCCCGATGTCCTTCCTGCTGGCTCTGATGAAGCGGCAGACGCCTGCGGTGCAGCAGGGTGAGCTTGTCCTGGCGAAGACGCTGACCAGGGCCGGCATCGCTTCCGGCGCGCAGGCAGCCGCGGTCCCGGTTGCGGAGAGCGTGGTCCTGCATGCGACCAAACCCTTTTTCTCGACGCTGGTCGGCAAGCTCGTTCTCGGCGTGCTCTGCGTCGGCGCTGTGGGCGGCGGGATCGCGGGGTACCGCTGGGCAAAGGACGAGCTCGGATCCAAGGTGAGCCCGCTCCTGTACGTGGACAGCGCAGAAAACCTGACCCAGAACACGACAGACCCCACGCTCCCGGTGGAGCTCAAGACCACCGAGCCCACTGCTCCGGAGACCGAAGCGCCGGTCGAAACTGAAGCTGCCGTCCCGGAGAGCGCCGCGAACGTCAGCGGTGAGGACGAGAAAAGAGTGTGGGGCATGTGCGGAGAAGCCCTGTACTGGACGCTGTTCAAGGATTCCGGCGAGTTGAAGCTGCGGGGCAGCGGCGACATGACGGACTATCCCGACGCGCAGTCCGTCCCTTGGTATGCCTATCGAAGCGAGATCAAGGAGCTGGAGCTTCCGGCGGAGTTGACCGGCATTGGCGATTACGCCTTTGCCGACTGTACGGCGTTGAACACCGTCAATCTTTTCACGAACGACCGGCGCGGCCTTCCGGATGGTCTGACCCGGATCGGCAACTATGCGTTTTCCGGCTGTGCGTCGTTTGACGGCTACGAGCCGGGCAGCCTGCTCCCGGATACGTTGACGAGTATCGGCGACGGCGCCTTTTCGGGCTGCACCGGCGTGCGCGGGATGCGTTACGTCATTTTGCACGAGAATCTGAGCTCCGTTTCGGGCGACGCGTTTTCCGACTGCAGCGGCCTGCGGGAGCTCTGGGTCCTGAACCGGGACTGCGCGCTGGACGCTTCGCTCGGCCTTCCGTCCGACATTACGGTCTGCGGCTTCCCCGGCTCCACCGCCGAGGCCTTCGCCCGGGAAAACGGCTACGCCTTCGAGCCCATCGTGGACAACAGCGAGGCCGTGCTGGCCGAGCTCAGCCGCGAAGAGAACCGAACGACAGACGACGATCCGTACCACCTCTTGGACGACATGAACAGAAGCGGACAGACCGTCTACGTCGATCCCGGCCTGCGCTTCGGCGGGATCGCCCGGCTCGGTACGGGCTACCTGACCCAGGTTCTGCGCGTCGAGCCCGCCTGCGTGACGGAGGAAGCGCTCCGCCAGGCCGCGCAGACCGGAACCATCGTCCTGGACGGAAAAGCGTACCCCTTTACGGACTCCCCGGAGCAGGCAAGGCAATGGTATAACGGCTCAGAGGGCCATTTTACCGCAGACGCCGAGGGCTGGCTCTTCAGCGAAGCGGACGACGCGCTTTTCGTGGCGCAGCAGACGGACGCGGGATACTGCTTCTGCATGGACGGCTACGGACGCGGTGAATGCATCAACGATTACGTCAATACCGATTCGCCGGCGGGCTGGCTGATGCTGGATTCCTCTGTCCCCGTGAAAAAAGGCAAAGAAAGCTGCACGCTCAATCAGTTGCTGCAATCATTCAGCAAGCGCAATCAAGCGCCCGATCAGTTCGACCGTCTGCTGATGCTGAATGCCCGGAACGAGCTCGTGCTCCTGATGCCCTGGAAGCGATGAACGATCAGTAAGAGGCTTCGAAAGAGGCCTCTTGCTTTTTTGTTTCTAAACTTTTTTAAAAATATATAAAAATAAACGTAACCCATTTTGTGCCTCGATGCGTCTAATACGTGGATGCGATAAATCCGAAAAAAACAAAAAACCCGGTCCGGGTAAAAAAACAAAAAGAGGAGAACAAAACAATGAAAACATTCAAGAACAGCTTTATCTGGAAGCGCGGCCTCTGCACCGCAGTTGCAGCTTTGATGCTGGCCATGACGGGCTGCAGCAGCAAGACCCCTGTGGAGGCGGGCTTCATTCCCGGCGCAGCGGCCGGCGGAAACAGTTCCGTGACAGCGAAAGCGCCTGCAAACAAGCTTGCTGCGGGAAACATCCAAATCAAAGAAGCCCCCGTCTTTGAGACGACGGAGCCCAACGCGCCCGCCGCGACGGAGGGCGAGCCGGAGTTCAGCGAAGCCGCTGCGCAGTATGCGATGGAAAACGGCCGCACCTTCTATCCGATCATGGATCGGGACGCTTTCAAAGAAGAACTCAAGCAGGAATCAAATCGGACGGTGGAAGACGATCCGTATCATCGTCTTGCGTTTCACAAAGTGGGAGAAGACGGCGAGATCTGCTATATTGATCCCGCGATGCGTTTCGGTGAGATCGTTCCGACTGGCGAGAACTACCTGATCGAGATTCTGCGTGCGGAGCCCGCTTTGGTGACGGAGGAGGCGTTCCGGCAGGCGGCGCAGACCGGGACCATCGTTCTGGAGGGGCAAGAATACGTCTTTACGGATTCGGAAGCGCTTGCACAAAGCTGGTATGACGGAATCGAGGGTGGATGGTCGGAATACGCAGACGCGGAAGCGTGGATTTTCAGCGAAGAGGACAGCAAGCTCTACATGGCGATCCGCGGGGACGATGGCTTCTCCTTCTGCAGAGCCGGCGGCGTTGATTATCTCAATTCGTATAAGCAGGTCGGCTGGATGATGGCGGATACCGAAACCGCAGTAAAAACCGGCAAGGAAGAATTCTCGGTTGGCGACTATCAGCTTCTGAGTGAGAACCGGGAACCGACGGCAGAGAAATACGATCAACTTCTGATGCTGACCAACAAGGATCAAATCGTACTTCTTACGGTTCGCGCATCGTTTGCAGGAAAGAGATAAAGAAGGATGAACGAGGGACGGTTCTGCGATCACATCGATCACAGAATCGTCTTATTTTGGCTCGAAAAAGCTTTCTTCGGAAACCGCTTGCTTTTTTTGCCGAAACCTGCTATAACGTTTTCGATATTTTTTGAAAAAAGCGTAGACCGTTTCGCGTCTCAAAGCGTCTAATAGACAGAAACCCGGAGACAATACACGCGAAACGGAGGTGAGCCGCGTGGAGGATACGGAATTTGCATGCTGCTATCAGAGAATGGTTACCCAATTCCGGATGACGCCGGAAGAAAATGAGCGGCAGCTTGCCAGGATCCTTCGCCGTATCGGCGCCCCGGGCCCTGAACGGAGCAGCCCGGAAAGAGTACCGTAGGGCGGCCTGACCCCAGGCCGCCGCTCCACCCGGATTTGCTGCGTTCCCGGCGGCCAGAGGTCTGGCCGCCCTACGCCCCGCAAGAAGAAAAGAAATAATCAGGAGAAAGCACCTATGAAAAATGAGAAGAGCATGACTGAGCTGATTGCCGCCATACGGGAGGGCGATCAGCAGGCCTTTACCGAGCTCTACAAGCTGACGAGCCAGGAGGTCTACCGTACGGCCCGCGCCGTTTTGCGTGACGAAGAGGAGGCCCTCGACGTCCAGCAGGACACCTTCGTCTACGCCTACAACCACCTGGATCAGCTCAGCGATCCCGAGAAGGTCCGCCCCTGGCTGCGCGCCATCGCGGTGAACCGCGCCAAATCCATCCTGCGCAGGAATTCCCCCCTGCTCTTCACGGAGCTGGAGAACGAGGACGGCGAGGGGCTTCCCGAGCAGGCCGACCTCTCCGCGGAGGCTTCCCCGGAGCTGAGCCTGGAGCGGAAGGAGACCGCCGAACTTGTCAACGAGATCCTCGGCGAGCTCTCCGACGGTCAGCGCGCCGCAGTTGCCATGTACTACTACGAGCAAATGCCGGTTGCTGAGATTGCCGAGGCCCTCGGCGTCAGCACCAGCACGGTAAAAAATCAACTGGCACGCGGCCGGAAGAAGATCGAGGAGGCCGTGCGGGCGCTGGAGAAGAAGGGCGTCAAGCTCTACGGCCTGTCCCCGATGTCCTTCCTGCTGGCCCTGATGAAGCGGCAGACGCCTGCGGTGCAGCAGGGCGAGTTGGTACTGGCCAAGACGCTGGCCAAGGCCGGCGTTGCTTCCGGCGCAAAGGCAGCCGCGGTCCCGGTTGCCGAGAGCGTGGTCCTGCATGCGACCAAGCCCTTCTTCTCGACGCTGGTCGGCAAGCTCGTCCTCGGCGTGCTCTGCGTCGGCGCTGTGGGCGGCGGGATCGCAGGCTACCGCTGGGCAAAGGACGAGCTCGGCTCCAAGGTGAGCCCGATCCTGTACGTGGACAGCACAGAAAACCTGACCCAGGATACCACTGCGCCCACGCTCCCTGTGGAGCTCGAAAAAACCGAATCGCCGGCTGCGACGGAGGTCAAGCCGGATTACAGCGAAGACGATGAGAAGCTGTGGGGCAAATGCGGAGAAGACCTGTACTGGACGCTGTACAAGGACTCCGGCAAAATGATCATCGAGGGCAGCGGCGACATGACGGACTATGCCGATGCCGATTCCGTGCCTTGGGCGCGTAATCAGAGCAAAATCAAGTCTCTGCAGCTCCCGGCGGGGCTGACCCGCATCGGAAACAACGCGTTTTCCGACTGCACAAAGTTGACGCAGATGATCCTGCCGGAGAACCTGAATGCCGTCGGCAGCGGCGCTCTGTCCGGCTGCGTCAATCTGAACCAGCTCTGGATCATGAACCGGAGCTGCGCGATCGGGGATGATCTCGGAGATTTGCCGCAGCTTACGATCTACGGCTATCCCGGCTCCACGGCGGAGCAGTATGCGGCGAAGATCAACTGCACCTTTACCCCCGTGGAAGACAATCAAGCGGGCGTTATCGAGAAGCTGCAGCAGGAGCAGCAGATCAACGCGCATTTCACAAGTATGGAAATCATGCTCCCGGTCGGGGACCGTTATCTGGCAAAGGTCGTGACGAGAGATCTGCTCTCGGCGTCAGAGGACGAGATCCTGCAGGCAAAGCAGACCGGCCTGCTTGCCCTGAACGGCACGGAATACCCCTACACGGAATCCAAAGCCCAGGCCAAGCTCTGGGGATACGTTTACGATGAAAGCGAAGAAGCGGAAGGCTGGGTCGGCTGGATCCAGACAGAGAGAAGTGTTTACTCGGTCCTGCGACGGAACGGTTCCTACGTATTTATGGAAAACCAGGAATACGGTTCCGGCGATCCGTATATGAAGCAGCCGGATTCCACGGACATCGGCTGGATCTGGCTGGACGCTGACACGATGACAGATCGCGGAAAACTCGGCGACTACCTGCAAGAGACGATTCCGGAAAACATCTGCGGAAACTTCAACCTCGAATTGGACGAAGAAGGCAATATCCGTATTGTAAAGATCAGCTCAGGCTGGAAATAAAAGCAGTGAACGAAAAGGGAGAGATATGAAATGAAAACGACCCAACATACCGCAATTCGGAAGCGGCTTTTATGCGCTGCGCTGGTTGTGACTATGCTGCTTCTGAGTGCGTGCAGCGCCAAGACCGACGGAAAGACCGCGCCCGGGGCAGCAGATGCGGCCGCCCCTGTGACGACGGATGCGACGAGCGCTACGGCTGCTGCGGAAGACGGACAGCTTCCCACGCTTTCCACGCAGGCAATCCCCGACGAAAGCCCGGAAGATCTCGTTCCGTCCCCGACGGAAGCGACGCTCCCAACGGAAACAGCGGAGAAAGCCGAGAGCATTGTCTCCGGAAGCTGCGGCAAGGATCTGAGCTGGACGCTGAACACTCAGACCGGCCTGCTGACCGTTGAAGGCTCCGGCGAGATGGATGATTATGACAGCAACAGTTATTACAGTATGGCGCCGTGGTTCAATTTCAGCGAGAGCTGCAGGGACGCGGTGAAATCGGTCAGCCTGCCCGAAGGACTGACGCACGTCGGAGAAGATGCGTTTGCCCGCTGTGAATCTCTGACGAGTGTGACGATCCCGGACGGAGTGGCGAGCATCGGCGATGGTGCGTTCTCCTTCTGCTCCGATCTGAAGAGCGTGACGTTGCCGGACAGCCTGACGCACATCGGCGACTATGCGTTCAGCTTTTGCAGCGCCCTGACCGGGCTGAAGCTCCCGGACAGCCTGACCTGCATCGGCGACTATGCGTTCAACGAATGCGAAGCGCTGACCGAGCTGACGATCCCGGCTGCCGTGACGGAGATCGGCGAGTATGCGTTTTGCCGATGCATTGCGCTGGAGCGCATCGAGGTCGTGTCCGACAATCCAAACTACAGCAGTGTCGACGGCGTCCTGTTTGACAAAGCGCAGACGGAGCTGCTTACGTATCCCTGTGCCAGAAAGGCAGAACGTTACACGGTTCCGAACGGCGTGACAAAGCTTGCCTCGGGCTCGTTCGCCAATGGCAGCGCGGTGAAAACCGTGCTGCTGCCGGACAGCTTGACAAGCATCGGCTACTGCGCCTTTTCCAATTGTTTCGGGCTGGAAAGCATTGCGATCCCGAACGGCGTGGTAAAAATCGAGGAAGCTACGTTTTCCCATTGCAGCTCTCTGAGCGACGTGACGATCGGCAGCGGCGTGAAAAAGATCCGGGAAAGTGCGTTTAATAGCTGCACCTCTCTGAAAAGCATCGTGATCCCGGACAACGTGATCGACCTCAGCGACCGTGTGTTCGAGTCCTGCTCCGGCCTGGAGAGCGTCACGATCGGAGACGGCGTGACCTATCTCGGCGAATATCTGTTCTGGGATTGTAAAGCCCTGGAGGACGTGACGATCGGCAGCGGCGTAACGGCGATCATCAGCAAGGCTTTTCTTGGATGCAGCGCGTTGAAGAGCCTGCGGATCCCGGAAAACGTGACGGACATCCAGGCGTGGGCGTTCGACGACTGCTTGCGCTTGCGTACCATCTACGGCAAGGCAGGCTCCGCCGCCCAAGCCTACGCGGAAGAGAACGGCCTTGCCTTTGTGGCGGAATGAACGAGCAAGAGCTTTCTTCGGAAAGGTCCAGAGTATAATCGTGCCTTGTTCGGTACTTTACAGGTATCTATTCAGTCGCACCCGCTCCGTAGTGGCCGCGCACCTGCGCGGCCATGGCGCGGATCGCTTTTCTGGGGATTTATGGCCGCGCAGGTGCGCGGCCACTACGACCCTACTGAACAGATACATATTTTTTTAAAAACCCGTAGACCATTTTGAGATTTCAAGCGTCTAATAGACAGAACCCAAATCCTGGAACAAAAAAGAATGATGAGGAGAATGAACATGAAAACCACAAATCACGCATTTACCTGGAAGCGCGGCCTCTGCGCCTCAGTCGCAGCGCTGCTGATGGCCCTGACGGGCTGCAGCAGCAAGGCCCCCGTGGCGACGGGTTCTGTTCCCGGCGCAGCGGCCGGCGGCAGCCAAGTCGTGACGACCGAAGCGCCCGCCAAAGCGGACACCGCCGAGGACGTCCAAGTGGAAGAATCCCCCGTCCCGGAGACCGCTGAGCCTGTCGTGACGGAAACCGTGAAACCCAATGCCTGCGGCGAGAACCTGACCTGGACCTTGACCGATTACGGCGCCCTGGTGATTGAGGGCAGCGGCGCGATGTACGATTACGACGAAACGAACCGCGCGCCCTGGTATGCGTACCGCGGAACGATCACATCGCTTCAGTTCTCGGAAGGACTTAGCTCGATCGGCGATTATGCGTTCTGCGATTGCACGTATCTGCAATACGGCTACTCCTACTCTCCCAAGTACGGAATCAGCCAAGGAATTACCTCCATCGGCCGCGGCGCCTTCCAGTGCTGCGCAGACATGGAACTGCTTGTCTGCCCGGAGAACCTGACTTCCATTGCGGAGTCCGCCTTTGCCAAATGTTTTTCGCTGCGGGAAATCTGGATCCTGAACAAGGATTGCGAGATCAACGCGAAGCTTGACGTTCCCACCGAGCTGACGATCTGCGGCTTCCCCGGATCTACGGCCGAGCAGTACGCGCTGGAGCACGGCTACTCCTTCAATCCCATCGTGGAAGACCGGGAAGCGCTGAAAGAACTGATCAAGCAGGAACCGGGCTTTTCCTGGGAGGTAGACGGTGAAACCCGCTATTACAATGGCGAACTGCACTACAACGGCTTCGTCCCCGTCGGCGATCAGTTTGTTTCCCAGATCCTGCGCTCCGAAATCTATACCTTGACGGAGGAAGAGATCCAGCAGGCCAAGCAGAGCGGGACCGTCGAAGCACTCGGACAGAAATATGAGTTCACGGATTCCGCAGACAAGGCAAAGGAATGGATCGGCGAGTACGCTGATTGGGACGACTACAGCGATGCGGAAGCCTGGATGCGCATCAGCGATCAGTCCGGGGTTTACGTGGTGAACCGTGAGGAGAAGGGCTACACCTTCCACATTCCCTATCCGAACGGCGAAGGCTGGATCAGAACCTATACGCCGGTCGGCTGGCTTCTGCTGGATGCCGACAGCCCCGCGGATCAAAACGGAATGCCCTGCAAGCTGACGGATTTCTTCTGCTACGGCGGCTATCCGGGAAACGGCAATCACGTGCAGCAGTTGGAGCTGAACGGCAACGGCGAGATCGTGCTGCTCTGGGCCTCCGCCGGCAAGAAATAACCGCCCTCCCAAGGCAAGAGCTTCCCGCACGGAAGCTCTTGCTTTTTTTGCCGTCCTGTGGTAGAATGAGCAGGCAAAAATCCAAAACGGAGGCGAGCGCATGTACCGATATTCAGGCGTAAAAACGGAGGATCTGGCGAGCGTCAAGGCGTCCCTGGAAAGTCTGTCGCTCAAGCAGGTTCTGATTGCTCTGGCCATGCTGGCTGCCGCCATTCTGATCGTGCGGGTCGTGACGATGCTGGTCGGCAAGGCGCTGCGGCGGACCAAGCTGGACGAGAGCGTGCACCGCCTGATCAAGACCATGCTTCGCTTTCTGCTCTACTTCGTCGCTCTGCTGGTCATTGCCTCCTATCTTGGCATCGACGTGACCGCGCTGGTGGCTCTGCTGAGTGTCCTGACCCTGGCGGTGTCCCTTTCCGTGCAGAACGCGCTGTCCAACGTGGCGGGCGGCCTGTTGGTCATGGGCACCAAGCCCTTCAAGAAGGGCGACTTCGTCTCCATCGACGGGATGACTGGCGTGGTGGATGAGATCGCCATGGTCTACACCAAGCTCCACACTGTTGACAACCGTTCCGTCCTGATCCCGAATTCCAAGGTCTCCGCCGCCACGGTGGAGAATTATTCCTTCTATCCCAAGCGCCGTCTGGACCTGACCGTCTCCGCGTCTTACGACGCCGACCCCGAGCGGGTCATGCAGGCCCTGCGCAGCGCGATCGACCGCTGCAATCCGCTGGAAGGGGAGGAGATCTGCGTCGCCATCGAGGACTTCGGCGACTCTGCGATTTCCTATCATCTCCACTTCTGGATCCCCTCGGCACGCGTCATCGCCACCCGCTTTGATCTGCGGACCTGTATCTGGGAGGCCTTCCGCGACAGCGGCGTCGAAATGACTTATCCTCATCTGAACGTACACGTCAAAAACGATTGAATTGTGAGTTATGAGTAAGAATTGGATGCGGCTGGACAATGCCGCCTTGATTTTCCCGGCTGTGCGGCGTCGCCGCTGGGCAAATGCCTTCCGGGTCTCCGCCACCCTGGCCGAGCCGGTGGATCCGGCTGTTTTGCAGCAGGCGGTGGAGGACCTGATGCCGCGTTTCCCGTCCATGTATGTCCGGCTCCGCACTGGCGTGTTCTGGTATTATCTGGAGGAACTGGAAACGCCGCCCACGGTCCACGAGGACTATGCCTATCCGCTGACGCTGATGCAGAACAAGGAGCTTCATACCTGCTGCCTGCGCGTCATGTACTTCCGCGACCGCATCGCCGTGGAGTTTTTCCACTCCCTGACCGACGGCACCGGCGGCATGACCTATCTGAAAACCCTGACGGCCCGTTATCTCACGCTGAAATACGGCGTGGAGATCCCGCCGGAGGAGGGCGTTCTGGATTGGCAGGAGGCGCCGAAGCCGGAGGAGCTGGAGGACAGCTTCGTCCGCAACACCAACGGCGTGGTGCTCAACGACCACGAGCCGGACGCCTTGCGCATGACCGGCACCCGGGAGTATGATTTCCTGTATCTTACGACCGGCGTCATCCCGACAGAGGCCCTGCTGGAGGCGGCACACCGCTATCAGAGCACGATTACCGTCTTCCTGGCTGCCGTTTTGGAGCAGTCGATCTTGGAATACCAGGCCGAGCGCTGCCCCAACCGCAAAAAACGCAAACCCGTCAAGGTAACGATTCCCATCAATCTGCGCCGGCTCTACGGCAGCAAGACCCTGCGAAACTTCGTCCTGACCCTGAATCCCGGCGTGGATCCCCGCATGGGAGACTATACGCTGGAGGAACTCTGCAAAGTTATGGCGGCCCAGCTTGCCGCCGAGGGTACACCGCAGCAGATGGCCGGCCGCATCGCGGCCAACGTCACGCCGCAGCAAATCGCCGCGATCCGTGCGGTGCCCCTGTGGCTGAAAAACATCATCATGGGCATCATCTACACGCAGCGCGGCGAGACAAAGGGCTGCATCAACCTGTCCAATCTCGGCCCCGTCCGCCTTCCGGCGTCCATGACGCCCTACGTCCGGCGCATGGAGTTTATCATCGGCCCGCAGCGGACCTATCCTAACAACTGCTCGATCGCCAGCTTTGGCGGCGAGACCTACGTGAATATCATCCGCAACATCCGGGAGCCCGAGCTGGAACGCCGGTTCTATTCCCGCTTGGTCGAGCTCGGCGTGCCCGTTTTGATTGAAAGTAATTCCCGCGATTCCCGCCAAAGGGAGCAAAACGCAGGAAGGAGCTGAACTGAATGTACTGTGTCAAATGCGGCGTGCGGCTGCAAGACGGAACGGAGCGCTGTCCGCTCTGCGATACGCCGGTGTGGAATCCCGGCGAACCGGAAACCGCTGCGCCGAACTTTTCCGACCGTTATCCCATCCCGCCCAAGAGCCGCCGGTATCCCATCCTGGCCTTCCTGACCGCGTTTCTGATTGCGGGCAGCCTGTCGGCGCTGATCTTCTGCCTGACGAATCTCCACGGCGTATACTGGTCCGGCTACGTGATGCTGGGCTGCGCGCTGTTCTACTTTTCCGTCGTCTTTCCGTTCTGGTTTGAGCGCCGGGAGCCGCTGATCTTCGTGCCGCTGGCCTTCGTGCTGACGAGCGGCTATCTTCTCTATATCTGCCTCTATACCGACGGGCACTGGTTCCTCAGCTTCGCCTTTCCGCTGACGATGCTGGTCGGGGCCCTGGTGACGGCGGCCGTGGCGATCTTTCGGCTCAGCAGACGCCGCCGTTTGGTGAAGACCGGCATTCTTCTGATTGCCATCGGCTGCTCCACGATGCTCGTAGAGCTGTTTCAGCATATCACCTTCGGCGGCCGGATGTTCGCCTGGTCGCTCTATCCGGTCTGCGCGTTCACCGTCATGGGTCTGTTCGTGCTTCTGTGCGGCGTGATCCCGCCCTGGCGCGCCTATTTCGAACGGAAACTGTTTCTGTAAGCAGGCATCTCAGAAAAGAAAACAACATCTTGCGCTTAAACTGACACGGCACCCTGCCATTTTGTGGCAGGGTGTCTTTTTTCAAAAAAGCCGAAAAAAGCCGAAAAAATAGCTTGACATTTTGAACGTTGCGTGCTATTATATCGAAGCGCTCGCGAAAAGGGCGCGGTTGTACCTTGA
>CAMKED010000044.1 GCA_946411475.1 uncultured Clostridia bacterium | reverse complement strand
AACCTGCTCAATCTGATGGACTGCGGCTTCGAGATCGAATACAGCGAATCCGTCCGCATGGTGCCGAACCCCAAGACCGGCGTGCCGGAGGAGAGCTATCTCTGGTCGGACTTCTATCTGGTGCGCGACTTCACCGACGCCGAGCTGCGGCTGCTGATCGACAGCCTCCTGTTTTCCAAGCACATCCCCTACAGCCAGTGCAAAGAGCTGGTGGAAAAGCTGGAGGGCCTGTCCAACGTCTATTTCCGCTCCCGCGTGAAGCACATCCGCACCATGCCGGACACCGCGCCGCAGAACAGGCAGCTGTTTTATACCATCGAGGTGCTGGACGAAGCGATCAGCAAGGGCAGAAAAGTGTCGTTCTGCTATACGTCCTTTGGTCTGGACAAGCAGCGCCGCCCGCGCACGGACGAGGCTGGCAAGCCGAAGGAATACACCGTCAGCCCCTATCAGATGGCGGCCGCCAACGGGCGCTACTATCTGATCTGCTGCACCGATCCCTACGACAACGTCTCCCATTACCGGCTGGATCGCATTGCGGATATCCGTATGACCGACGAGCCTGCCCGGCCCGCGAAGACGGTGCAGGGCCTGGAGCACGGCGTTGACCTGCCGAAGCACATGGCGGAGCACGTCTATATGTTCGCCGGCCCGAGCCAGCCGGTGACCTTCCGCATGAAGAAATATCTGCTCGACGACGTGATCGACTGGATCGGCACGGAGATTGCCTTCTCCGACGAGAGCGAGGACGAGGTCACGGCCCGCATCACGGTCAACCTCGCCGCCATGTGCCGCTGGGCCGTGCAGTACAGCCCCCACACCCGCATCCTCTCCCCGGAAAGTCTGGCGAAGGAAGTTACGCAGGATCTTCGCAGCGCAGCAAATAACTATGCGCTGGAAATAGAATCACGATAAAAGAGTGAAAACATCCAGGGTGCCATACTTGAATCTATCAAAAAGAGTCACGAGCGGAATTCTTTCTCGATCCCACTCGTGACTTTCCTTGTCTTCTCAGAGCAAAATATGCTCCGATGATTTGTTGTATCCGCGCCAGGCTTACCCAAGAGCATCAGCACGATTCGCGCACCAATTGGCGCACCAATTTTGCAATGAATTGTGCTGGATTGAGATGACTTACGTGAAAAAGTGCTTTGAAAAAACCTTGAATTTCCTAAGGAAACTGCCTTATAAGGAGATATAATGACTTATGAAACCAAGCGACTTTCGTCGATTCCTAATTTCATATATCCTTATTCTCCTTGTTTTTCGGAAAGTGTCTGTATTGTATCACACAATTTCCGTTTCCGCAACCGGAATGTTGGATTCTCAGCAGTTTGAATTACCATCAGAGAATTTGCGGCGCAGCATTGAGAACGGTTCATAGCATCCTCTTAAGGCCGGACCAGATAGACCCGGGCCTTTTCACCGCTGGGCACCGTGAATTCCCCTATGCCGTACTCCCATTTGGAGTGAAGGTAGAAGGTATTGATGACCAGGTTGCCGCTGATCGAAGAACTCATAAGCGCGCCGTTTTTCAGCTTGCCATCCAGGGTATAATCTCCGCTCGGGTCCTGGAGCCAGCCTTGGCCGAAATCAATCTGTGCGGGATCCACCCGAACCAGAACGCCGTTCTGGCCTGCGTCCAGATAGAGCCTGCCGAGATAACGAACGATATCGCCGTCCCCGTCGAACACATAGAGAACTTTCCATGCGCCGAGGATCTCGCTCAGCTCTGTCAATTCCGTTGCGCCGTCAGGGAGTACGGTAGGATCGTTCGTGCTGTAGATCCAAAGGAAGTCCAGCTCCTCCGGCTCTTCCACTTCAGTGAGGATCTCTGTGGAGCTTGCGGGCTCAGTCGGCTTCTCCGCAGGCGGTTCCGTGGGAGCTTCGGTGGGGGCAGCCGTCGGCGTCTTCGTGGGAGCTTCCGTTTGAGCCTCTGTGTCAGCCTCAGAAGTAGGAACGGCGGGCTCGGCGCCTCCCTCCCGGTAGAGCGTAAAGTTGCCCGTGAGCCGGACTTTCGCGCCTTGCACAGCCATCTCCAACAGCAGATTTCCGACCAGCAGCTCTCCCGCCTGGTCCTTGCAGAGCACAGCCTTTATTTCAAACAGGCCGGATTCGTCCTGCTCGATCATTGTGATGGGACCAACGCTGACGAGACCCTGTTCCGGACCGTGGAAGAGGTGGATCGAAGCCTCCTCCTGGGTTTTGGGTTCCTTGACCATCATGTCCACGGATCTGATATCCAGCGGCATCATCCCTTCGAGGTTAATGCCCCAGGACCTGTCTGTCTCCAGCTCCAGCTCCATGTCCGCAGGCGTGTTTTTGAGCTGCTCGATCATCTGGTCGATGTTATCCGGCGCTCCGGGCACGGATTCATAGCCATCCAAAGCCGTAAAGAGGAACTGCCCCTTCCATAGACCCGCCGCGTCATTCAGCCCTGCGTCGGCAATGCGCTGCACACCGTCCGGGATCTGAATTCCGGCCATGGAAGATTCGTTTCCGAATGGATCGGATTCCGGGGGAACGGTCTCCTCCGTGCTGCCGGTCGGACTGCCGGAAGGGATCGTCGTCTCGGAGAGGCTGGAGGCATTTGTGCCGGTGGGTTGATCTGAGGGCTCCTTGTCCCGGAGCAGGAAATAGATTCCTACGCCGATCGCTGCCAGCAGCACGGCTGTCAGCGCAACAATCAGCCCTGTCTTGTTCTTCTTCGGCGCTGCCGGCCGGACCTGCTGCGGCGCGCCGTTTAACGAAACGCCGCAGACGTCGCAGAATACGGCGTCATAATCCAGCGCCGCGCCGCAGCGGGGGCAGGTCCTGACAGGAGGCGAGGCATAGGATGAAGGCTGCGGCGGCGTATAATACGCAGCTTGGGACGCGGCAGGGGGCGGCATGGAAACGGAGTTCCCGGCCGGTGCTTCCGGAGCTTCGTTCAGCGTATATCCGCATTGTGTGCAGAATTTTGCGTTATCTGCCAGCGCAGTCCCGCAGGTGGGGCAGTATTTTGCCATGATAACTCCTCCCTCTTGTAGAATCGTAAAACATACGTCCTGTGTATAACCTTACAATAATACTATACCACAGCCGCTGTCAGAATACAACAGGATTTCAACTGCAAACGGGCAGGAGCTCGCCCAATTTTTTGGGAGTTCCTACCCGTTTGACGCGGTGTTTCCGGTTCAGCGATATGCGTTTGCGAATTTCAGCGAAGCTTTATTCGGGTCGCGTTCGATTTTGCAGGCGTCAGGAAAGAAGCTGAGCAATCTGCTCCGGCGTCGGCATGGAGCGAATGGCACCTTTCTTGGTGGTGACCAAATAGGCTGCCGCGTTGGCAAAGCGGAGCATGGCCCGCAGACTGTCGGCGCAGCGGTTTTCCAGACCGTTTTCGAGGACGTCGTGCAGGACGCAGGCGCAGAAGCAGTCTCCCGCGCCGGTGGTATCAACGGTGCCGCCGAGCAGAAAGGCAGGCGCGTAGACCGCCTGCCCTCCGCAGAAGGCGCAGCTTCCGTTCGCGCCGAAGGTGACGTTCAGAAGCCGGATATTCGGATACCGGGCAAGGAGGGCGTTTGCAGCGGCCATGTAATCCTGCGGGCGCGCACGGTTCGCCACTGCAGTGTCGGGGAACAGAAACGACAACTCATTGTCTGCGATTTTCAGAATATCGCATTGACTGAGCCCCCACGCGATCTGCTCCCTGGCGTCTTCGAGCGTATTCCAGAGCGGCGGGCGGAGGTTTGGGTCAAAGGAGATCCGCGCGCCGGCCCGTTTTGCCCGGAGGACCGCCGTCTTCGTAGCGGCTCGGACGCCGGGATGCGTCATGGACAGCGTGCCGAAGTGGAAGATGCTGCAGCCGTTCAGCAGCGCGTCGTCCAGTTCATCCTCGCTGAGCATCATATCTGCGCCGGGGTTTCGGTAGAAGGAAAAGTCCCGGTCGCCGTCAGGCATATTCTGAACGATCGCAAGGGTGGTGTGGACTGCGGGGTCGGTGCGCAGGCAGCTCACGTCAACTCCGGCCTCCCGGACGACCTGCCGGAGCTGTTCCCCGAATCCGTCCGCGCCGACCTTGCCGAGAAAGGCAGTTTTCCGGCCGAGCTTTTGCAGCATGGCCAGCACGTTGCAGGGTGCGCCGCCGGGGTTGGCCTCGAAGATCGGATTGCCCTGCGCGCTGATTCCGCTTTGCGTGAAATCAATCAGCAGTTCGCCCAGGGCGACAACGTCATAGCATTTTTCCATGTTGTTTTTCCGTTTTTTATACGCTGAACAGCAGCTCAGAATAGGTGGGGAAGGGCCAGTCGGCGGTGGGGATCATGAGTTCCGCCTCGTCGCAGGAGGCACGCAGCCGGAGCATCGCGGGGCGAAGCCTGTCCCGAATGGCGGCAGCCTTCAGGGAGGCCGAGGCGATTGCCGCGGCAGCCGCGGCCTCCTGTTCCACGGCCTGCGCCTGGGCGTCAATGGCATCGGTCAACTGACAGAGCCGTTCCACGCGGCTTGCCTCGTAGGCGCAGGACAGGCCGGGATCGAAGGCCCGTTTTGCGGCGGCAGCCCCGGCGAGCCTGGCCGCGAAGCTGCTGACGGCGGGCAGGATCTCCTGCCGGGTCATGGAGAGCATGGTTTTGGCCTCGATGTGGACGGTTTTGCAATAGTTGTCAAGCAGAGCCTCGCAGCGAGCAGCCAACTCGGTCAGGGAATAGACCCGGTGGCGCTTGAACAGCGCCACGTTCTTTTCATCCAGCAGATGAGGCAGCGCGTCCGCGGCAGTGGGATAGTTGCAGAGCCCGCGCTTGGCAGCCTCCTCCAGCCAGGCCTCGTCGTAGCCGTTGCCGTTGAAAATGATCCGCCGATGCGCCCGGAAGGTCTCCAGGATCAGCGCGTGCAGCGCGGTCTGAAAGTCCTCCGCCGCCTCCAGCCGATCGGCGTAGATACGCAGCGATTCCGCCACGGCGGTGTTGATCATGATGTTGGCGCAGGCAATGCTGTCGGCGGAGCCGACCATGCGGAACTCGAACTTGTTGCCGGTGAAGGCGAAGGGGGAGGTGCGGTTGCGGTCCGTATTGTCCCGGGCGAAACGGGGCAGGGCGTCCACACCTAACTTCAGCGTGGTCTGCTCGGCGGCGTTATAGGGCCGCCCGGCTACGATGGCGTCCATGATGGCGGTGAGCTCGTCGCCCAAGAAGACGGAAACCACGGCGGGCGGAGCTTCGTGGGCGCCCAGACGGTGGTCGTTTCCGGCAGTGGCCGCAGAGATGCGGATCAGATCCTGATAGTCGTCCACGCCCTGAATGACGGCGCAGAGGAATAGCAGGAACTGGGCGTTTTCGTGCGGCGTTTCGCCGGGAGAGAGCAGGTTGATCCCCGAGTCGGTGCAAACAGACCAGTTGTTGTGCTTGCCAGAGCCGTTGACGCCTGCGAAGGGCTTCTCATGCAGCAGACAGACCAGGTCGTGCCGCAGGGCCACCTTCCGCATCGTCTCCATGATGAGCTGGTTTTGATCCGTAGCGATATTGGTGGTGGTGTAGACCGGGGCGAGCTCATGCTGGGAGGGGGCGACCTCGTTGTGCTCGGTCTTGGCCAGTATGCCAAGCTGCCAGAGCGCCCGGTCCAGCTCCTCCATAAAGGCAGCCACGCGGGGCTTGAGGGAGCCGTAGTAGTGGTCGTCCATCTCCTGCCCCTTGGGGGGCGGCGCGCCGAAAAGCGTCCGGCCGCTGAAGATCAGATCCTTCCGCTTCAAATAGAGCGAACGGTCGATCAGAAAATATTCCTGCTCCGCGCCGACGCAGGTCCGCACCTTGCGGACTTCGTTGTGGCCGAACAGGCGCAGAATGCGCAGGGCCTGCCGGTTGAAGGCGTCCATCGAACGCAGCAGGGGCGTCTTTTTGTCCAGCGCCTCGCCGCCGTAAGAGCAGAAGGCGGTGGGGATGCAGAGCGTTTTCCCTTTCAGAAAGGCGTAGGAGGTGGGGTCCCAGGCCGTGTAGCCTCTGGCTTCAAAGGTGGCCCGCAGGCCGCCGGAGGGGAAGGAGGAGGCGTCGGACTCCCCGCGAATCAGCTCGCGGCCGGAAAACTCCGCGATGATCCCCCCGTCGGAGGCCGGGCTGATAAAGCTCTCGTGCTTTTCGGCGGTGATCCCGGTCATGGGCTGGAACCAGTGCGTAAAGTGCGTGGCCCCGTGCGCCAGCGCCCAGGTTTTCATCGCGGCCGCCACCGCGTCTGCAACGGCGGGCTCCAGCTCGCTGCCCTCGTCGATGGTCCGGCGCAGCTTTTGGTAGAGCTCTGCGGAGAGCGTGGCCTGCATCACCCGGTCGTCGAATACCAGACGGCCAAAGCAGTCAAAATCGTGATCCATGGCGTGTTCCTCTTTTTTATTTGGATTGCTCTATTATAATGAATATTCATTCGATTGTCAAGCGGAATAAGGGGGATTATATCGAATGATACCGGGTCTGCGGAGAATAAAAATTCTGCTTTACAATTTTTTTATTATTTGCTATAATCGTCGCCGTGCGCAAAAACCAAAGAAACCTGGAGGTTATCAGAAATGAAACGCAAAACCATTATCGCGCTTTTGCTTGTCTGCTTGCTGTGCCTGGCCCTTTGCGCCTGCGGCAGCTCTGAGCCCAAAACAACGGAGGCCCCTGCTACGACCGAGGCGCCCAAGCCCCAGACGATGAGCTGCGGCGACTGGACCGTTGACGTTCCCGTCGGCTATGAGCTGAAGATCGGTGACTTCCTTAACGAGAACGACACCCGCTACTTCACCGTGAAGAAGTCCAGCTTCTCCTACTTTGAATTCTCCGCTGACGGCGAAGAGCGCATCATGAACAAGTACAACTACAACAAGAACACCTATACCAACGAACAGAAGGACGTCAAGGGCAGCTTCGGCGGCAACGAGTGGGTCGGTTTTCAGTACAGCGACGGCTACGGCGGCTACGGCGTCGAGGCCTATGCGACGATCGACGGCGAGATGATCCGTCTTGCTTCCGTCGGCTACGCGTTCGACAACGAGATGCTGAACACGGTCCTCAGCTCCCTGAAGCACACCCCGTCCGCGGAGCCTGCGACCCCTGAGACCGAGGCGCCCGAAACCCAGGCCCCCGAGACCGAGGCGCCCGAAACTGCCGCTGCGACGGAGAGCACCGAGGCTGCGACCACGGAGCCTGCTCCGGTCTACGTTAAGACCGTCGAGCTCAAGAACGTCACCGTCGGCATCCCGGAAGGCTATACCGAGGTGAAGGACGCTTCGCCCTATCAGTACGTGATGGTCAACGACACTACCGGCGGAAAGGTCTTCATCCTGAATCAGGCCGGCAACGCCGCGGATCAGGTGAAGAGCATCATGTCCGGGATCGAGTACGAGCCGCGCGAGGAGGAAATCAACGGCATGCAGTGGACGATCGCCGCCAGCGATTCCCTCTGGTGCTTCGCAACGACCATCGGAGACGACGCGCTCTCCTTCACCGTTGACTTTAACTGCACCGAGGAAGAGATGCAGAGCCTGATCCTCGCCGTGACGGCCAAGACCAACGAGTAATCCAAAAGGCGCACCGGAGACCGGCTTTCTGTTCCGGGGAAACCCGAAGCAGGAGACCGGTCTCTGCTTTTTGCTTGACAATCGAACAAATGTTTGATATAATGCAAACAGGGAGGTGATTCGATGGAATACAGCACCGACGTGGATATGATTGCGGTCTGCAATGCCGACGGGAGCTTTCAGCCGCTGCGATTTCGTTTTGAGGACCGGGATCAGACGGTCCGGCGCGTGCAGGTGCTGGAGGTCCTGGCCTGCCGCGAGATCAAATACGTGACGGTGGAGGCCTACGAGTACACCTGCCGGGCCCGCACCGAGGAGCGGGAGACGCTGGTGCGGGTGCGCTATGCCATCCGAACGCACCGCTGGAGCCTGCATCGGCGGGTCTGTTGATTATTTTTGGGGACGGTAATTGAAAAACCGTCCTCTTTTTTTGAAAAAACCGAAAATAAACGAAAAATGATATACAAATGACACAAGTTCGTGTTATATAATAGCCGTAGAAAAGAGGTGGGCAACGTGAAGCTGCTGCTGATCGAGGACGACCTGCAGATCTGCAAGGTCATTCAGAAATACGTACGCGATCAAGGCGACGAGATCGACGCCGTTACGGACGGGGACGCGGCCCTGTGCGTCGCGGAGCGGGGGCTGGGCGACTATTCCCTGGTGCTGTTGGACGTCATGCTCCCCGGCGCGGACGGGTTTACGATCTGCCGGGCCATCCGCAAAGTCAGCGGGATCCCCGTGATCTTCATCACGGCCAGAGGCCGGGAGGAGGACATCCTGCACGGCTACGCGCTCGGCTGCGACGACTACATCGTCAAGCCCTTTCTGCTCTCTGCGCTCTACGCCAAATGTACCGCGCTGGTGAAGCGGACGCAGCAGCGGGAGGACAGCGTTCTGAGCTGCGGCGCGATCCGGCTGGATACCGTCCGGCTGACCTGCTCCGTGGACGGGCAGGAGGTGGAGCTCGCGCCGAAGGGCTTTGCGATTTTGTACTATCTGATGGCGCACCCCGGCTGGGTGGTGGAGCGGGATACCCTGCTCAGCCGCGTCTGGGGCGAGGACTACTTCGGCGTGGATCGGGTCGTGGACAACCACGTCAAGCGTCTGCGCAAGGCGCTCGGCTCCGCCGGCGCGCAGATCCACACCGTTTTCGGCCGGGGCTATAAGCTCACGCCGTAGAAAAAGCCTTCCCCTTGAGGGGAAGGTGGCATCGGGCGTCTCACGGAAGCCCGAGGACGGATGAGGTGGCGTCTCGTCCGAAAAGAAGACAATGAATGAAGGAGAAAGAACATGAAACGAAAAAAGCTATTTTCCAGGTTTGACGCGATGCTGCTGCAGGCGTTGATCGTGGTGCTGGCCTTGTCCCTGCTGGTCGGCGTGGGCGTCCGATATTATTTCGTGCAATATGTCAACCGGGATTGCAAGGAGCAGTTGGAATATCGGATGCTCGGTTTTGAGAACATGATTCAGGAAGAGAAGGGGAAAAGCGATGAGCAAGCCTTATGGCGGGTAATCCGCAGCAAGCTTTGCACGACTGCCATTTTTGACGTCTACTGGGAGATGGGGAACGAATGGGACCCGGTGGTGAGCTTTTCGCTGCTCGAGTCAAGGTATACGTACGGCTGCGCCGGCGGCGCCGTGCTGCTGGACAAGGCGGGCAAGGTTGTTTCCTCCAACCGGGAGCTGATGGTGTTTCATGATCACGACGATCTTGACGTGTACTGGGGAGATAGATTGTATCTGTGTGATCCCGCAGAACTGCAGATTCCGGAACTGGATGGGGTATTTTCCAACTATCGGAATGGAGAATACATCTTTGATGCGGAGCTTACCAGCGCCTACTTTAATGAGGAAACGCACAGCTTTGTGCCCTGCACGGGCTGCGTGTTCGGAGGCAGCCAACCGCTGGTGAATATCCGCGTGGATCTGCCGGGCTATGAGTTGGTTTCCTTCGAGCCGCCGCAGACCCAGCCCGGCATGCTTGTTAACGTATCGAGTGGAAAATTCCATGCATATTTTTTGGGAGAAAGACAGAGCACATTGGATGAACTGGCGGCAATCAAGCCCTATACGTTCGGAAACGAACTGCAGAGCCCGATCGCTCAATATGTGGAGCTTCCCGATGGAAAAGCGGTTTATGAGGGAATCACCCAGGTCGAGATCCTTGGCGAGCCTTATTGGCTCAATATGCGCTACAAGCTCAACTACAACGCCGCCTCGATCCGGAAATGCTATTTGAGAGCGGCTGGCCTGTTTGCGCTGATCTGCGGCGTGATCGCGGTGATTGTTTGCAAGCGAAGAAAGCGGAAGGAAAAGGCGTATCAAGAGAGCTTCCGGATCAGCCTCACCGACAGCCTGGCCCACGACGTCAAGACGCCCCTCATGGCCATCAGCGGCTACACGGAAAACGTGCTGAACGGCAAGCTGACCGAAGCCGAGGAGAAGGAATATCTGCATTCCATTCTCGACAACGTCGCCTATACGGACGACCTCATCAGCCGGACGCTTTATCTGAACCACATGGAGCAGGGGAAGAAGGGCAAGCCCGAAGCGGTGCGGCTCGCGCCTCTGGCGGAGAAGCTGCTGACCAAGTACGATCTGATGCTCCGGGAAAAGAAGATCCGGGCCGGCGTCAGCGGCAGCGCAGAGGTACAGGCGGACCCGTCGGCCATGGAGACCATTTTGGAAAATCTGATCTCCAACGCGGTCAAGTATACGCCGGAGGGCGGCAAGCTCCAGGTCACAATGGATCAGAAGGCGCTGACGGTTACAAACAGCGTCGCCGAGAGGCTCGACGTGAAGCGGCTCAAGGAGCCCTTCTACCGCGGCGACGCGGCGCGGAGCAACGTCAAGGGCAGCGGCCTGGGCCTCGCCATCGCGGACCGGGCTGCCAACGCCAACGGCTTCAAGCTCAAGCTCTCCTGCACGGAGCATGAATTCAAAGCGGAATTGAAATTCTGATCGATTCGTTCACCTCCCTGCGTAGGGCGGCCAGACCTCTGGCCGCCTTTTTACGCGCGGCGGCCTGCGGTCAGGCCGCCCTACGACCTGACGGAACAAAATGAAAAAATGTGGCGGGGCCGAACGTCTTGACAGACCCGCATCCGCTGTGATACCATAGACACATCAATTCCCCCGCAAGGGGAGAACAGAGAGGTATCTGCGATGCAAGCACAAAAGCTCTACGGATTTGTCCCTGTCCGGGCCCGGACCTTTGCCGAGCTCGGCGGCACGCTCCGCGAATACGTCCATGAGAAGACCGGCGCCCAGCTCTGCTGGCTGGACCGGCCCGATGAAAACAAGACCTTTTCCATCGCGTTCAAGACCCTGCCCGAGGATTCCACCGGCGTCTTCCATATTCTGGAGCACTCCGTCCTCTGCGGCTCCGACAAGTACCCGGTGAAGGAGCCCTTTGTGGAGCTGCTGAAAACCTCCGTCCAGACCTTCCTCAACGCGATCACCTTCCCCGACAAGACGGTCTATCCCGTCTCCAGCCGGAACGACCGCGACCTGCTGAATCTGATGGACGTCTATCTTGACGCGGTGTTCCACCCTGCCATTTACCACAAGCCCGAGATCTTCCGGCAGGAGGGCTGGCGCTTTGAGGGAGAAGGGGAGAAGGTCTGCTGGCAGGGCGTGGTCTTCAACGAAATGAAGGGCGCCTTTGCCTCGCCTGAGCGGCTCGTGGATATGGAGCTGGATCGGCTCCTCTTCCCGGACAACTGCTACCGCCACGTCTCCGGCGGCGACCCGGCGCACATCCCCGAGCTGAGCTACGAGCAGTTTATCGCCAACCATCAAAAATACTACCATCCCTCGAACGCACGGATCTCTCTGGTGGGCAGCGTGGATCTGGACGCCTGCCTGGAAAAGATCGATTCCTTCCTGCGCGACTACGAGCGCGAGGAGGTCTGCTTCGACATTCCCATGCAGCAGCCCGTCTCCGCACAGCGGGTCACCGTTCCCTATGCCATCGGCCCCGAGGAGGACCCGGCGCACCGGACCGTCGTCGGCTGCGCCACCCTGCTTTGCGCCTATGACGACGATCTGCGCAACAATACCTTCGCGATTTTGGAGGACTACCTGACCGGAGACGACGACGCGCCGCTGAAGCGGGCCGTGCTGGACGCCGGCCTGGCCCAGGACTTTGAGGTACGGCTCGGCGACGGCGTACAGCAGTCCACGGCCGCCTGGCTCGCCTGGAACACCGACCCGGACAAGCAGCCCGCCCTGGAACAGAAGGTCCGGGAGGTCCTGAGCCGTCTGGTGAACGAGGGTATGGATCGCGAGCGCCTGGAGGCCTGCTTCCGCCGCTTCGCGTTTGAGCTGCGGGATCGGGACAGCGGTCGCGCCCCGCGGAGCCTGTCGGAGGCCCTGGACATGCTGGACACCTGGCTCTACGGCGGCGACCCCGCCAAGGGCCTGCTGGTGGAGGATGCGTTGACGGAGCTGGAACAGGCGCTTGCAACCGACTTCCCCGAACGGCTGCTGCGCGAGACCTTCCTGGAAAACGAGCATACCGTGACCGTCACGCTGGTCCCCTCTACCACGCTGGGTGCCGAAAACGCCGCGAAGGAAAAGGCCAGAGTCCACGCCGTTACCGACGCCTGGACCGAGGCGGACTGGGCCGTACAGGCCGAGCGGGCGGAGACGCTTCGCATCTTCCAGCAGACGCCGGACAGCGAGGCTGCCCTGGCCACCATTCCCGTGCTGAAAATCGAAGATCTGGCGGAGGCGCCCAGCCCCCTGCGGATGCGCGAGACCCGTCTGGCGGAGGTCCCGCTGCTGCGCCACGAGACGGGGAGCAAGCTCGCGTTCCTGCGCGTCTATTTTGAAGCCTCCGATCTGAAACTGGAAGAGCTGCCGGCCCTTACCGTGCTTTGCGAACTGCTTGGGGCTATGGGGACTGCCCGCTATGACCGGACCCGTCTGCCCCTGGAACTGATGCGTACCGTCGGCCGGATCAAGATGAAGCCTGCCATCGTGGAGGGAGAGACCCCGGATTCCTGCCGGATCCTGCTTTCCATGTCTCTGGCCTGCCTGCCGGAACGCGGCGCGGACGCCGCGGCCCTTGTGGGAGAGATCCTGACGCAGACACGCTGGGACGATCTGCCCATGCTCCGGGATAACTTGCAGCAGATCGCGCTGAACACGCAGATGGCGCTGTCCTCCGCGGGTCACCGCTTCGCGCTGACCCGGCTGAACGCCGGCCTGACCGCCCAGGGCGCGGCCCAGGACTGCACTGCCGGCGTGGCATACGCCCGTTGGCTGAAGCAAATGAGTACTGCGGACGATGAGACCCTCCGCGGCCTGCTGGCGCAGATGGAAGCGCTGAATCGCCGGATTGTGACCCGCGAGCGCCTGATCCTCTCCGCCAACGAGCGCATCTCTGATCCCGTACTGGAGACCCTGCGGACCGCGTTCCCCGTCTCGGGGCAGGCGGCGCCTGCAGCCGCTGTCTATGCGCTGCCGGGTGCCCGGCGCGAAGGTGTGACGATCCCGGCTGCCGTGGGCTTTGCCTGTATGGGTTCCAGCCTCCGGCTGCATGGCCGGAAATACTGCGGCAGCTTCCCGGTGCTGGCGAACATTCTGAACTATACTTATCTCTGGAGCGAGATTCGCGTTCAGGGCGGCGCCTACGGCTGCGGCTTCAACTGCAGGACCAGCGGGGACGTCTACTTCTATACCTACCGCGATCCCCAGCCTGCACGCTCTCTCGGCGTGATGCGGGCAGCGGCGGCCTATCTGCGCAGCTTCTGCGCCGATGCACCGGACCTGACGGGCTTTATCCTGGGCTCTGTCTCTTCCATGGATCCCCTGCGCGGGGAAGAGGAGACGGTCAATGCGGGAGAAAACCGCTGGTTCCGCGGTGTGACCGAGGAGGAGATCCGCCGCCTCTACGGCGAGCTGATCCACACCACGCCTGCCGATCTGCTCGCGCTGGCTCCCGTTCTGGAGGAAATCGCCGCAGAGCAGGCAATCTGCGTCACCGCAGGCAAACCCCTGCTCGACGCCTGTGAGCTGGCGGAGATCGTTTCGGTGTGAGGCTATAACAAACACTCATAACGATTATAATAATATGTCATGAAAAGAAACGCGAATTTTATGTTTTATTCATGAAATACCCCTTGAAAAATCCATTTGAACATTCTATAATGCACAATGGAAGCCCTTGGGGATATATGGGCTTCCGGAAAACAATTGGGGCGCAGACCCCGGCGCTGAACGCGCACAAAAAGGAGATTATCATGCTGAAACTCTACGAAACCGGTATCTATCTTGTTGACGGCGAGAAGATCGTCACGGATCCCGCCCAGCTTCCCAAGCAGGTTTCTCAGGAAGAAGCCAGCAAGGGCACCATGGCCTATGGCATCCTGAAGGCTCACAACACCACGGACGACATGGAGAACCTCAAGCTGAAGTACGACTCCATGGCTTCCCATGATATCACCTATGTGGGCATTATCCAGACCGCCCGCGCCTCCGGCATGACCAAGTTCCCCATGCCCTACCTGCTCACCAACTGCCACAACTCCCTGTGCGCCGTCGGCGGCACCATCAACGAGGACGACCACAAGTTCGCTCTCTCCGCTGCTCACA
>CAMKED010000043.1 GCA_946411475.1 uncultured Clostridia bacterium | reverse complement strand
TCACGTGGCCGGTCTCATCGAAGATCTGGGTCATGCCCACTTTCTTGCCGATGATAGCTTTCTGCATGATGTTTACTCCTTTTTTAGGTTATTGGTTGACATACGCGGCCATTGGGAGCCGTCGGTCTGCCAACTTGACCCGTCCGTCCGAATGACAGACTGTGGCGGGCAGTTGTAATATAATGTGGGTTGAATTATATTACAGCTTTATCTCAATCTCAACGCCGGCGGGAAGGTCGAGAGCCATAAGGGCTTCCACGGTCTTCTGGTTGGGGTTGAGAATATCGATCAGACGCTTGTGGGTTCTGCGCTCGAACTGCTCACGGGAATCCTTATACTTGAAGGTGGCGCGAAGGATGGTGACGACCTCTTTCTTGCTGGGCAGGGGGATGGGGCCGGAGACGGAAGCGCCGTTGCGCTTGGCAGTCTCGACGATTTTCTCCGCGCTGGAGTCGATGAGCTGATGATCGTAAGCCTTAAGGCGGATACGGATCATTTCCTGGTTTGCCATGTTGATTTCCTCCTAAATAATCGTACTCAGTTTTTCGTTTGTCTCGCTGGGTACGGTCGGGAAGTTTCTGTCCGCTTTACCGTGCGTATCATTCCCCGTACATGAAAATTGGCCGACTTTGTCGGCCAAGCGCTTTGCGGGGCGATATACGCCGCGTTCAGACTCTTCTCAGCCGCCCGATGACCGGACATACTCCGCGGAAGTTACCGTGTTTCCACGCAATCTCCCGCTTCATCGCAGTACCTGCGCACAGGTATCCCGTTCGCAAGCTTCCATACTATACTACACACACGGCTGAATGTCAAGAAGATTTTTGACATTTTTTATAAATTTTTCAAGAAAAGATTGTACAGATTCCCATGGCAGTTTTGCGAATAATTTCCGCCACAAGATATAGTGGTCAGTCAGTCGCAGAACCACAGGAGATCATTGACTTTCCTGTCGATTTTTCTCACTTCGACTAACTCTTATCCGCGGCGTTTCGGTGGGACGGCTGATCACTCAGGCCGATCATATAATCCGAGGAAACATGGTAGTATCTGCACAGCGTAATCAGATCCTCGATCTTCAGCTCCGCGCGCCCGGCCTCGATATGATTATAGCCCTGCTGGGATTTTCGAATGATCCGCCCGACCTCCGCCTGGGTCAGGTCACGATCCTCCCGAAGCGCCCGCAGTCTTTCCCGGTAATTCATACGGCCATACCCCTTCTGAATGTGTCGGCTTATCATAACACACTCATAATTTGAGTATTGACATTTACTCAATAATTGAGTATTATTATATCGGAAGTTGTTTTCAAAACACGAAAGAACCATCAAAAAAAAAGTCAGGAGGATGCACATGAGCTGCCCGTATTATTGGTACAACAATCACTTCGCGTGCAGGAAATCCGGCAAGGACGTCAACGAGGATATCTACTACAAGTACTGTCGGAATTATGATTACGACGACTGCCCGATCTACAAGGGGCAGGAATCATCGTCCGGATGCTTTCTGACTTCCGCGTGCGTGGAGGCGAAAGGCTTGCCGGATGACTGCCATGAATTGACGGTGCTGCGTGGTTTCCGAGAGGGTTACCTTCGTTCTCTCCCGGAGGGCAGAGAAGAAATCGCAGAATACTACTTTGTTGCGCCGCAGATTGTCGCCGCAATCAGAAAGCGTGCGGATGCTCTGTCAGCATTTGACTCTATCTATGAAAAGCTTGTTCGCCCCTGCGTTGAAATGATTGAGCGCGGAGAAAACGAGGGAGCCCATAAGCTGTATCGGAATTACGTCCAACAGCTGCAGGCCCAGTATTTGGCCTAAGCCGATGGGGTACGTTTATTCCGAGGGGCTCCAAAGATTAGGACGGATCGATGATGACGGATACATCTACGATGAGGACTTGCGCCGTATCGGGTGGATTGATTTTGGTACCGGGTATATCTACGCCGAGAATTTAAGCCGCATCGGGCGAATCGACAAAAACGGTAATATCTACGATGAAGGGCTTCGACGGCATGGGCATATAGACGAAAACGGATTTGTCTATGACGAAGGCCTGCGCCGTATCGGGCATATTGACGACAGCTGCGTCCGTAAAATATATTGCACATAAACCCAGCGTCTCAAATCAATATTGAAGCACTATACAAGGAGGAATAACAATGACGTTAATCGAGGCAATTGGACATGCCAAACGTGGCGATGTTCAGGCGATGCAAGCACTTGGCGAGTACTATCTCGGAGAAAAAAATTTTGCTTCAGCCTGGGATTGGTTTTCGCAAGCCGCCGACCTTGGCTATACAAGAAGTATTGTAAACGCCACCTATGTTGGATTTCAGGTATCAGTTGCGGATATTCGAGCATTGGCAGATTTTGAGAAGGCTCAGAGTGATTTAAAGAAAACCTTAGAATACTCAGATAAAGCAATTCAAATGGATGATGTCCCGTCAAATATGAAGGAATCAATCGCTACGCAGATTCCATATAATCTTTTCTTGCTCGGGTATTGTCTTTATATGCAAGATGAAGTAGATGATGCGATTTCCTACCTATCGCGGTCCGAAGCACAAACGCCTGATTGCAGGGTTGTCATGGGCCTTTGCTATTTTGAAAAAGCAGTTTCTACACAGTCAGTTTCATACTGGTCCTCCGCGCTGTCTCTTCTAAAGGAGGTTGACCGTGCTTCGCTTGATAGTAATGAAGATTTGAAGTTCATGGCATACAACAATCTGTCACTGATTTATCGTATGGCAGAAGACCTTGGAATACCAGGCTTAAGAAAAGATATAAACCTATCGTACACGTATTGTCTAAAGGCTTCCCAATGCGGTGATGGTTGGGGAGAAAAAGCACAAGCAGAACTGAAAAAATACAAAAAAAAGTTAATGGGGGGATATTCTTATAGCGAATCCTGATCGTGCCCGTACTGCGAGCAGTCGGTTAATCCTGGCGCTCACTTTTGCAAAAACTGCGGGCACGGTCTAGGCCGACAAATATCCTTGATATTTCATAACAAAAGATCCTCGTCAAACAATCAGTTATGGATCATCGCCCCGTCTTCAAAAAAGTTTGCCCTGCCTGATTACTGTGATCAGGCAGGGCGTGTTTTCTTATGCTTTTCTTTCCCGTTATACTGTCGGGCCGCGGCTGGATTTGCCTGCGGCAAATTGCGTTCGTACCGAACGACGGGACGCTCGCCCCTTGCGGGACAAGAGCGTCCACTACGAGGACGGGGGCGCGACGTTTCATGCCGTAGCGCGGGCTGTACTCCGTGACTCTTCGAGTTCGGCCCGCCCGTCATTCTGAGCGGAGCGAAGAATCCGTACCCCCGTCCCCTGGTGACCGGTGACTGGTGACCCGTGACCGGTGCCAGCGGGGAAACAGGCCGGCAGATTGCCGGCGCTACGGACTTCCCGCCTGTCATTCTGAGCGCCCGAAAGGACTTGCTTCGCGGCGCAGCGAAGAATCCGCACCCCCCGTACCCTGGTGACTGGTGACTGATGACTGGTGACCGGTGTCGGCGGGGAATAACTTTCTGTTGTCATCCCGGTATTTCTGTGGTATCATTCCAAGGACGGCCCATGGACGGCCAAAACGGGGTGAAACACCACCGGACACGGATGTCCGGTTCCTTTTTCACGGCATTTCTCGCTTTGTGTCGTGGAAAAATGCAGATGCAGGCGCTATCATAGCACCGAAAGGAGGACACAAGCCCATGGATCAAGTCAAGATCGGCTCGTTTCTGAAGCAGCTTCGAAAGGAAAAGGAGCTGACCCAGGAAGCGCTGGCCGAACAGCTCCGGGTCTCCAGCCGCACCATATCGCGCTGGGAAACCGGAAGCAATCTCCCCGATATCGGCCTGCTGGTCGAGATCGCGGAGTTCTATCAAGTCAGCATCCCGGAAATCATCAACGGAGAAAGGAAAAGCGAGATCATGAATCAGGAAACCAAAGAAACCGCCGTTAAGATGGCAGAGTACAGCAAACAGGAGACCAGGAGCAAGCGTGGGCAGATTATCGGTGCTCTGCTCGCAGGCTTTGGCCTTTTTATCATCATTTCCGCCTTTGCAGTTTTTCCCAGCGAAAGTAGTTGGGGCAGCATTTATGCCACCCTCGGCAGTATTATTTTGCTGATTGGAATTTTCCTTGCAAGCAAGCAGCTTTTGCCCAAGCTGTGGCATCGCTTCGTCTGTGTTGCCCTGTGCGCCGTTCTGCTCTTCGGCGTGTTCACTCTGACCGATTACGTTGCGGTCAAATATTCCCATCAGGTACCAAGATTCTGCCACATGGTTAGCTGGAGTTCCGAAAACCCGGATGAGCTCCAATACAAAACTCTGTTTTTCACTGCTGTGCAGCATACCCCCGGCACGGAAGACGAGTGGGTGGAAATCCTTCCCTGAGAGCAAATCTGCAAAACAACGGTTCTCTGCCAAGGGCAGGAAACCGTTGTTTTTTCTGTCATTCCGTTGAGCGCGTCATTCTGAGCTCTGAACCTCGCGCTACCTGTCCAGCTTCAGGAACACTGCGGGCGTTCCGTCGGGGCGCAGGGCGGCCAGCTCCCAGCCGGTCTCGGTGATCCGGCGGCGGACGCTCAGCGCGTCGCCCTCAAAGCAGGGGGCGCGGAAGATGATCTCCACCCCGCTCTGGGGCATGGTCTTCTGCTCCTCCACGGACAGCAGACCCAGGAAGGCGCGGAGATAGGCGATATTGTTCATGTGCCCGAGCAGGTCGATGTCCGTGGAGCGGACCCGATACTCGCCCAGGGTCTCAGCCTCGGAAAAATCCGGGTCGATCCGGGCAAAGGGATCCGGATAGGACGGCACCGCACCGAGCTCCAGCTCCGCCGGGAAGACGCCCTCCGTCGCCCTGGGCCGTCCGGTGGCAGCGTTCATAACAGCCCACTCGGTCTTGCCCTCAGCCAGCAGCTCTCCGTTCTGCTCCAGCCGGTACTCCCGGACAGCCCGGACTCGTTCAGGAACCAGGGGACGGGTAGACAGCGTGACCTGCTCCATCATCCGGGGGCGGCTCAGAATATGCGCCTTGGTTTTCACCGTGATCCAATACATCCCGCGCGCTACCAGCGCGTCCTCGCCCACGCCGAGCTGCTCGGCGTGCAGCGTGGCAATGTCCATAAACCAGGCAAAGAGGTCTGGGATGGACAGTTTGACCGCCCAGTCACAGTCGGACGGGAGGACGGTCATTTCTCGGGTCAGCTTTGCTTCCATGGGAGTTCTCCTTTATTATTTGTAGGGACGGCACCCTTGCCGTCTGCGGACAAGCGATGCTTGTCCCTACGCACGGTCATCGTACTGCACCGTCTACGCCGCCGGAATCGGTGAAGCGGATGCTGACGCGGTTGGGCAGGCAGACAATGGGCGGGCCGCTGTTCTGCGGACCGCAGCGGACGCAGTCGGCGTCCGGACAGGAAGCCGCGGTAACGGCGATCTTGCCGTCGGAAACCGTCAGCAGGTTCCAACCCTCGGCGGATTCGATCCGGCATTCCCCGTCCGCAGACAGGTCAAGGGTCTGTTTCAGAACGCCGTCTACCCAAACCTCCGCCCGGGCTGCAGGCTTCGCGCCAAGGTATTGCCAGGCAGTCAAGCCTGCCAGGAGCAGGAACGCGGCGCCGAGGATCAGCGCCCACACTTTGGTGCTCAGATGCGGAGCAGGACGGGAAGGATCGGCGGTGTTGGCGGGACGGGAATCTCGTCCCCTACGGATGTTGTTCATGGCTCAATCACCTGATAGCTGCCCTCGACGACGCGATCCTTGAGGCCCGGCGTGATCCAGACGGTCCCGTCGGCCTCGATCCAGACAGCCTCAAAGTCGCCCATGCTTTGCCAGAGCGCGATCCCGGCCTCGCGGCCCAGAACGAAGAGCGCCGTGGAGAGGCCGTCTGCCTTCAGGCCGCCGTCTGTCACGACGGTGACGGAGCGCAGGCTTCCCCGCACCGGGGAAAGCGTCTTGGGGTCCAAGATGTGGCAGTAGCGGACGCCATCCTGCATAAAAAAGCGCTGGTAATCGCCGGAGGCCACGGCAGACGCAGAACCGCTCAGGCGCAGGGTCAAAAGATAACGGCCCATATCGTCCGGATCCTGAACGCCGATGATCCAATCCGAGCCGTCCGGCTTGGTGCCGACGGTTTGAATATTCCCGCCCAGAGAGAGAATGCCCGCAATCCCGGCTTCTTCCATTTTGGCGCGGCAGAGATCGGCGGCATAACCCTTGGCCAAGGCGCCGAAATCCAGCATCGTCCCGGCAGAGACGGAAACCGCGCCGTCGGAGACGGTCAGCTTGTCCATGCCGACGCGGTCACGCAGGGCGTCCAGCGCCGCAGGCTCTGGCACGGCATAGCTGTCTGTGCCGAAGCCCCAGAGCCGGGACACCGGCAGGAGCGTAATATCCAGCGCGCCGTCCGTCTGCGCGGAGATCGTCTGCGCGGCGGAGGCCAGATATACGACGTCCGCATCGTCTGTCCGCCCGCTTTCATTCAAAGCTGTCAGTGCGCTGTCCGGCGAGGTCGCGGAGAGGCTGTGGTCCAGCCGGTTCAGGATCGCAGTCAGCTCCGCCATAACGGTCCCGTCCGTGTCGCCGTAGAGCCGCAGATCCATCTGCGTATCCATCGCCCAGATCGAGGCGTCCGAGACCGTCCGGTCCTGCATCGACGCATCCGGCAGCAGATTGCAGCCGGCCAGCGAAAGCGCAAGCAGCAGGAGCAATAATACAACTCGTTTTTTCATTTTTCGTTTTCCAGTGCCATTTGCAGATAGGGATTTCGTTTCCGTTCTGCTTCCAGCGTCGTGCTCTCTCCGTGGCCGGGGAAGACCGTGCAGTCGCCGTCCAGGGCGGCCAGACGCCGGAGGGAGGCCGCCATATCCGCGCCGCTCCCGCCGGGGAGATCCGTGCGGCCGCAGGAGCCCGCAAAGAGCGTGTCTCCCGCGAAAAGCCAGTCCCCGCAGCGGAAGCAGACGCTGCCCGGGGTATGACCGGGCGTATGGATCACGGTAAAGCGCAGGCTGTCAAAGGCCAGAGTCTCGCCATCGGCCAGATCCTTTGTCTCCGGCAGACCGTGGGTCAGCCAGGAGGGCAGCGTGCGATCCGCCGGGTGCATCCAGATCGGCACACCGGCCTTGTCCGCGATCATCGCCGCCTCGCCGCTGTGGTCAAAATGGCCGTGGGTCAGCAGCACGGCCTTCACGTCGAGACCGAGCGCCTCAATCCGCGCAGCCGCCAAAACCGCCTCGTCACTGGGATCAATGACGACGGCGGCCTTGCTGGTTTCCTCATATATCATATAGCAGTTGGTTCCGATGGAACCGACAGTCACTTGTGTCATCTTCATGCTTGTACCTCTTTTGATAATGAAAGAATTAAAATATGAAAAAATTGTGGTATTTTCCATATCTCCGATATGGAAAATGATTTTAAATCGTCCCGAAGGGACACCGAAATAGTTTCATTCTTTCATATTTTCATATTTTCATTTTCCTCACGCCAACTCTGCGGAGTCCACCACGATCGTCACCGGGCCGTCGTTGACGCTCTCGACCTGCATATCCGCGCCGAACTCGCCGTGCTGGGGCGGGTAGCCCAGGCGGGCGCACTCGGCCAGGAAGAATTCGTACAGCGGGATCGCCAGGGACGGCTCCGCCGCCCCGGTGAAGCTGGGACGGCGTCCCTTGCGGACCGAGCCGTAGAGCGTGAACTGGCTCACCACCAGCACCTCGCCGCCAACGGCTTCCAGTCCAAGGTTCATCTTGTCGTTTTCGTCGGTAAAGATCCGCAGGCTCAGCAGCTTTTCGGCCAGCTTGGTCGCGTCGGCCTTCGTATCCTCCGGCCCGACGCCGAGCAGGATCAGAAAACCCCTGCCGATCTTACCGTTCACCTTCCCGTCGATGGTGACGGACGCGGAAGAAACTCGCGTTAATACAGCGCGCATAGCGTCTTTTCCTTTCAGGCAAAGATGAAGTATCGCCTCGCGGCGATATGAAGTATGTCTGACGACATATGAAGTATCCGCTGCTGCGGAAATGAAGTATGCGCTTCGCGCATACTTCGGTATCTTTTTATTCTGCGAATAAAAAGATGGAAATGAAATGGGATTTCAAGCAGGAGGTTTTCCCATTCTGTCTAATATGGCGCAGCCATACTTCATAAGCGAAGCGTCTTCATACGGCGCAGCCGTACTTCATATTTGCGCAGGCAAATACTTCATATTGACGGCGTTCCGCCGTCAATTCTGTCCGCGTTTGACCTCCACCACGCCCTCGATGGCGCGCAGACGGTTCATGACCGCGGTGAGCTGGGACAGTCCCTTGACCTCGAAGGTCACGGTAAACTGGCAGCGGCCGCCGGCCATGTCCTTGCCGACGATTTCCTTCATCCGGATCTGCTGGGAGGTCAGCGCGGTGGCAAAGTCGAGCAGAAGGGCGTCGCGGTCCTCCGCCAGGACCTCCAGGGTCGTGGCAAAGGGCTTATCGCCGCTGGTGACCCAGGATACGTTGACCCAACGGGCAGCCAGGTCAGGGTTGTTGGCAGCCCGGGCGTTGGGGCAGTCGCGGCGGTGAATGGACACGCCGTAGCCCTTGGTGATAAAGCCCACGATGTCGTCGCCGGGGACCGGCGTGCAGCAGCGGGAGAACTTGATCATACAGGAGTCGATGTCCTCCACGATGACGCCGGAATCACCGTGCCGGTTCTGCTGGATGGGCTGGGCAATTTCCAGCACCTTGGTCTCCTTCGGCGCAGCCTCGGAGCGGCTGGCTTTGAGCAGGTCCTCCCGGATCTTGCCGATCGCCTTGACGGCGGTAATGCCGCCGTAGCCGATGGCCGCGTACATATCGTCCAGGGACTCAAAGGAAAGTTTTTTCAGAAGCTGCGGCAGCAGCTCTTCATTCTGAAGCATAGCCGGGGAGATATTCATGCGGCGAAGCTCGCCCTCAAAGCTGGTCTTGCCGCGGGCGATGTTCTCCTCGCGTTTTTCCTTTTTGAACCACTGTTTGATCTTGGACCGGGCCTGGTTGGACTTGCAGATATTGAGCCAGTCTCGCGACGGACCCTTGGCGGATTTGGAGGTCAGGATCTCGACGACGTCGCCGTTGTGGAGCTGCACGTCGTAGCCCGCGATGCGGTTGTTGATCTTGGCCCCGATCATCGTATTGCCGACGCCGGAGTGGATCGCGTAGGCAAAGTCGATGGGGGTAGACCCGGCAGGCAGGGAAATCACCTTGCCCTTGGGCGAGAAAACGAAGACCTCGTCGTCAAACATATCCACCTTGAGACTGTGCAGATAGTCCTCGGCGTCCGTCTCCTGCTGGCTGTCCAGCAAACGGCGGATCCAGTCGAACTCCTTGCCCTCGCCGGCCTCCATGCCCTCCTTGTACTTCCAGTGGGCCGCAATGCCGTTCTCCGCGATCTCATGCATTTCCCGGGTGCGGATCTGCACCTCGAAGGGGATGCCCTCTTCGCCGATGACGGTGGTATGGAGACTTTGGTAGTTGTTTGGCTTCGGCGTGGAGATGTAGTCCTTGAAACGGCCGGGGACCAGCTTGAACATCTCATGGATGTGGCCCAGGACGTTGTAGCAGTCGGAGATGGATTCCACGATGACGCGGAAAGCGTAGAGATCGTAGAGCTCGTCCAGGGTCTTATTCTGCTCCTTCATCTTGCGGTAGATGGAGTAGACGTGCTTGATCCGGCCGGAGATCTCGCATTCAATCCCGACAGCGGAGAGCTTGTCCGAGATTTTTTTGCGGACGTTCTCCATAAAGGCCTCGGCCTCCGCCTTGTGGGCGTCGAGGTAGTCCATCAACTCATGATAGCCCTCGGGGTCCAGGTATTGCAGGGCGTTGTCCTCGAGCTCCCACTTGATCTTCTGCATGCCAAGCCGATGGGCCAGCGGAGCGTAGACGTCCATGGTCTCCTCGGACTTGGAGATCTGCTTGGCCTTGCTCTGGTATTCCATGGTGCGCTGGTTGTGGAGGCGGTCGCAGATCTTGATCAGCACCACGCGGATGTCCTTGGACATCGCCATGAACATCTTGCGCAGGTTTTCGACCTGCTGCTCCTCGCGGGTAGAAAACTCCACTCGGGTCAGCTTGGTGACGCCCTCCACCAGCTCTGCGACGCTCTGGCCAAAGAGCTTGGCGATCTCGTCGTGGGAGGCAGTGGTATCCTCGATGCAGTCGTGAAGCAGGGCGCCGACGATGGCGTCGGTATCGAGGCCGAGCTCTGCCACGATCTCCGCCACGGCGAGGGGGTGAATGATATAGGGGGAGCCATCCTTGCGCTTTTGGTCCTTATGCTTCTCATCGGCATAGCGAACCGCGCGCTCCACCGCGTCGAGATCGGTATTGGGCGCGTATGTGCGGATGGCCTGGAGCATGGTTGTATAGTGTTGTTCAAACGTTTCCATTGGAAGTATCCTCTCGTGGGAGCTAAAAATTGAGAATTGAAAGTTGAAAGTTGTGGAATCGGTCAAATTGACATTTGACCGATGATAATGGAAAGACAGACCTTCGATCCATATTTCATTCGTTTTTCAACTTTCCACTTTCAACTTGCTTTTTGTCGGCGTTCACTGTCCAGCCTTCTGGATGCGCAGCCGCTGCACGATCCCGCTCTGATTCAAGTCCACCTTGCTGCCGTCGGTGGTGATGCGGATATGGAAGCAGCGGCGGCTGGTCCGAAGCTGGATCAGACCCAGCTCGGCAAAGACGTCCAGGCAGATGCGCGTCTTGCCCAGGGTCAGACGCTCGGCAGCGCCGCAGAAGGCGGTCCGATTGATCTTCCGGCCCATGCAGGGGAAGTCCTCTTCGATCCCCTGTTCGCTGCTGTTGGCAATCAGATAGCGCCAGACCGCAACAAATTCCTCCCGGCTGGGCAAAAGCCGGTTCGCCTCATCCGGGGTCAGTCTGGCCTGCCGCAGGAAGCGTCGGTACAGGGCCCGCTCGGCTTCAGTCTCATCGCGCAGGCGTCGGTTCAGGCGCAGATCCACCACGTTGAGCTGAACGGTCCGGGTGCCCCGGAACTCATTGATCTGCGGCGTGAAGGCCACGTCCACCGTGTCGCCCGGGGCGATGCCGGTGCGCAGGGCCGTCTGGGAGAAGAAGATGGCCGCCATGCTGTGGCCGTTCCGGCTGCGCAGGCTCAGGCGCAGATGCTTTCCGCCGCCCACCTCGGAAAGCTGGGTCACAACGACGTCCTCCACACAAAGAACCGGAATCGGGCAGCCGGTGCCGCAGGGCTCGAGCTGGTTCAGGTCCCGGATATTTTCAAAGGTCAAAAGCGCAGGGTCCACGGCGCAGTCCACCGCCAGGGCGTCCTCAGCCTGGCCGGAATTCTGGAAGGCCTCCGCCAGCGCGGTGACCTCCCGCTGGAAGGCAGGGATGTTCTCCCGGCTGATGGTAAAGCCGGCGGCAAGCTCATGCCCGCCGAAGCTTTCAAGCAGATCGGAAAGGCTGGTCAGCGCGGCAAAAAGGTTGAACCCGCCGTAGCTGCGGGAGGAGGCCTTACCGCGGTCCCCGTCCATGCAGATCAGGAAGGCCGGGCAGTTATACTCCTCCGAAAGCCGGGACGCCACGATGCCGACCACGCCCTGATGCCAGGTTTCCCCAGCCAGGACGATGGCCCGCGGGTGGGCGTCCGGCCCGAGCATAGACACCGCCTGCTGATAGATGACGGCCTCCACCTTCTGCCGTTCCCGGTTGAGCCGGCAAAGCGCATCCGCAAGGACCTTCGCCCGCTCGGGATCGTGCGTCATAAACAGCTCCAGCGCAAGCTCCACCTGCCCCATGCGGCCGGCGGCGTTGATCCGCGGCGCAAGCAGATAGCCCACCGTGGAGGTGGTAATCGGGCCTTCGGTGCAGCCGCATTCGGCCATCAAGGCGGCAATGCCGGGTCGGGTCGGCTGTTCCAGGGCTTTGAGCCCCCGGACGACCATGGTCCGCACTTCGCCGCGCAGGGGCATCACGTCAGCCACCAGGCCCAGGCAAAGCAAGTCGGAAAAGCGCTCCAAAAGTCCGGCCTGTTCGCCGGAGATGGCAGCGGCAAGCTGGAAGGCAATGCCAACGCCGGAAAGGTCCGTGTGGGGATAGCCGCAGTCGGGCCGATGCGGGTCCACCACAGCCACCGCGTGCGGCAGCTCGTCCTTGCATTCGTGGTGATCAGTGATCACGAGCTCCATGCCAAGCTTCCGGCAGAGCTCCGCCTCGCTGTTGGCCGTAATGCCGCAGTCCACGGTGACGATCAGATTCACCTGCTGCTTGTACAGCCAGCGAATTGCAATCTCGTTGAGGCCGTAGCCTTCCTCCAGCCGCGCAGGGATATAGCTGGTGACCCGCGCGCCCATGCCGCGGAGAAACTCCGTCAGCAGGGCCGTGGAGGTGATGCCGTCCACGTCGTAGTCACCGAAGACGGCGATATGTTCCTTTCGCGCCACCGCCAGACGCACGCGGTCGGCGGCGGTCTTCATGTCCTTCATCAAAAACGGGGAGTTGAGCGGGGCGTCGCCGCGCAGATATTCCTGCGCCGCGGCAGCGTCACTGCAGCCCCGGGCCGACAGGATCCTGGCGCAGAGGGCCCCATAGCCCGCCTGCTCCAGCGCCCGCACCTGCTCCGCTTGGAAGGACGTTACATTCCAGGCTCCGTATTTCACTCTGTATACACATCCGTATTCTTTTTTTCTTTATATTATAGCACCCGGAGCGGGATTGCACAATAGTTTTTTTATTGCAGCGAAGCCCGGGACGAAGAAAACCCGCTCCTGCCATGCGGACTGTCCATAAGGACAGGCCGCATGGCAGGAGCGGGTTCCGGAAAGGCGCGTCAGGCTTTCTCTTTTGCGAGCATCTTATTGACGACAATGCCCAGGATCAGGGCGCAGGCCACGGTGCGGATCTCGACCGCGCCGATCTTCAAAACCAGGCCGCCGACGCCGGTGATCAGGATCACGGAGGCGGTGAAGAGGTTCCGGTTCTCGTTGAGATCCACGTTCTGGAGCATCTTCAGACCGGAGACAGCAATGAAGCCGTAGAGGGCGATACAGACGCCGCCCATGACACAGGCGGGGATGGACTGCAGGAAGGCGATGAACGGAGACAGGAAAGAGATCAGGATGCAGAGGACCGCCGCGTACCAGATGGTGACGATGGAGGCGTTGCCGGTGATCGCCACGCAGCCGATGGATTCGCCGTAGGTCGTGTTGGGGCAGCCGCCGAAGAAGGCGCCGACCATGGAGCCCACGCCGTCGCCCAGCAGGGTCCGGTGCAGGCCGGGCTCCTTGAGCAGATCCTGCTCCACGATGGAGGACAGGTTCTTATGGTCGGCGATGTGCTCGGCGAAGACGACGAAGGCCACGGGCACATAGGCCGTCAGCAGGGTGATGAAGTAACCGAAGCTCATGGAGCCGAACTCGCCCTTGCCTTCCCAGAAGGTGAAGCGGGGAACCGCCAGGAAGGATTTCAGGCTGATCTTGGAGAAGCAGTCCACGAAGGGCTGGAAGCTGATGACTTTCAGTTCATCGCAGCCGGCAGCCGCCCCGATCAGGTAGAAAATGCAGGCGCAGGCGTAGCCCGCCAGGATGCCCAGAATGAAGGGGATCAGCCGAGCCATCTTTTTGGCATAGGTGGCAACCAGCACGGTGGTCAGCAGGGTGACAAGGCCGCAAACCATGGCCACGTAGGTGGAGCCGCCCGCGCCGTTGGTGAAGTCGCCCACGGCATTCGGCGCAAGGGACATGCCGATGATGGCGACGGTGGGGCCGATGACCACGGGAGGCATCAGCTTATTGAGCCAGTCGGTGCCGAGGGTCTTTGCGAAGATTGCCAGCACGACGTAGACGAGCCCCGCAAGCACCGCGCCGATAATCAGGCCCAGGTAACCGAGGGCCATCGTGGAGGCGCCGGCGAAAGCGGAGCACATAGAGCCGATGAATGCGAAGGAGGAACCCAGAAAAACGGGGCTCTTGGAGCGGGTGAACAGCAGATAGATGATGGTGCCGAAGCCTGCGCCGAAGAGGGCGGCGGCCTGGCTCATCTCAGTGCCGCAATTGTTGTTGATCACAGCAGGGACCGCCAGCGTGGCGGCCATGATCGCCAGCACCTGCTGGAGCGCAAATACGATCCGTTGCGAGAATTTGGGTTTGTCCTGAATGCCGTAGATAAGCTTCATGGGGGTTCCTCTCTTTCTCTTCATTGTTGTAGTTGTCTTCAAGCGGTCTCGACGGGGCAAAAAGAAAAAACGTACCCTGTCCGTCAGACGGGTACGTAAGCAGCGATTGAAACGGTCTCTGACGGCCATTCCTTCCCGCCTTGAAGAC
>CAMKED010000042.1 GCA_946411475.1 uncultured Clostridia bacterium | reverse complement strand
CGGGGATCACGTAATCGACCTCGTCGGGGTCGCAGTTGGTGTCAACGATGGCAACAATGGGGATGTGGAGCTTGCGGGCCTCAGCAATGGCGTTGCGCTCCTTGCGGGGGTCAACGATGAACAGCGCGCCGGGGAGCTTCTTCATTTCCTTCACGCCGCCCAGGTACTTCTCGAGCTTCTCGATCTCGCCCTGATGCTTGATGACTTCCTTCTTGGGAAGCATTGCGAAGGTGCCGTCGGTCTCCATCTTGCGGAGCTGAGCCAGACGGTCAATACGGGTGCGCATGGTCTTGAAGTTGGTGAGCATGCCACCGAGCCAACGGGCGTTGACGTAGTACATGCCGACGCGCTCGGACTCTTCCTTGATGGCGTCCTGCGCCTGCTTCTTGGTGCCGACAAAGAGAATGCTCTCGCCGTTCTCGGCCAACTGACGCACGAAGGCGTAAGCTTCCTCGAGCTTCTTCACGGTCTTCTGGAGGTCAATGATATAGATACCATTGCGCTCGGTGTAGATGAACTGTGCCATCTTGGGGTTCCAGCGGCGGGTCTGGTGTCCGAAGTGGACGCCGGCCTCGAGCAGCTGCTTCATGGATACGACTGCCATTTTGATATTCTCCTTTTTGTTTTTTCCTCCACCCCGATCATCTTTCCGGCTGACCGCCCTGCGGGCGGCACACAGACGGAAATCCCCGGGTGTGTGAGTTGCAATGTCACGGCTTTTTCACCGTGCCGACACATTATACATGATAGTTGCCGGGATTGCAAGCTTTTTTTGCAAATAAACCGGAAAAAATCAGGAATCTTCTGAGAAAAACCCGGGCAAACGCCCGGAGAGGAGAAAAACGCTCCCGCGGCGCTTGCCCGGCGGACGACGGAATGGAAAAATAAGCGTTGAAACAGAAAAATGACAGTGCTTATTATCTTTCAGAAGGTTCAGGGCTTCTTCTCAACGGAGTCGGGGGTCGTCCGCGGCGTTGCCATAGAACCCTCCGGCACGTTCTGCATCGCACGGGCGGATCCGGGCTGGGCGGCGTACTGATCGGCCTTGGCCTTCAGCTTGCGGCGGCTGTGCTTATTCACAAGGAGAATGACGGTCACAGGGAGCGCAACGAGAATCAGAAGATAGGGGAGCTTGATCACAACGGTGCTGAACAGCTTTTTCAGGAAATTCCACAGCCCGCTGACGCTGTTGGACAGCCCCTGGCCGATTTTTTCCCAGTAACCCAGCTCCTCCGTGGGAGTGAAGGCCACGACTTGGGAGACCGTGATAGTGGCGGTCGCGTATTCCACCTGGTTGGACAAAGCCCGCAACGAGCGCTCGAAATTCTCCAACTGATACCGCACCTGGGTCATCCGATCTTCAATTTCCAGAACCTCAGACAGGGTTTGGGCCTGCTCGAGAAGCTGCGTCAGCCGTTCCTGTTCCGTGCGAAGGGCGAGAATGTGGCTTTCCGTGTCCGTATATTGAAGCGTGACGTCCTCCTGGGATTCGTGCTTGTAGGTGATGTTGCCGATGCCGGAGACGCTTTCAGTGAGAGCGCTCAACTGATCTGCCGGGACACGGACCGTAATGGTGGCGTTTGGGGTGCTGCCGGAGGTATTGGCTTCCATGTCCTCAATGTAACCGCCCAGTTCGTTGAGCTTCCCGGTGAAACTGTCGATAAAGGCCTGATAGTCGTCTGTCTCCACCGTGAGGCGGATTTTGCGGATGAGCTTCCGACCGTTTTCCACGGAGTCGGTCCGGCTGCTTGTGGGTGCATATGCCTTGGAAGGGCTGCTTTCGTTTTCATACCGATAGTAGAATGCGTTGTCTGACTGATAGCCGTTATAGGCATAATCAGCGGCAGCCGCGTTTTCACCGCGGATGCTGTCAGACGCTTCATTGGCGCCGCAGGCGGCGAAGCTGAACAGCATCAACGCAGCCAGAATAATCGCAAGTGCTTTTTTCATGGTGAATGTTCCTCCATCTCTTTTGTGGCGACGAAAAAGAGGCAAACGGCCTCTTGCCACGCTTCAGTATACACGACAAATCCGAAAAATACAACTTTTTTGTCGTTCGATCGTTTAGACGATTGGAAATCGGGTATGTTCCCAGTCGTACGCTTTTTCTCAGCGGCGGGGCCGCCGCCACTCCCGCCGCACTCGGCAGCCCGGAAGATCGACCTCAACCAGAATAATATCGTCCCCGGCGCGGCGGATGCAGGACCAGGGTATGCGGTAGTAGCCGTCGTGCCCGAAGAAGCCCAGCCAGCGCCAGGGCCCCGGCACCCAGATGGCGCAGACCTGCCCGCCGGGGAGTTCTACCTCCACGTCGCAGACGCAGCCCAGCCGACATCCGTCACAGACGTTGATGACTTCCTTGCATCTCAAATCCGTATATCTGCATGGCGGCATATTCATCCCTCCCGTTTGACAGTCTATGCGACGTGCCGCTCCGCTATGCGGGCTTACGTCAAGACGGAGCGAAAAGCGTGTCTGCCCGGGACAGCTCCACGCCCCGGTAGTACCATTTGAGAATGGTTTCGTAGTCGTTTCCGGCTTGGGCCATCGCGGCAGCGCCGTATTGGCTCATGCCGACCCGGTGGCCGTTGCCCCTGCTGGCAAAGACGGCTTCCTCCCTGTTCAACGAGAGCGTGAAGACCGTAGAGCGCAGGGAAAAGGCCTTGCGGAGCACAGTGCCCCGGAAGACGCGCCCGCACAGCCGCATGGATGCAACGCCGCCTCCCGCGGTGTATTGAACGGATTCCAGCCAGGTCCCCGGATCGCCGGAAAAGCGGATTTCCCCATCCAGCGTTTCGAGAACCGCACGGAAGTCCTCCAAGGGGACCCGAAGCTCGTTTGAAAATCGCTCGGCGTCCTCACCGGGGCTTGCAACCGCTTTGAGATAGGGCAGATCGCTGCCCCAGACTGCCGCAGCGTCTTCGGTGCGGCCTCCGGAGCAGGAAAAAAAGGTCGCGTCGATCAGCGCACCCTGATACAGCAGCACAAGCCCGTCGGTTGCGCTGACGGCTGCCTCCGCCTGTTTCCGGGCGTCCGGCGTTGCATCAGCGGGGGCTGTCCACGCCTGGCAGCAGTGGGAGTCGGTGCAGACCGCAGCCTCCGCGTGGCGGCTGTTCCGGCACCGTTCCAGCGTATAGGTCCTGCATGCGACGGCCTGTGCCTTCAACGCCTCTTCTCCGAAGGAAACGGGCATCTCCGCCAGCAGGACCCCGGTCAGATAGCTGTGAAGATCCATCGTCTGCACGCCGTCGGGCGTCAATACGGCCAGAGAATACGCCGGGTCAAAGTCCTGCTCCTCTGTGGGAACAGCTTCGGTCCGGACCGGGATCTCCGCCTCTGTTTCCTCACGTTTTGCGGGGACGGAAGCGCGGTCGGCGGCAGGCCGTTCTTCCGGAAGAATCAGCAGCGAAAGGGCCGTCCAGAGCAGGGCGGCGGCCAAAGCTGCGAGGACAGAATCACGCATTTTACCTCCTGTTTCGGGAAAACCATTGACGAATGACTGTTTATGTGATAAAATGAATGCAATTAGGGGTTGTTCAGATCTCCCCAGAATCTATGCCGGACTTGTCCGGCATAGAACCACCCTGCATTTTGAAGGGAAAACCAGCTGAATGGAGTGGTATGTACATGAAAACAAAAAAACCTGATATTTTCCTCGGCGTCACCATGGGCCTGCTTGTTGCGGCTGTGCTGATTTGCATTTTGATTCTGAATACGCAGAAAAGCAAGAACGAAACAGAAGCGACCAACCCGCCTCAGACCGAAAACACGGATAACACGCAGCTTTCCGGCAACGAAACCATTGCGCCGATCCACACGGAGGCGCCTCCGTCCACCGAGGCTCCCGTGCAGCCGCAGAATCTCACCCCCATCAAAGACGCACAACTGAAAGCGGATCTGGATGAATCCCTGCGCGGTCTGACCAGCGAATGGGAAGTGATGGTGATTGATCCCGCGCTCGAAACCAAGGTCGGTTCCGCCGTCAACTGCGGCGTGGACGACTGGATGACGGCCAACCGTATGACCCAGGTCTTTATCATGGGCGCGGTCTTCCAGCAGGCGGAGGAAGGCAAGCTGGTCCTGGACGACGTTCTGGACGACGTCAAAGCCATGATCGTTTCCAACGACACCTACGCCGCGGATCGTCTGACGGAAAAGCTCGGCGGAGAAGACGCCTCCAAGGGCCGTGAAAACGTCAAGGCCTTTGCGGTGGCCAACGGCGTCAAGCTCGGCTTCAACCGCTCTCTCAGCGGCTCCGGCAGCGCAAAGAACTACGTCACCGCCCAGCAGACTGCTGAGATCCTGAGCCTGATTTGCAGCGGCAAGCTGGTCAGCGAAGCAGCGTCCCGCCAGATGCTGGATATTCTGATGACGCCGGTGGACACGCTTGAAATTGATACCGGCCTCGTCGGCGACGACCTGAAATACGGCTTTATCTTTGACGTGGAGTCGAATACCTGTGTCTGCGCGATGGGCGTTGTCCAGCTTCCCAACCGCAGCTTTGTCATCAGTATCGTCTGCAATAAGCCTGTGACGATCGAAGGCGCCAAGAAGAAGGTTACCGAACTGATTTCTCTGGTTCAGCCTTACTTCGCCGAATAACGAAAATATAAAACGGGGCTGTCTCTTCGTGAGACAGCCCCGATTTTATACGTCTCTGCTCCAATGTCTTCTCCGCGGGCGTTGGAGCCGGAGCCGCTCGAAGAACTCCGTGAGCAGGGCGGCGCATTCCGGCTCCAAAACCCCGCCCTGCATCTCCGGCTGATGGTTGAAGGGCAGGGAAAAGAGATTGATCACCGAGCCGCAGCAGCCGTTTTTCGGGTCGGCGGCCCCATAGACCACTCGCGGGATCCGGGCGTTGATGATGGCCCCCGCGCACATCGGACAGGGCTCCAGCGTGACGTAAAGGGTGCATTCCCAAAGCCGCCAGCCGCCCAGCGTCCTGCACGCGGCGTCAATGGCCTCCAGCTCCGCATGGCAGAGCGCGTTTTTGGCCGTTTCGCGCCGGTTGCGGCCCTCTCCCACGATTCGATCGCCGAGGGCTACGACGCAGCCCACGGGGACTTCGCCTTCTGCCGCCGCTTCCCGTCCCAGCGCCAAAGCCCGTTCCATGAATTCGGTATCCGTCAAGCGACCGTCACCTCCCGTATGTTTTTCGTTTCCTATATCCTAATTCATCCGCTTCTGTTTTACAAGGGAAAAAGCAAAGAAATTGTAAAAAAATCGGAAAAGGGCTTGCCAAGCATGGAAGATTGTAATATAATGAGTTGAATTTCAGGGTCCCCGTTTCACACACACCGGGACGGGTGAGCCTTTTGAATGATGCGAAGGAAGTGTACTATGTCTACCGCAAAAAAGAATTCCAATCCTGCCTTTGAAATGCTGAGCGGCCCGATTACCACGCTTGTGGCCAAGGGGAAGAAAGAAGGCGTCCTGCTTGCCAGCGAGCTCAACAACGAACTGGCAAAGATTCCCTGCACTGTCGAGCAGATCGAAATGGTGTATGAGGCTCTGGAGGGTATGGGAATCCAGATCGTCGGCGCTGAGCTGGATCTGGACGACGATCTGTCCATGGATCTGCCCGGACTGGACGTGGAAGAGGAAATGATTGACCCTGTGGAGCTTGCCGCAGAGTACAATCTCGACGATCCCGTCCGCATGTACTTAAAAGAGATCGGTCAGGTTCCGCTGCTTTCCCCGGAGGAGGAGATGGATCTGGCGCAGCGGGTCTCCACCGGCGACAAGGAAGCCAAGAAAAAGCTGACAGAGGCAAACCTTCGTCTCGTGGTTTCCATCGCCAAAAAGTATTCCGGCCGCGGTCTGCACATTCTGGATCTGATCCAGGAGGGCAACACCGGCCTGATTCGTGCGGTCGATAAGTTTGACTACACCAAGGGCAACAAATTCTCCACCTACGCGACCTGGTGGATCCGGCAGGCCATCACCCGCGCCATCGCGGACCAGGCCCGGACCATCCGCGTCCCGGTGCACATGGTGGAGGTCATCAACAAGGCCACGCGCTGCAACCGCAAGTTGGTACAGGAGCTGGGCCGCGAGCCCACGCTGGAGGAGATCGCGGATGAGCTGGGCCTTCCGATCGAGAAGATCATCGAGGCCAACCGCACCGCGGCCGACACGCTTTCTCTGGATACGCCCGTCGGCGACGAGGAAGACACCACCATCGGCTCCTTCGTGGAGGACGACAACACCCCGGGACCCGCCGAGTCCACCTCCAATACGATGCTGGCGGAGGCCCTGACGGAGATCCTCGGCACGCTGACGCAGCGCGAAGCCGACGTGCTCAAAATGCGCTTCGGTATGTACGACGGCCGCAACCATACGCTGGAAGAGGTGGGCCAGAAATTCGGCGTCACCCGCGAGCGCATCCGCCAGATCGAAAACAAGGCGATCCGCAAGCTCCGCCATCCCAGCCGCGCCAAGAAGATCAAAGATTTCTATTGCTGAACGAAAACCGGTTCTGTGCCTTATGGCGCAGAACCGGTTTCTTCTTGTATCGTGCGTTTTGCGCCGTAAACGGAAAGCATGCAGCAGATCAAATACAGCGCGGGATACGCCAGAAGGGTAACAAGCTTGGAATAGGGCAGGGAACGCAGGGGCAAAACGGCCAGGCGCAGCAGGCTGAACCAGGCGGCGTAGCTGAAAAACAGGCCGCCGGCGCCTGCATTCTTTTTTTTGACCCAAAGGCGGCAGAGCGGGACACCTGCAAGCGCAAGGATTAGCTCATAGAGCTGCGTGGGATGGACGGCCGTAGCGGGGAAGGAGAACAGGCCGCGGGGCAGCGGCGCGGAAGCGGCGGGGAAGACCACGCCCCAGGGCAGGCTCGTTTTGATCCCGGCGCAGCAGCCGTTGAGGAAGCAGCCGATCCGGGCGATGCCGAAGGCCAGGGCGACGGGCAGCACAAAGGCGTCCAGCACCGCAAGGGGCTTTCCCCGAACCAGACGAACGGAAATCAGCAGGACGACGGCTGCCCCGGCGAGCCCGCCGTAGAGGCTCAAGCCGACCATTCGCAGCGTGTACCAGGGCCGCTGTGCCCCGTAGGCGTCGGGGTTGACCGCCACGTTCCAGAGCCGCGCGCCGACGAGAAAGGCGACGGCCATCGCCGGCAGCGTCAGGACGGCAGCCAGGCGGCTGTACCCGCAGCGGCGCAGAGGCGCCCAAACCGTGGCGGCGCAAATAAGCGCCGCCACGGCTGCACATAGGGAATAGCTTTTCAGCGTGAGGCCAAAAACGGTGAACTCCGGCAGCATCTCAGCTTACGAGCGGCTTACTGCCCCGAATGGCTACGACGAAGCGGATCCCGGCGTATTCGCCGCCGAATTCCTCCGTGAGCTGACCGGTGATCTGGACGCCGCTGTGCGCCTCGTCAGCATAGCTGCAGTTGAGGGTCATGCTGACGGTTGCCTGCTCGCCCTCCGACTCCGTCGTAAAGGGCTCCAGCAGCAGCACGCCGGTCTTCTGGTCGTAGCGGATGAGGTGCCCGGCCAGGAAATCTCCGTCCTCGTCGCCGGAGGCAAAGTGCATATAGACGCCTTCCGCATCGGCCTGCTCCAGCGTAAAGGGCATGGCCGAAGTTTTGCCGATGATCTCGTCGGGGTTGATGTTGAAGTCGCAGCCCTGTCCGTCCTCGCCTTCGCTGTTCTCCTTCGCGGCCTGCATGGCCTCGAGTAGCTCGGGCGGGATATAGACGTCCTCCACTGTGAGCATGCCGTCCTCATAATAGCCTACGATCTCCTCCAGCGTGGGATACTCCTCGCCGATCAGCGGTACCTCGGTCTTGGGATACTTGAATTTGAATTTCACGGAGAAGGCGACCTTCTCTTCTTCCAAATCCTTCTGATTTGCATACAGGTCGACCCGATCCGGTGTCCCGGCCAGGATGTAGGCGACCACGCGCAGCTTGACTGAGGCGGAGCCGTTCTTGTCGAGCGTCCCCGTCCAGGAGTCCACGTGCGCCTGCGCGTCCTTTGAGAGCTCGGCAAAGCGGAAATAATAGCCCGTATAGGCGGGCTTTTCGCCCTCCTTGAGCTCCTCGTAGAGCTCGATCGTAGCTTCCCGGTTGAGCTCGTTCTTGACGTCATTCATCGCCTTTTGGAGCCGGGATTGCAGCTTGCGCAGGTATTCGTTCTGCATTTCCCGCAGGATCGCGCCGGACAGGCGCTGATACATGCGCTCCTTGTAGCGCTTGACCATAGCCTCCTCTTCGGACTTGCTGAGCACGCCGAGGCGGCCGCCGGAGAAGTGCTCGGCGAATTCGCTCTGGATCTCATATTTGGTGTCTTCGCCAAGAGAGAAGAATCGGCGGGCATATTCGTCAATGTTGGCTTCCAGCATCGTGCGGAAGCGTTCCTCGTCGCCCTCGGAGTTCTTGACGCAATCGGCCACGACCGCGCGCCACTCCTTGGAGGTGCGGGCCTGATACCCGCCCCAGTTGATTTTTTCGTTGAAATAGAGATAGCAGTTCTCGATCCGCTCCACCGCGTAGCCTCTTGCGGCCTCGCCAAAGGCTGTGATGGACTTATCGAGCACCGTTACGCCGACGAGCGCGGTGCCCAGCGCCGTGTCGCCGATGACGTTGAGCGCGTAGAGGCCGGCGTCCTTGTAGATGGTCATGATGTCGCCGTCGGTCTTGTCGGGCTTCATGATCTCCACGCCGAGGTTGATCGCGCCGAGCGCCAGGCCGACCTGCCCCATCCGTTTCCAGAAGGTCTCGTTGGCCTTCGCATATTTTTCTGTGAAGAAGAACACGTCGGAGAGCTGCAGGGCGTTGCCCACGTTGCCGACCACGTCGTTGCCCTGGTTGGCAGATTTGAGCAGCACGTCCTCAAAGAAGCTCTGCATGGCAAGCTCGCCGAGCTGGTAGCAGTTCTCGCCGTAGGAACCGCCGTTCGCCGCGTATTCCGACATGGCTGCGGCAGCCTTTTCCAGATCTACGAGCTCGTTCAGATCCTCGACGCTGACCTTAACCTCACTGATGTAGGCCGAGCGCATGCCTGCCTTGCGGACGGTGAAACTGGCGAACTTGGAGCAGTGGTCAGTGTGGATGACGACACAACCTGCCTCGGTGTCCACGTCATAGAGCAGGTCGTCGTCCCATGTGCCGGTCTCCTCGTTGAACCAGCGGGCGGCTACGCACTGCGCGGCGTCCTCGCCGGCTTCGATGAAGGAGGCGTCGTAGGGAATGAAAATGTCGATCCAGGCGTCCAGTTCATGCATGCCGCCGAGGTCAACGTCATAGACGGACTGTTTCCATTCGCCGTTGCTGGCGGTCTCGATGCCGAGATCGCTGATGGTGACAGGGGTCTCGTCCTCGGTGTAGTCAAACAGGAAGGGGGAAAGCGCGACCTTGACGCCGGTCTTGCTCTGAACGGTGGGGTTTTCCGCCACGGCGCTCAGCGCTTCGATTTTGTCCGGGTCGGTCGGCATCTGCGGGACGGAGGGCTGGGTTACGCCCGTCTCGCCGGCGGGTTTGCTTGCTGCGGTCTCGCCGCCGTCCTTTTTGCCGATCACGCCGGTCAAAAACAGGGCCAACACGGTCCCTGCTACGACAAACAGGGCAATCAACGCAACGATCAAGCCCGTGTGGCGCTTCTTTGGCTGAGCGGCGGGCGTCTGGGGATAGAAGGACTGGGGCTGCTGGATCGGAGACTGGCGGTACTGTGCCTGAGGCTGTTGGACTGGAGGCTGGCGGTACTGTGCCTGAGGCTGAGGCTGTTGGACTGGAGGCTGGGGGTATTGTGCCTGTGCCGGGGCCTGCTGGACCGGTGGCTGCTGCACCCGTGCGATTGGGGTGCCGCATTGATTGCAGAACGCCGCCCTATCCGGGAGCTGCTTGCCGCATTTTGGGCAGAACATAGGTCATTCCTCCTTTCAGGTTAATTATATTATATAAGAAAACAGGGGAAAATGTCAAGAGCGAGGGAAAGGACGTGTGCCTGGCACAGGTCAACGCGACCGGGATCGACTGCGGGACGACCAGCGGTGAGCTCGTTCTGGAAGGCTGCGACGCAAAGAAACTGGAACTCGAGACGGTCAGCGGCAACATCCGCGTTGATACGCCGTAATCCTACCGTAAGGGAGCGGTTCCTTATCTTGCTTCGCAAGATAAGGAACCGCTCCTTTCGTATTGCATCTATTCCGCCGGAAGCACCGCGACGTCCTCGCTGTAGGGAGTAGCTGAGAGATACGCGCCCCGGAAGCTCTCCCGGAGCAGCGGATGGCGAAGGAAGGTCTCGGCGGGGATCAGCCGATCCCGCAGGACGACGCAGCCTGCCGTCTCGTTCAAGTGGGTCAGAAAGAGCTTGGCTGCAACGCTTTCCGCTCCATTCCGGCGCAGATCCTGCCGCACTTCCGATACGAAGTCGGCCTCGCTCCCGTGGCGGGCGTAGCGGAGCGAGCCCTGCCAGGGGTTGGGCTCGTTGGTTCGATCCGGTTCGAGGCGACCGATGGCCTCCCGGGAACACTCCCAGGGCAGCGGCCCCGCGCCGTGCCGGGTCACGTAGCTGCGGGAGACGTAGACCGCCTCGTCGAGCCGCAGACCCATCCGCGCCAGAAAGGCGCAGGGATTTTGGAGTCCCGTGCAGGAGGCGGTCACGTGAGGCGCGCAAGCCTCGTTGCCGCAGTCCAGCAGCAGACCCTGGCCGGCCTCGAAAATCAAAGTCCCAACGCCTGTCAGCTTTTCCCGCAGGGCAGGCACTGAAAGCAGCTTTACCCGGCGCAGATTGTCCAAAATCGCATCCGCCTCGTTTCGCAGCACGTTTTCGTCGGAGAGCAGCCGCAGATAGGGCTCGGCGGCTGCGTTCAGCGCGCCGTCAAGCTCCCACAGACGCCGCGCCGTCCAACTTCTCCGAAGCCAAGAAAGGGCTCCGTACAGCGCCGCTGCGTCCATCCGCCCGACGTCTCCGAGCCGCAGCCCGTATCCCGCCCGAAGCCGGAGATCGCATTCGTTGATCCCCATGCCGCAGCTTCCGTGCCGCCGTTCCCCGCGGGAGGCCTCCAGGGCCAGATTGAGCAGCACGTCGTCAACGACGGTGCAGCAGACGCCCTCCTCCGCCCAGATCCCTGGCAGAAAGCCGAAAGCGGTCTGAATGTTCTCCAGCTCTTCCCCTAACTTGTACAGATCCGGGTGGAAGCTGTCGATCCAAAGGGTATCTGCCCCGCAGAGGGAGCCGGAGGACAGGGCGTGGAAGACAAAGCGCTTTTCCTCCGTGCCCCTGCGCTCCACCGTATGGCCGGATTGGGAGCCGCCGTTGTGCCGGATCACCAGGGGGCGATCCGCGTGTCGGGTCAGGTAGTCAACAGCAAGTCCTTTTCCCTCGTCGCCGTAGTTCTTGCCGACGACGGCGATTGTCCTCACAGCCGGATCGTGTGCCCCGTACCGGTAAGCTGAAGCTGCCGGAGGGCTTTCGTCAGGCCGGGCTTGTCAATGTCGTCCCACTGACTCAGAACCTTGTCCAGAGGCGTTCCCTTTTGCAGTTGGATGGTGCCGAGAATAATTTCGGGGATAATATCGATCTCTTCCCGGTCAATCACAATTTTGCGGCCACTCAGGATCTGCTTGTTGCCATCACCGCCGATCATAATATGGAAGACGTGAAATTTCGCCTCCACCTCCCGCAGCAGGCCGCGCAGGCTGAGCACAGGGTCCCTGTCGCCGATGACGCGCTCAACGGTCTCTGCTACTTCGCTGTCCCGAATCTCCGCAGCGTCGCCAATGGTAAACAGGAAGCCCTTCTCACCCCGCTTATTGATGGCGTCAATGTTGGTGTGCCTTGCCAGGAACTCCCAGAGGCAGGTGGGAACCACCTTGCCCGAGCCATGATTTTCAAAGTACAGATCCAAAAGCTGCTCCGCGATGCGGATATCGGACTCGAACTGGGTGACCTGGAGCGGAGAAGCGTCGCGATAATCTCCGTAGGCAGCGCACATCAGGGCGGGATCCTCCACCGTGCCGGTGGAGTAGAGCTTCATGATGAGGTCGTTCAGAGCCTCGGTGGCCACCTTCACGGCCAGATAGCCCATGGAGCCGGTGACGTCAAGGCCGACGACGATGGGGGTGGAATGGGGATGATCCTCCGAATCGAAGCATTCTCTGGTGCCGATGTAGCGAGGATCAAACTTCGGATCGCAGCTGGTTCTCTTGAAAACTTCGTTGACGCTCTGCCCGGCGGAGAGGTCTCTGCTGGTCTTGAGCTTGGCCCAATCGCTGGCTGAATAACTGCCGTATCCCATAGTAAACTCCTTTCACGTTACACGTTCATTTTGATAAAGTGATGTCCGCCGAAGCCTTCCTCGATGACCCTGTCCCAGGCAGCGAAGTCTGCATAGGCGTCCGCGGCAGGCGCGGAATTCAAGAACCGGTACAGCTCGGGCGGCTCCCGCGTGTTTTTTGCAAGCTGAATGGCTGTTTTGCGCAGGGCGAGGAGGTCGCCGCGGCCTCGCAGGCTGCGGACCTTCCGCCAGTCGCCGAAGAGGACGCCCTCGTGGAGCAGGGGATTGATCCAGACAGAGGTCGGGCTGAGGTCTCCGTGCTCGAGACCTGCAAAGGCCAGAGCGCAGCAGATGTTCTCCATTCTGGAAATCACCCAGGCCAGGTGCTCCGACGACCAGGGCGCGAACAGCTCCGCAGGGTAGCAGTTCGGTCGCCTGCGGTACACCAGTGCCTGTGCGCCTTTTTCCAGCTCCAACTCCATCCGCAGCTCCGGGAAGGAACGGTGCAGACGGCCGTCCGCAGGGGGAAAGGCCATCCGATTCACTCCGGCGGAGAAGGCCGCCGCCTCCCGGCGGGTTTGAAAGACGTAGACCACGGATTCCCGTGCCAGATAGCAGGTATAGCCTTCTGTTTCATCCTTCCGCATGTATTCGATCTGAAGCTCCTGCCCGTCCTCGGTGCGGAAGCTGTCGCTCCCGGCGCAGAACCAGAGCAGATCCGCGTCGTAATCGAGCTCCTTCTTCTCCGCCTGCGCCTTATAGAATTGAAGCAGCTTTTTCCGAAATTCCTCGTTTCCCTTGAAATCCGCGTCAGAGAAGAAGGACTTCGAGCCGCAGTAGGGGCAGACGAGCCCTCCGGTTCCGCGGTAAGTCATCTCTCCACCGCAGTTTTTGCATTTATAGGCGATCATGCGATCCCTCCTGTTCAAGCCTTCGTTCCACCAAAAGTATACATGGAAAGAAATCGCTTGTCAATACGTCAGGTGGAACGCGTCAGAGGGACTTGCCCCGCTTCGGATACGAAAAACCGCTCTCTGCAAGGCAGCAGAGAGCGGTTGGCAATTTGGATCAGTCTTCCACGTAGGGGAGCAGAGCGATCTGACGGGCGCGTTTGATGGCCACGGTGAGCTGACGCTGATGGGCAGCGCAGGTGCCGGTGGTACGACGGGGCAGGATCTTGCCGCGCTCGGACGTGAAGCGCTTCAGTTTCGCAGTGTCCTTATAGTCAATGCTGGTCACCTTGTCCACGCAGAACAGGCAAACCTTCTTGCGCTTGTGGGGTCTGACTCTGGTATCATTCGCCATGAGAGGATCCTCCTTCTTTCAGTATTTCAGTCTTGCGGAAAAATTCAAATCAGAACGGGAGCTCGCCGTCTTCGTCCTCCAGCATCGCAAAATCGGATGCCGCGGGGGCGGCGGGAGCAGCAGGGGCATTGTAGCCGTTGTTATAACCGTAGCCGTTGTTGGAAGCAGCATAATTGCCGTTGCCTGCACCGGAATAGTTGCCGTTGCCTGCGCCGGCGTAGCTGCTGCCGTTGTAGGAACCGGCGTTGTCGCCGTCGCGCTTGGAATCGCCGAAGTAGACGTTGTCTGCCACGACTTCAGCAGCACGGCGCTTGTTGCCGGTGTTGTCCGTCCAACTGCGGATCTGGAGCCGACCGGAGACGACCGCCATACGGCCCTTGGAGAAGAACTTGCTGACGAACTCCGCGGTCTGCCGCCAGGCGACGACGTCGATGAAGTCCACGCCGCGCTCACCGGTCTCTTTGTTAGGGACGTCGTGGTCCACCGCCAGAGAGAAGGACACAACGGGAACGCCGGACTGCGTGCGCCGGAGCTCCGGATCACGGGTCAGGCGACCCATGAGAACGATGTGATTGAGCATGCGATTTCTTACTCCTCCACAACCGTGATCAGAGAACGCATAATGCCTTCTGTGATCTTGAACACGCGGTCGAGCTCAGCGGGAAGCTCGGGCTTGCTCTCGATGTTCATGAGAACGTAGTAGCCTTCGGGCTTGTCGTTGATGAGGTAGGCCAGCCGACGCTTGCCCCACTCTTCAATGTTGGTCAGGGTACCCTCTGCCT